>NZ_FOOG01000011.1:43289-95440 GCF_900113125.1 Halobacillus alkaliphilus | reverse complement strand
CTCCTTCTCAATTAAGCATAAATGCTTGTATAACAGGACTTTTTCATCGTTATAGAATGATCATTATCCCAAGATTTTTTGTCATCAAGCTGACGATATCTTAAGTGATTTCGAGCTCCATATATCGCAAGGTCCGGAGGGGGACGATGTAGACTCCTGCGGGATGAACATGATCGGTGAGATCCCGCAGGGCTGTTAAGCCCGAGGAAGCTCAGCACAGGGGATGTTCGACTAAGACCGCCACTTCGTGTGGCAACGTCGAACGACCCTGCGTCGTGCAGGGCCGGAAAGCGAAATCGTCCCCCGGAGGACCTAAATCTCACAAATGTCTCGAAATCAAGTCTTCAAGTAATGGGAGCTTTTCTGTAAAGGCGATTTGGTAGTTTTAATAGAGACTTTTTTGTCAAATACGTCTCAGGACCTATTGAATATACGCCCTGGGATCAAAGCCAGACGCCTTATAATCAGGCTATGATATAACCAAGCAGAATTTATTTACAATTGTAAAATTTTTGTTAAGGAGGAAAATACAATCATTTTTTCATGAGGTAGATATATACTTATCTTTGGGTCTAAATTCAAAAATACACAGTTATAAAGGAGGAAATACCGTTATGAAAGCCCTGCAATTCATTATCCGCCGGAAGATTATGGTGGGACTTCTTTCTGTACTTATTGTAATGATTGGGTGCTACGCTGTTCTTAATCTGGATGAGGAACTTCTCCCTTCCTTCACTGTAGACATGGGTTATGTCAATGTGTATGCCGGTGATCAACCTGCCGCCGAAGTGGAACGCACGATCACCACACCGCTCGAGACTCAACTGAAAGATGTAGACGGCGTTAAAGAAGTCAGCTCCACTACTTATGCAGGGCAGAGTTCTCTTCAAATCGAATTTGAACAAGGAAAAGGTGAAGAATCCATAAAAGAAGTGGAGTCTTTAGTAAACGCCTCCAAACCTGACCTTCCAGGTGTAGAAAAGGTTGAATCAGGTCAATACGGAACCACCCAGAGCTATCAATTCTTCCTGGATGTATCAGGCGGAGATTTAAAAGAAATGACGGTATTTGCTAAAGATACATTAGAGCCCAGGCTCGAAGAACTCCCTGAGGTAAGAGATGTTGACCTGTCAGGAGCCCTGGAGCAAGAAGTAATGATTGAATTTGACCGAGAATCTTTAGAGGAAGAACAACTGGATATCAACCAAGTCATAGGAGTTATCCAGCAGTCGAACAGTGAAAGTACATTAGGAGAACTAACTGGAGAAACAGACTCCCCTTCTCTTCGCTGGAATACCACTGTGGACCAGTTAAACGACATAGAAGCTATAGATATCCCAACACAAGACGGTACCATCTCGCTTGATAAAATAGCAGCCGTTTCCTTACAGCCAAAAGAAAGCTCCTCTTTTGTGTGGAAAAATGGAACAAAAGACTTTATCTTTGCTCAAATTGGAGGCGCTGACGGTTTTACGGATATCGAAACGGCAGAAGCTGTCCGTGGTGAGCTCGAATCCATCAAAGAGGAAGGTTTGACGGAGAGTTTCCAAGTGAATGAAATTGTCGCGCAGGCGGACTATGTGAAAGATTCTATCGACGGGGTTACAAGCAACATCCTGATTGGCGGGGCTATTGCCATTGTGATCCTCCTTTTGTTTTTAAGGAATATAAGAGCGACCATTATTATTGGCGTATCGATCCCGACTTCTATTTTACTTACTATGGCAAGCATTTGGGTGTTTGATTACAGTTTAAATATTCTTACGCTGATCGGACTGGGGCTTGGTATCGGTATGATGGTCGATTCATCCATTGTCATACTAGAGTCGATTTATCGTAAGAAAGAACAGGGGCTGGAACAAATCTCTGCAGTGCTGGAGGGAACCAGAGAAGTAGCATCGGCTGTTCTCGCCTCCATGCTCACGACCATCGTTGTGTTTCTGCCTATTGGTCTGCTAGGCGGCGAAATGGGGCAATTTATGATGGTACTTTCTATTGTGGTGGCCATTACGCTGATCAGTTCAGTCATCGTTTCTTTTACACTTATACCCGCTTTATCCGAGCGTTTCTTGATGCATAAAAAAACTAAAAAACCTAATACAGAAAGTTCATGGATAAAGGGTTACGGACGAATGACAGCCTGGGTTGTAAAGAAAAAGCGTCACAGCGCCGCTGTCATCGGTCTATTTATTCTAATGTTTGCAAGCTCTCTATTCTTAGTCACAAAAATCCCGATGACGATCATGCCCGATATGTTCAATCGCTACGCTGAGGTCATCGTAGACTTCGATTCTGGATTAGCGGAAGAGGATAAAGAAGAGTTGGTTCAGCAGATGAATGACAGTCTTGAAAATGTGAAAGATGTAGAATCCAATTATATTATTGATGACGGAAATATGTTTTACACGATTATAAATATGACGAAAGATAAGGAAATTACAGAAGATCAGGACCTGGTAAATGAAAACATATTTAGAAGTTTACGCGCCCTGCAGGATAAACAGCCGATTCAATCCGTTCAAAGTGCGATGTCCGGAGGCGGGGGATTCCCTGTAGAGGTTCAAATAAAAGGAGATTCCTTTGAAGAGCTAAACTTGCTGGCGAAGGACTTTGCTAATGATTTAAAAGACATTGAGGGATTGGCGGGCGTTACCACTTCCATAGATCGCACTACTAAGGAAGAAGTAGTTGAAGTGAAGGAAAATGTCGTGAAAAACGCCGGACTAACAACTGAGAAATTAAAGCTCTCCTTGGAGCAGGCCTTACTGAATACCTCTATTTCCGAAGTAACCATTGATGAAGCGCAAGTTCCTGTTAACGTGCGTTGGCAAGAGGAAGCAGATACAAGCCAAGCGTTAATGGACTGGACGATCCCAACAGAAGATGGGAACAAGAAGCTGTCTTCTTTCATTGCATTAACGTCTGTTGACACTCCTAATGAAATCAGTCACATCGACGGAGAACGATTTGTATCCGTAGCTGCTGACATTGAGGGAAGAGATTTGGGCGCGGTAAACAGAGATGTTCAAAAAGTAATCGAAAGCTTTGATACCCCCGCTGGATACGATATTTCAGCAGCAGGGGATCTGGAACAGCAGCAGGAGTTAATTCAGGAAATGATCCTTATTCTTGGAATAGCGATTTTTCTTGTGTACCTTGTTATGGCTGTGCAATTTAACCATCTGCTCCACCCGCTCATCGTTATGTCTGTCATTCCAATAACTATTGTCGGTGTCATTCTTGGTCTTTTCTTAACCCAGCGTGAGCTCAGTGTCATGTCCGGAATGGGCGTAGTTATGCTGATCGGGATCGTGTTGAACAACGCGATCTTATACATTGACCGAACAAATCAACTTCGCAGACAAGGCTATCGAGTTGAAGAATCACTTATAGAAGCAGGAAAAAATCGTATGCGTCCTATTTTTATGACCAGCCTCACGACCGCCGGTGGCATGCTCCCTCTCGCTCTTGCTACAGGGTCTGCAGGAAACTATCAGGCACCTATGGCAACGGTCATCATTTCCGGATTGCTGTTTGCCACCATCCTTACCCTGGTGCTTATACCTGCCGTGTACCGCCTATTCTCAAAAACCGATCGTAAAGAACAAAAGGAACTAGAAACTTCTCCGCTTAATACAACAGCAGGATAAAGATTTATGTATAGGAACAGGCAGGCACGAATATAAATCCACACCTGCCTTTCCTCTCTCTTATAGAGAAGTTCACTAGATTACCAGCTGGCTTTTTTCACACCCGGAATCTGACCTTTATGAGCCAGTTCGCGGAAAGCAATACGAGACATATCAAACTTTCTCATATAACCCCTGGGACGACCGGATAGTTCACAACGACGGTTCACGCGCGTTGGCGATGAATCGCGGGGAAGCTTACGTAAAGCTTCATAATCCCCTTTTTCTTTAAGCTCGCGTCGCTTTTCAGCATAGAAAACTGCCATCTCTTCACGCTTTTTCTCTTTAGCGATTTTGGATTTCTTAGCCATATGGTTTATTCACCCTTCCTTTATAAAAATTAGTGACTTTTTATCGATTAAATCATTTCAGGATTTAAACATCTGTTACGATTCAGCAACTTGCTGGTGCAATAACTAAATAGTAACGATTACGATTTTAAACGTTTGACTGTATTTAGTCAAGTTAACGAGTTTTAGTTATCCACTTTCTAACAAATTAGTCATTCTACCTGGTTTATTATCCCTTATAAAAAGGAATCTTAACTATTACACCCTTAATGAAAAGGAGACTACATATGACTGTAAAAGTACCGAAAGACAGGACATTAGATAATACTCTGGCAATATTTAAAGATGGTTACGAATTCATTTCCAAACGTGTGCAAAGCAATCATCTGGATGTTTACGAAACGCGTGTTCTCGGGGAAAAGGTGGCGCTTCTCAGCGGCGAAGAAGGAGCAAAACTTTTCTATGATACTAATCGAATGAACCGAAAAAATGCTCTTCCGAGCCGTGTACTGAAAACTCTCTTTGGAGAAGACGCTATTCAAACCATGGATGGAAAAGCTCACACTCACCGTAAATTATTATTCATGTCTTTAATGACCCCTGAAGCAATCACTTCTTTAAAGGTCATTACAAAAAAACACTGGGACCAGTTTGCAAGTAAATGGGAAGATAAGAAAAAAGTGGTGCTGTACGATGAGACACGGGAGTTACTATGCCGTACAGCCTGCGAGTGGGCCGGGGTTCCTCTAAAGGAAAAAGAAGTAGAAAAACGTACCCGCGACTTAAGTAATATGATTGATGGTTTTAGCGCTGTCGGCCCGAAACATATAGAAAGCCGAAGAGCACGTAAGCGCACAGAGAAATGGATTGAAGATTTAATTCTCGATGTTCGCGAAGGAAAACAATCGGCCCAAAAAGGTACGGCTATTTACGAAATGGCTATGCATAAAGATTTGCACGGAAATCCTTTGGATGCTCGAATGGCTGCCATCGAACTGATCAACGTCATTCGCCCTCTTGTAGCTATATCCAAATTTATTACCTTTGGAGCTCTAGCTTTCTACCAATTTCCACAAAACATTGCTAAGGCAGCTAATGACGATGACTACCTCTTAAGATTTACTCAAGAGGTTCGCCGCTATTATCCTTTCGTCCCTTTCCTAGGGGCAAGAGTCGATCATGACTTTACGTGGCAGCAGTATAATTTCAAAGAGGGACAGTTGGTTTTGATTGATATTTACGGAACAAATCATGATCCTCGATTGTGGGATAATCCTGATGAGTTTAATCCAGATCGTTTCTTGAACTGGAACGGAGGCTTATTTGATCTCATTCCTCAAGGAGGCGGAGACTATTATAAAGGGCACCGTTGTCCAGGCGAGCAGCCGACGATTGAAATCTTGAAATCAAGCTTCGATTATATGACGAACCATCTTGATTATGAGGTGCCAAAACAGGATTACAGCTATAGTTTAAGAAAAATGCCAGCCTTACCAAAAAGTGGATTCGTTATTAAAAACGTCCAACGCCAATAAAAAATAAGCCCGGTTCCTAACCAAGGAATCCGGGCTTATTTTTTATGGTTGGCTCTATTAAACTTTCGTGTTGATTTCACAGATAAGCTCCCGATACTTGAAGAGTCAGTTTTCAAGATAATCGGGGTCCGTTACGTTAAATGGAGAAGGACTGGTGGTGAAATAACTCGTCTTGTTCCATCACCCAGCCACTCGAGACATAAGCCGCTCCTCTACGGATTAAAAAACCGCAATCCTTTTGATGATCGGCTTATGCTGGTCGTGTCTTTCGGGGCAATTCCAAATTTGAACACTTTCCTATGGCGGCCCCGCGGCGTATTAAGCCTCTTTTAAAAATTAAATTAACCAAAACCATTAAGAGGGATTATGCTTTAAGTCCTGTGTCTACTTTATAAAACTTAAACAGATCTTTAATGACGACTTTAACGACAGAGTATAGAGGAACCGCAATCAGCATTCCTATAAACCCATACAACGGGGCAGCTACTACAAGCAGCAGAATAATCGTTAATGGATGAATATGAAGTCGGCTGCCAAGTACGACAGGGGCCACAAGATTCCCTTCCAGCTGTTGGACGATAATCAATGTAATTATGACATATAAGGCCATCTGAGGATCCTGCATAAGAGCAACGACAATCGCCGGAATCGCTCCTATTATTGGACCAACAAAAGGCACAATGGCTGTTACGGCCACAAATATGCCAAGTATGAGCGCATAATCCAGCCCGATAATTAAATACCCAATGTAAGACAATATACCATCCGCCAGGGCTACCGTCACCTGTCCAATAATATAAGCTGCAAGCGTACGGTCGACATCTCTAAGCAGCTTCTGTCCTTCTTTTTGATGTCCTTTTGGCAGTCTGTTGCCGATAAACGGAATTAATTTATGACCATCTTTTAATAAAAAGAACAGAACGAAAGGCACAATGACTAAAACCGTCGCGGCACCTGTGACTGCTGAGAAAATACCCGTAATGTTATCCATGATCCCTTGAATCATATCCCCAAAGAATTGATTAGCCTTATGAGTAAGGGATTGGCCTGAAAGCATTCCCATATCGTTCTCCTGAATCTTTTGTTCAGCCTCTTTGGCAGCGCTTTTCATTTTATCAGGCAATTGAGAGATGTTGTTCACTTGTTTCTTTATCGTTTCAGCCAGCAAAGCGTAAGCTGCATAAAAAAGCCCGGCTATCCCTGCGAAAATTGTTAGTATGGCTGCGGGGCGTGGGAAAAACTTGCGCGTTGATATTAGTTCTACCAGAGGCCGCATCAGATAAAATAAAAATCCGGCAATGAGAAAAGGATAGAAAAGGGTTCCGATGACTGTACCGATCGGTTTAAAGAATTCTAGCAAATTTAAAAAGAAAATAGTTATTAACACCAATATTATAGCGGTTAAATATTTGAAAAAAGGATGCTTAATCCACATAGTCACTCTCCTGACATTTTACTGACTTTATCTTCCTTCTAACACATTCACTAAATTAGGCTTGGATAAACAGCTAAATTAAAAAAAGAACGCCAGTATTGGAGTTTTTTCAGAGATTATGGTTTTTCTGTTTCAAAATAAGCTCAAGACCTTCATGAGAAGTTTTAAACGCCTGTTTATTCTTAAAATCCAAACAAAACTTGAATAGCCAATAAAGGAGGGAAATTTGAAAGTTGAGCATATTATTTAAATCCAGAAGAAACAATCATGTCAGGTTTTATGACATAATAGCCGTTTCAATTATATTTATGTTAGGTTATCTAACATAAAGGGTGACAAAATATTTTGAGTGTTTTATTCTAAGTATAATTCATGAAAAGGACACGGCATGAATTTACCGTTTCTTTTCAACCGTGAATCTTTGTTAAAAAATACAATCTGAATGTTGAGGTGGGCCTTATGAAAAATCATTTACGTGATGCAGTAGAAGCCATGAAAGAGCACTATATCAAGAGGTTAATTCATTCAGGGGTGGTTCAGTCTACGGATGAGGCTTTACAAACGCTGACATTAACTCAACTGGAAGCGTTAGTGAAACGCCTCGATAAAACAGGTCCCTGAATTCCCAGAAGGAGTCCTTTGTGTTGAAACGTTTAAGGAGGAGAAAAGATGTCTTCTTATAAGGATAAAAAAGTAATCTCGATTGGGACGGTGAATGAACTGACGGGCTTATCCCTCCGGCAGATACGGTACTATGAAGAAAGAGAATTAATCTTCCCTGAAAGAACTAAAAGAGGTACTAGGAAGTATTCATTTGCTGATGTGGAAGTTCTGCTTCAAATTGCAGACAAGCGTGAAGAAGGCGTTCAAACGTATGAGATTAGAAAGGATATGCAGCGGTCCGGTGATAAGGAAAAGGTGATTGAGCGTATGCTGCGGGGACAGATTAACGCTCATTTCAAAATGAAATAATCGTTTAAAAGCGAGATAATGATTGGATTTCTCCTCCAAATGTTATCTCGTTATTTATGAGCTTTATCCCTCTAGAAATCCCTGATAAAAAACATATAACTAACCCGATTCGCCATACACAACCTACGTATATAACAAACTGTTATTTTTTAGGGTAAAGGGTTTGCAGGTGGGTGATCGAAGCACGAATCAAATCTTTTAAAACGTCCTCGTTAATGTCTTCTACTCTATTGATATAAACACAGGCTTCCCTGTCGTATGTTTTCCAAGTTTCTTTAAAAGTTCTTCCCTGCGGGGTTCTCCTAGCGAAAAGTATAAACTAATTTTGGCCTTGCGAGGAGAAAATCCTACAAGTGGAGCCTCACCTTCATGCCCGGATGCGTATGTGTAATGATAAGATCCAAACCCAATCATACTGCTCCCCCACATTTTCGCTTCACACCTAGTGGTTTCCGTGAAAATATCCAGAAGCTGATAAGTATCTTCGCGTTTTTTAGGCTTATCCACTGTTTCAATAAACGCTAGTACACTTTCATCGTTTTTCTTGGTTTTTAATTTATACATCCTTTTTCTCCCGCTTCATTCGATTACATTCATTTTATCATAACCTGAAGGGGTACCATCTTTGGTGGTCAGCGTCTCCCTTAAAACTTTTGTAGTTTCACCCTTAATGGAATAAAATACTAGTAGAGTTTCGCTCAATTTAATTTAGAGCAGTCCATTAAAAAGGGGTGTACATATGGAAAGACTATTTTACGGAACGAATGAAAATCAGTTTGGGGATTTACGCTTACCAGAGGGAGACGGACCGCATCCAGTAGCTGTGGTCATTCACGGTGGTTTCTGGAAAGAACATTTCGGTCTCGAAATCATGAATGACGTCGCTGAAAGTTTAACTTCTCAGGGTTTCGCCACTTGGAATATTGAATACCGCCGTGTTGGACAGGAAGGCGGGGCATGGCCAGGCACTCTTAAAGATGCAGCAGAAGCCTGCGATTACCTGACTCAGCTCTCAGACTCTTATTCTCTTGATCTCTCAAAAGTAGTAACTATTGGTCATTCAGCAGGAGGCCACTTAGCACTTTGGATTGCTGGAAGACATCGTCTCTCAGCAGATAGTGAGCTGGTGACAAACGCTTCTCCCCTCCCAATTGCAGCAGCTGTGAGTTTAGCAGGGGTAAACGACTTACACAAAATGTATGAGGTTCATCAGAAGAGAGATTCTACACTTTCTTTACAACCTACCAATCCAACTTCAGAACTACTTGGCGGCTCTCCCGATGAATACCCGACACGATTTAAGGAAGCCAGTCCTTTAGAGCTTTTACCCCTAAATGTGCCTCAGGTCATTGTGCATGGTTCACTTGATATTAATGTTCCTGTTGGTATTAGTGATCACTACTACCAGATGGCAGAAAATTTAGGTGACTTTATTAAGTATGTTGAACTTCCTGAAGATGAACACTTTATGCTCACAAATGTTTCCTCTCCTGCCTGGGAAACTATCTTGGAAGAAATGGATTTGCTTAAAAAGCATTTATGAGCGTATGAAAAAGGTCCGCCTCTTCTTCCGAGGCGGACCTTTTCTTAAGACTCCTTTAACCTGCACCTGATTGACTAGTTTTTAGCATTCTTTCTTCTGAATATCAGAAGTGCAGCACCACCGGCAGCAATCAAAACACCAGCAAGCATGCCTGCAGGAGTAGAAGTGCTTGTGTCTGGAAGAGGAGCTCCATCTTCTGTTTTAGAAAGGCCTAGAAGCTTAAAGATGTTTTCAGCGTTGTCGGTGTTATCAATAAACCCGGAGAACATGTCAGAACCTGGACCATAAGCATAAACAGGAACATCTCCCCCCGTGTGTCCACTCGTTGTCCAGCCCGTTCCCGAACGCTCGTTAAAAATCGCTTCAATAGCATTATCCACTTCTACCATTTTCTCTTCTTCAGCCGCACTTTCCATAGCATCTGTCACCGACTGAATTTCTTCGTCTTTCAATTCAAAGTCGATATTATCATTAAGAACAGTTTCTACATCTGCACCTTCTTCAACAATTTGGCGCGCCATATAGTCCGGAGTGTGTTTAGCTGCCTGGATAACTTCCGCATCCCACTTGTAAGGCCCGCCTTCTCCAATGGAAAAGCCACCAGTAGAGTGGTCAGCTGTGGTTACTACTAGAGTTTCTTCATCCTGTTTAGCAAATTCAATAGCTTTTTGGAAAGCTTTATCGAAGTCTTCCATCTCACTCATGGCACTTACTACATCGTTGTCGTGCCCAGCCCAGTCGATTTGACTTCCTTCAACCATTAAAAAGAATCCGTCTTCGTCCTGGCTCAGGGTCTCAAGAGCTGTCTCAGTCATTTGTTCAAGAGAAGGCTGCTCTTCCGGACGATCAATAGCTTTCTCTAAGCCTACAGGTGCAAATAGACCTAAAATTTGATCGCTTGATGTATTCATAAGCTCGTCCGTAGAGGTTACATAATCGTACCCATCTTCCTGGAACTCCTTGGTCAGGTCACGGTCCTCTCTATCAAAGAAGTCTGTACCTCCGCCTAACAACACATCTACCTTATGTTCGCCCTGGATCATATCATCATAGTAGTCATTGGCAATATCATTATAATTGTTCCGGTCTTCATCATGCGTTCCGTAAGCTGCTGGGGTTGCGTGGTTAATTTGAGAAGTCGCGACAAGACCGGTAGCCATTCCTTCTTCCTTAGCCCCTTCTAGCACCGTCTTTGTTTTTTCTTTCTCTAAATCTACTGCAATGGCTCCATTATACGTTTTTTCACCGGAAGACATAGAAGTAGCTGTAGCTGCAGAATCGGGGATGTTTTCTTTCTCGTCCTCTTCACCGCCATCGTGATAAGCGTCCGCTGAATAGACAGACTGCATGCCTACTAAGTATGGGTCAAAAGCTGTATCCTCCATTTTTATGGTCTCTGAATTATCCTTAAGATAGCGATAAGCCGTGGTATAAGACGGCCCCATGCCATCACCAACCATGAAAATCACATTTTTTACATCCTTTTCTTCATGCTCGGAGGCGCTTATGTAATTTGTGTTGACTCCTGCACTTGACCCAAAGAATAGACATGACAAAGCCGTCACAGATAATACTTTTTTCGCTAAACCTTTCTTCAAATTGATCCCTCCAGGATTGGATTTTCTTACAATTTTTATAATAGTATGTAAATATTAACAGAAAACTAATATTCTATGACAGGCTTGTAAAAAAAAGTTATCGTTTTGTGAAGAAATTAGTAGTTTCATACCTGATTTAAAAGAACTATGTTTTTTAGCGGCATACAAGCTATCATCTTGAAAGGCCTGTATTCTTTGCATTAGGCAGGGGATAGGAAGATCGGCGGTTCTTCCGACTTATTCATTCTCATAACAACAAATATACGACGGTTTATTTCTCAGCTACGGCCGGTCGCCCCAAAAATGATAATTTTTATGTATGTAACTATTTTTATTTTTTTAGCCAGTAAAAAACCTCTGCCTGTTATCAGCAAAGGGTTCTATAAACAATATGGGGAGTTATGAAAAAAATTAAAAATTGATTCTATCCTTATATTTCTCTACAAGTGCAGCATTATGTTCTTGTACGCCTTCTAAGTTGCCGCTTAGAAAAATCGGTGGGGTTTCTCCCATATCTCTGTAACTAAGAATTACTCTTGCCAACAAATCCTGCAGTAAAGCCGCTCCGATAACGGATGACATAGGGGCAAATGCCTGTGGCACACCTTCCGCTTCCTGCGAAGTATCTCCTGACCGAATTTGGGTATCCACGACTTCCTCAACGACTTCTTCCAGTCTTTTACCTGACGGATGCCGGGACGGGAAGTTATCTGCGTAGTCCATGGATAACATCCCGATCACATAAGCCCCTTTTTCGCGTGCATAAATTGCCGCATCAATTGGGGCAGGGTTACGGCCGGATGTTGAGATAACAAGAAAGACATCTCCTTCACGAATATCCTCTTTTTCTAAATAACTCTGGATAAACCCTGGCTGCTTTTCAAATTGACTGGATTTTACTGCTCCTTCATGAAGCATCAGGGGCTCCACTAAAATAGGACGAACCGGCACCAGACCACCCGCTCTGTAATAAGGTTCCTGAGCGATAAGACCGGAGTGGCCGCAGCCAAACGTGTGAATAACCCCTTTATTCTTTAGACGGCGGGCGATTTTTCTGCTAATGGAATTCAGTTGATCGCCTTTGTCTCTATCCAATCGTTCCAATAGTTCCGCTGCTTGTAATAAATAACTCATAACTAGCCTCTCCTTAACCACGGGTAATATCACTTGAGAATTTATAGCGGTCCGCACGATAGGATGATTTAACTACCTCAAATGGCGTGCCATCTTCAAGAAAACTATGTCTTTCTATATGAAGAACAGCAGAGCCAAGAGGGATTTCAAGTAGGGAAGACTGATCTTCATTGGCAATGGTTGCTTCAATGATTTGGCTGGCTTTCCCTATTTTTTGGCGTTTATTTTTCTCTACATAATCATAGAGAGAACCCCGTACATTTTCTTTTTTCAGATTAGGAAACATAGCCGCTGGCAGGAAGTTGGTTTCAATAGCCATAGGTTTTTGATCGGCATAGCGTATTCTTTGCAGACGATAGATCTCTGCATTCTCTTCGATTTCCAGTTTGCGGGAAATCTCTCCGCTTGCCGTCACTTTCTCAAAATCCAGCAGCTTACTGCTGGCTGTCATCCCTCGGGTTTTCATGTCCTCTGTAAAACTTGTTAAACCTTTTAGAGACTGTTCAATTTTGTTCTCTGCTATAAACGTTCCTCTGCCTTTCTCTCTGTAAAGAACTCCTTCATTGACCAGATTGGTAATCGCTTGTCTGACCGTCATTCGGCTGACAGCGTAGTTTTCTGACAGAATACGTTCAGATGGAATCATATCGTTAGGCTGATACTCCCCATCAGAAATCCTCTGTTTAATATCCTCTTCAATTTGGTAATAAATCGGAAGCGGCGACTTCTTATCAATCATGACTCTATTCGTCTCCTCTCAATACTCTACCTTTTTATAAGCTGCTTCATCTACGAGTAACGTAACATTTTCATGAAAGCAAAGGGCAGACGCTGGCATATCCTCACTAGGCGGATCTTCTAGTAAACTTCTTATAGCTTCCGCTTTATTTTCTCCAGAAGCAAGCAAAAGAATTTTTTTGCTTTTTAAAATGGACTGAATTCCCATGGTGATTGCTTTTCTCGGTACATTTTCGAGCGATTCAAAGAATCTGGCATTGGCTTTTCTTGTCGATTCAGCAAGTTCGATCATG
The DNA here is from genome assembly GCF_900113125.1 of Halobacillus alkaliphilus. GTDB lineage: Bacteria > Bacillota > Bacilli > Bacillales > Halobacillaceae > Halobacillus > Halobacillus alkaliphilus. The sequence continues at coordinate 82,213 of NZ_FOOG01000011.1, read as the reverse complement.
TGGGTTTCACTTTCAAATGACGTATGGGGTTCATTAAATCCAATGTGGCCATTCTGCCCGATTCCTAAAATCTGTAGATCAGGCGGTCCAACCCGATCAATCAACTGCTCATAACGGCTGCACTCTTCTTCTAAATCTTCGACCAATCCATTAGGAATATGCGTGTGAGCCTGATTGATATTAATCTTATCAAATAAATGCTTTTTCATAAAAAATTGGTAGCTTTGCGGATCTTTTTCGCCAAGACCCACATATTCATCTAAATTGATCGTGGAGATATGACGGTAATCCACTGCTCTTCTCTTATGCCCTTCTACCATTTCGTGATAGGTTTGAAGAGGCGTACTTCCTGTAGCAAGTCCGAGAACAGCTGCAGGATTACGATTCACCTCATCTTCTATCATCCCGCAGGCTTTATGACTTAAAGATTGGTAGTCTTGAGAGACCCATATTTTCACGGTTAACTCTCCTCTCGTTGATAAGCTATCTCACCGTTACAAATGGTCGTTACCACTTCCATATTTTCGTCTAAAAGAACAAGGTCCGCATCTTTCCCTTTCTCGATTTTCCCTTTTCTTTCATCGAGTCCCAATTGTTCTGCCGCATTGAGAGAGGTAATCCGGACCAGGTCTTCCCAAGGTAATTCTGAATGCTGCTGCATATTTTTTAAGGCTTTCTGCAGAGTCAACACACTGCCCGCGAGTGTCCCATCGCCTAAGCGGGCCTCTCCGCCTTTAACATCTACCTGCTGACCACCCAGATCGTACGTCCCCTCAGGAAGGCATTTCGCTCTCATGGCGTCAGTGATCAGAATGGTTCTTTCAGCTTTAGTATGGTGATAAGCCAATTGCACCGCTTCCGGCCTCGCATGCACATGATCCACAATCATTTCCACTTTCAACCGCTTGTTCAGCAAAGCAGCTCCGACCACACCAGGATCGCGGTGATGAAATCCACTCATCTGGTTGTATAAATGAGTGACGTGACGGGCACCGGCGTCCACCGCTTCTTCTACCTGATCGAATGTTGCTTCACTATGACCAATAGAGGCAATCACTCCCTGGCCCGTCAAATGCTCAATAAATTTCAATCCCCCGGGAATTTCAGGAGCTAAAGTAACTAAACGAATCTGTCCTCCGCTTTCTTCCTGCCAACGATCAAACTGGTCGGTTGAAGGAGGAATAATGTGTTCATGCGGCTGAGCTCCTGCTTTATTTATCGATAGAAAAGGTCCTTCCAAATGAATGCCAAGTATCTCCGCCTGTCTGCCCGCTTGTCCAGTGTTCATGTATTCTCTAATATTCTTTAAGGCCCTGGTAATACTTTCGCCGGACTGGGTCATGGTCGTCGCCAAAAAACTGGTGGTGCCTTCAGCCGGCAGACTACGCGCCATTCCTGTCAGTGCTTCGCTCGTACCGTCCATCACGTCGTGTCCGTCTGCTCCGTGGATATGCACATCTATAAATCCAGGCACAAGGGTCCACCTTTCACCTTTACCATCGATAACTTTGTCTGCACCACCCACTGGATGCTCAGCAACAGATTCGATCAAACCGTCCTTAAGTAATACCGAACCTGAAGGAACAATTTCATTATTACAAACGACTGTTACGTTTATTATCTCTAAACTATCCGCCATGGGCTTCTCACTCCTTAGTAAGACTTCAGGGGAGATTATACCCTCCCCCTTCATTCTGCCGTAAAATCATGCATCGTTGTGGTCCTTTTATTGTCTGCACACTCTCCAAAAAAGTCTAACTGGTACTTCTTCATACGAAAGGATAACTCCTTCAGATGCCATAACAAAAATTGTCTTTGTTCGGCGACCCGTTTTTTTATCGTTTCAAGTACATGAATCTATTTATTACGATTGTCGGTGTCTCTTTCATCCATTCTTTTTCGAATCGCCTCGGCGATAAACTCTACAGACGTCCCTACAACTACTTGCAGGTTTTGCCCGCCTACTTTCATCACTCCGCGTGCACCGGATCGTTTCAGGGCATTTTCATCCACCTGATCCCGGTCTACCATTTGTAACCGCAGGCGAGTGGTGCAATAATCCAGTGATTTAATGTTTTCAGCGCCTCCGAGAGCTTTCAAATAGTCTGAAGCTTTACGGTCATAACCATCCTCAGATCCTTCAGAGGGTTGTCCCACTGCCTGGGATTCTTCTACAAAGTCTTCATCCTCATCTTCACGTCCTGGAGTCTTCAAATCCAGTTTAATAATCAAAAAGTAGAAGACTAGGAAATAGATAAAACCAAGGACCAGACCGATTGGAATGAGTAGCAGAGGATTCTGCGCAATACCAAAGTTTAAGGAATAGTCAATGAGCCCGGCTGAAAAGCCAAAGCCGTGGCGAATCTCAAGCATATAAGCGGCCACCATAGACACTCCAGTCAAAACGGAGTGAACAACATACAGCAGCGGTGATAGGAACATAAATGAAAACTCAATAGGTTCCGTAACACCAGTCAGGAAAGATGTAAGTGCGATACTTAAGAACATTCCGCCTACCATCGATTTACGGTGCTTTTTCGCAGCCGCGTACATGGCGATACAAGCTGCTGGAAGGCCTACCATCATGACAGGATAGAACCCTGCTAAAAAATAACCTGCATCCGGATCTCCATTTAAGAACCGATTAATTTCACCTTTTATAACTTCCCCTGACTCCGTTGTAAAGGAGCCGAAATCAAACCAAATAAGAGTGTTCAACACGTGGTGCAGCCCAACAGGGATGAGCAGTCGGTTGAGTACTCCATACACTCCTACTCCCACTTCTCCAGCATTTAATATCCAGTTGGCCGTAGCATCAAGAACATATTGGGGATAAACCCATAAGTGCCCGAGGACAAAAGAAAGAGCAACCATAGTCAGAGAGGTAATGATGGGCACAAACCGCTTCCCTCCAAAGAAAGACAGGAACTCTGGAAATTTAATATCATAGAAGCGATTATAGAGCATACCCGCAATTACTCCGGCAATCACCCCCGAAAACACTCCCATATCAATATCATTATTAATTGCCTTAATGCCTTCTTCCAGTACAAGAACTCCAATTGCCCCGGCTAAAGCTGCTCCTCCGCTTCCATCTTTGGCAAACCCCATTGCAATACCTATAGCAAAAATAATGGATAGATTGGTAAGGATTCCATTTCCGGCTGCTGTCATAAATGGAATATCAAACAAATCCTCCATACCTAATCGAACGAGTAACGCTGCAGCTGGCAGTGTAGCGATTGGAAACATTAACGACTTCCCAATTCGTTGTAGAAAACTTAACATGTTTGTTCCTCCTCTATATTCAAGTCGTCGATTTTGAAACCGCTTTATAATTAGAGGATACCACTACGACATATAGTTGTCTATACCAATTTACAAAGTGTACGAATGGTGTTTGATAAAATTGCAGAAATTCAATAAAAAAAGTGGAAAATTTGGAACTTTGTTTTACAGGAAGGAGTTTCCATAAACCTCATGGAATATAGAAATAATCATTTTGAATGGAGTTGATGTTTTTGTTCATTAAACATCTATCAAAACCTTATTATCTCGATCAGTTGGAATCTGCTTCCAGACGCATCGCGATGACTCATCATAAACATTCAGAAATCGTACACTGGCGAACCCAATTATCGTCGAATTACTATGGAGAAAAAAAGATCTTACCTGTATTGACCCATTTATCCTCCAAAGAATCCCGCATATTTTTTGACCTGCGTCTCCCGCTCCCTGATCACTCCTTTTGTCAGATCGATGTTCTTATTGTCACTCGAAATTTTGCCCTTATTTTAGAAGTTAATCATACACCTTTACAAAGCCTGACAAAGGACTATAGATTTATGCATGTAAACGAACGGATGGAAGCAAGGATGCCAGACCCTCTGTCCCAAGCAGAACTTCAGGCCCACCAATTAACCTACTGGTTGTCAATGAACGGATTTCAAAGTGTACCGATCAACTATTTCGTCGTTTTAACCAGTCCCGCCTCCTATAGCCACCCATCTTATGGATCTAACAGTCATGTTGTACATTTAGACCAGTTGATAACAGCCTTCCAAACACTAAATAATGTCTACACTAGCTCTCCATTGGAAGAATCTGATCTAAACCGATTATGCGACCAGCTAATGATCGAATATGCCCCATACCAGCCTTTTATTTTAGACCGGTTTCGTCTTAAAAAATCAGATATTCTGCAAGGGGTCATCTGTCCGGAATGTAGTGCTCTTCCGATGAAAAGACTTCACGGACGATGGTATTGTAAAGCCTGTCATCATACTTCAAGAAATGCTCATGTAGAGGCTTTAAAAGATTACCAGTTTCTTTTCGGTGAACGAATTACGAACCAGCGGGCAAGCGCTTTCCTTAAGCTTGACTCCAGTACGGCAGCTCTTCAAATATTAAATGAAGTAGCCTGTGAAAAGTTCGGTATGAATAAAACCCGTTATTATGTATTCAATCATTAAACATTCAAATTTTGACCCTTTGAAGGCTTATATTTGTTAAGCACATGATCAAGAACCAGTCCGTCATTCCCCTCCTGCGTTTATTTATTGGGATAAAGTGGAAGACGTTTTGTGACAAACGTTTTACTTCGTTTGCCTTTCTACAAATATGTAATAAGGAGAGGTTCTAGCATGGGTCGTTTAAATGACCAAACCGCTGTTATTACTGGTGGAAGCGGCGGCATCGGAAAGACCACGGCTCGCTTGTTTTTACAAGAAGGAGCCAAAGTATCACTCGTGGATGTAGATGAAGAAGCTTTGAAGGATGCGAAATCTGAATTGGAAGCTTATGGTGAAGTTTTGACGGTCACTGCCGATGTCACCGAAGAAAAAGACGTCCAGAATTATGTAGAAAAAACACTTGAACATTTTGGAACAATTGATGTTTTCTTTAATAACGCAGGAATTGAAGGCGAAGTCCGTCCGATTACCGAGCAGCGAGTCGAGGACTTTGATAAAGTTATGAATGTAAACGTGCGAGGAGTCTTCTTGGGTCTGAAGCATGTGCTGCCTGTTATGACTGAAAAGCAGGATGGCAGTATCATCAATATGTCATCAGTTGCTGGTTTGATGGGTTCTCCAGGAGTAGCGCCTTACGTCACTTCCAAACATGGAGTGGTTGGGCTGACAAAAGTGGCTTCTTTAGAAGCTGCCCCTTCTGGTGTGCGGGTTAATTCCGTTCACCCATCTCCGGTTAACACCCGTATGATGCGTTCCCTTGAAAAAGGATTCAGCCCTGACGATGCAGAAGCAGCTAAAGAAGAACAGACCAATGCCATTCCACTGAATCGTTATGGCGAAACGGAGGACATCGCAAAAGTCGTCCTTTTCCTCGCTTCTGATGAGAGTCGATTTGTTACCGGCAGCCAGTATCGCGTTGATGGCGGTATGGGTGCAACTTGATCATGAGTAAAAGGAGCCTCAGGCAATGAAGCTCCTTTTTTATTGTAGGCTCTGATAAATTCAATAATCTTAAACTAAAGCTCCCATTCCTTGAAGACTCAGTTTCGAGATAATTGGGTCCGTTACGTTAGATGGATAAGGGCTGGTGGGGAAATAACTCGCTTTCCTATGGGGGAAAGTTGAGCTTCCTCGCTCGTTTCAATCCCTGCGGGATCTCACCTAGTCCCTTCTCCCATGGGAGTCTCGCCATTTCCCCACCAACCCAACTATAATGCTTCGAACGACCCCCGCTATAGCAGAAAGGAGCCATGCTGCATCTGCCTTAAATGCTTATATAACAGGGTTCCTACATGTAAACACACGTAAAAACCACTATGGATCATAGATGATCCTGGTTCATTGGAACGCGTTTATGCAGAGAATTTCGAGCGCTCCATGATCGCAAAGGGGCGGAAGGGAACGGCGAAGACTCCTGCGGGATGAACATGATCGGTGAGATCCCGCAGGGCTGTTAAGCCCGAGGAAGCTCACCACATGGGATGTTCGACTAAGATCGCCACGTCCTGTGGCAACGTCGAACGACCCTGCGTCGTGCAGGGCCGCGGAAAGCGAGCCGTTCCCTTCCGCCCCTTTCTCCACACAATATCTCGAAAGTGAGTCTTCAACTAACCGGCCCTTTTGTTTAATAGTGTTTATTCTGAAAATCCTTCAAAATACAAGGGATAGTGGTAGCTGCACTTTTCGTTAAACGGATGAGCACATGCTGGACATTGAGTTACCTTCATATATGTTTGAATAGAAAACTCAGTCCAGCAATTTCCGCACAAAATCGCTTTTTCTTCCCATTGCTCCTTAGGCCATTTTCTCTCACTGTGATTCGCTTTTTCTTTGTGGCAATAGTAGCAGCCATAGTATTCCTGACAGCAGTAGAATTTGACCGCTACAATGTCGACGTTACTATGATAATGTGCACATCTCGTGTGTTCATCTACCCCTGTACCTTTCACCTTAATGCTGTTCATACTTCTCCTCCTCCTGAATTCCTTTTAAATACCGGCAAAGAGAGAAAAATTAAGATAAAGACAAGAGTGGTACTAATCACTCCCGTCCATCCCAATGTCTCCCAAAGGGCTCCGACAGCTGTACTTCCTACTGCAACTCCTACGTAATAACTAATCAAGTAAAAACTTGAGGCCCCGCTTCTGTGATGGTCAGCTGATTTACTCACAAGGGCGGCGGCCATGGAATGAGCAATAAAGAAGCCGGAACAAAGCACACCGAGCCCTGCCATGACCCATGATACCGGTTGTAAAGCTGTGAAACCAGCTCCTGCAATTAAAATAAACAATCCAGAAAACATCACTTTTGTTAAACCGAAGTAATTAGACAGACGCCCGGCAAGTGGAGGAGCAAGCACCCCGAGAACATAAGCAAAGTACGTAAAGGATATCCATTTTAACGGCCACTGATAGGGGTCTGACTGAAGATGAAAAGGGATATACGTCCATATTGCTGTGAAAACAATTTGAAGCAGCAGTCCCATTAAAAACAAAACCAGCATATAACGGTCTTTCAAGTGGACAAGCATCCCCTGAAAATCTTCCCGAAGTGGCTGGTCTCCTTTTGTAAAGAAACGTTCGGAAGGTAGAAGCAATAGGAAAAGCAGAGCAGCAGCCACACCAAATGCTGAGAGTATGAACAAGGTCTTCTCCCAATCAAATACATCGGTTAAATAACCGCCCGCGACTCTCCCCCCCATACCGCCAAGTGCATTACTGGATATGTACAGCGTCATGGCGAGGCCTAAATGGTTGGGGTCTACTTCTTCTCCTAAATAGCCCATAGCTGCTGCAGGAATTCCGGCCAGGAAAAAGCCTTGCAGCAATCGTAAAACTACCAGCCATTCAAAAGAAGAAGTAAACGGCATTGCTACAAGCAGCAATACCGTCACTCCAAGAGATATTTGCATCAGACGCATTCGTCCGTAACGGTCCGCTGCAAAGCCAAGAATGAAAAGCCCAACAACCATCGCGATTACAGCAGCGGACATAAGAAAACTGGACTTGGTAGCCGATACTTGAAATTCATTCACAAAAATCGACAGTAACGGCTGAAATACATACAAAGTTGAAAAGACGAGTAAGGACGCAAGCATCAGGGCTAATGTAACGCGCCAGAATCCAGACTCGTCCGGGGTATAAGGCTTAATAGCCGGCTGACTTGAATCCATGATGTTCATCCTTTTCTTATTGGCTGAATTTTTGAGGGAACGATGTTAGATCAATATCCCATACTATTGGTAAATAGAAATATATTGCCAAGGTCACTAGAACAACGGCAAATACGTTTAGTAAAAACCCGGCCTTGGCCATATCGGGTATTCGTAAATACCCGGATCCAAATACGACTGCGTTTGGCGGTGTGGCTACCGGCAGCATAAAGGCACAGCTGGCTGCAACCCCTGCTCCAATCATCAAACTATACGGATGCACCGACAACGCAGAAGCAAGCGAAGCCATAATTGGGAACATCATTGTAGCGGTTGCTGTATTTGATGTGATCTCAGTTAGGAAAATAACCATAGCAATAACGCATGCGAGAATGAGGAACAAGCTGACTCCTTCTAAAATAGTCAATTGGTTACCTATCCACTCGGCTAATCCGGTTTCCTGAAACCCTGCTGCAATCGCAAGTCCTGCTCCGAAAAGGAGTAAGATCCCCCATGGCAGCCCTTTTGCAGTTCCCCAGTCCAGAATGAAATCTCCTTTTTTACTAATTGAAGGGATAAGAAACAGAATAATTGCTGCGGTCATAGCGATTATTGTATCGTTTATATTGCCGCTAACGTAAGGTACCAGAAGAAAAGACCTCGAAATCCAGGCCAGAGCCGTTACACCAAACACAGTGAGGACAATTTTTTCTTCCACCGACATTTCCCCAAGTCCACGGCGCTCTTTGTCGATGACTTCTCGCCCCCCGGGAAGCTGCTTAATTTTCATAGGAAAAGCCATTTTCACGAGATATACCCAGGCAATCCCTAGAAAAATCAAGGATAAGGGAACACCAAAAGCCATCCATCCCGCAAAAGAGACCTCAATATTATACGTTTCTGAAACGACAGCGGCAAAGATCGTATTCGGCGGCGTACCGATAATAGTAGCTAGACCTCCTATAGAAGCACTATAGGCAATCCCAAGCATAACGACTTTTCCAAAGTTAAAGGAAGAGTGATCGACTTGACCCTCCCCTTCCTTCTTCAACTGCTCAGATGCCTGGTAAATAACCGCAAGGCCGATCGGAACCATCATCATCGAAGTAGCTGTATTAGAGATCCACATCGAAAGAAGTCCGGTCGCAAGCATAAACCCAAGCACAATCATCTCGGTACTTGTCCCTACCAGCGAAATAATGAACAAGGCGATACGTTTATGTAAGTTCCACTTCTGCATAGCAAGGGCAATAAGGAAACCACCCATGAATAAGAAAATGGTGTTGTCTCCATAAGATGATGCCGTTGCATCACCGGAGAGACCTCCTGTAAGCGGAAACAAAATTAAAGGTAATAAAGACGTAGCTGGAATCGGTACGGCCTCGGTAATCCACCACGTAGCAATCCATAATGTACTTGCGAGAATTGCTACCGCACTGCCAGACAATCCTTCTGGTTCAAAGAATAGAAGCGTCACAATAAATAAAAGCGGACCTAAGATGATACCAACTTTTTGACGGGTATCAAAGGAAGAACCGGATCCTCCGCTTCCGTTTGCCGGTTGATTCGGACCTGACCCGTTCCCCGCCTGCTTACGATCATCTTCTTTCGGTTTAACTTTCTCAGGATTTCCCGTAACAGCGAAGCTCATTAAATCTTTGGCTTGATCATGCAACTGCCACATCCAGTTCCAGAAACTTTTTATCCCGGATTGTTCCTGCATCATGATTCCTCCTATCCAAATTTGTTATTATTGCAAGAATATTCTCATATATTAACAAATTCTATCATAAATTTGGAATCCAAGGTAGAAATCAACTTCAAAAGTCTCCCAAATAAATCCCTTATATTGCCACCTCAGGTCATCCAGTTTATGGAATTCGTAGTAATGAATAGGTTTTTCATGGGGGCTTTTTGGATAAAGGGAAGTATGACAATAGAAAGAGGTGGAAGGTTTGACAACTGTCCAGGATAAAGTTTTCATCGTTACGGGCGCTGCTTCCGGAATGGGATATGCGGCTGCTCGGAGACTTGTAAATGAACAGGCAAATGTAGCTCTATTAGACATTAATGAAGAACGATTAAAAGAAGCTGAACAGCAGATTCAGGGGGAAGCCAACCGCACACTGACCATAGTCACTGATTTATCTTCTCCGGAAGAGGTCAAGAAAAGTATAGACATGGTCCAAGAACACTGGGGCCGGATTGATGGGGTATTTGCCAATGCCGGAGTCAACGGAAAAGTTATGCCTATCGAGGATATGCCTCCAGAAGAATGGGACCATACCATTGAAACCAATTTAAAGGGTTCTTTCCTGACCCTGAAATATGCCATCCCCCACATGAAAGAAAAAGGTGGGAGTGTTGTACTTACTAGTTCCGTTAATGGTAACCGCACCTTCACGAATAAAGGATTTTCTGCATACAGTTCTTCTAAAGCCGGGATTATGGCCTTCGGCAAAATGGCTGCCGTGGAACTTGCTTCCCAGGGAATTCGCGTTAACATTATGTGCCCTGGTTTCATCGATACCAATATTGGTGAAAACACGCGTCCGGCTGAGCAGGAGCTTGAGAAAATTGATATACCAGTAAAAAAAGAAATAGAAGGTTCACCGCTTAATGAAGAAGTCGGCTCACCAGAACAAGTCGCCGACCTTGTATACTTCCTGCTTTCCGATGCTTCTTCCCACATTACAGGTACCGAAGTGTTTATCGACGGCGCCGAATCACTATTGTGAATATGTAAAAAAATACCACCTCAGGTCATCCAGAATTTGGATGACCTGAGGTGGATGTTTATTCCATTGGATTCACGATTCGGTTACGGGTGTTAGCAGGGATTTTCCTTTTTGATAGAATTTCTCCCTATCCTGTTCCGGTACTAGGGAACCGCCTGTGGACCAGGTTAAATGAACCGCACGGCCCATTTTGTCCTGCCATCCATTTTCTTTGATAATGCCCGACTCTTTAAGTCTTAACGGTCCGGAAAGTCCGGAAGCTGCGGATGGTTCTACGTACACGTTTTCTGAATCAGCCAGCAAGGCAAGCAGACGGTACATTTCATCGTCTTCCATAGTATAAAAACCGCTTACCAAATACTGACTAATTTCTGTCGCAAACCGGGAAGGACGTCCAACCGCCAGCCCATCCGCCTCTGTAAGATTATCCAGACCAAAATCCTGAACGGCTACTTTTTCGTGTTCCCCAGTCATTACCCCGAGTAGTACGGACGGGGAATGCGTAGGCTCTACAAACAGGCAGTGAACATGATCCCCGAACACTTCCTTCAATCCAAATGTAATCCCTCCCGGAGATCCTCCTACTCCGCACGGAAGGTAAACGAACAGCGGATGATCCTTATCTACAATAATCCCTTCTTCATCCAACTGTCTTTTTAATTCAAGAGCAGCCACACTATACCCTAAAAATAAGGCCTTCGAGTCCTCATCATCTACAAAATAGCCAAGCGGATCGTCCATTGTAATCGAACGCCCTTGCGTAATGGCTTCACTGAAGTCTCCTTTATATTCATAAACTTTCGCCCCTTTTTTCCGGAGCAGATCTTTCTTCCACTGCTTCGCATCAGCCGACATGTGAACCTCTACCGTAAATCCTAACTTAGCACTAATGGTACCAATACTCAGCGCCAGGTTCCCTGTCGATCCAACGCCGATCGTGTACTGACTGAAGAACTGTTTGAATGAAGAATCAAGAAAAACTTGATAGTTATCCTCTTTGGAGACCATATTATTTTCAAGCGCCAGCTTCTCTGCATAGCTCAGCACTTCAAACACCCCGCCACGTGCTTTAATAGACCCCGATATAGGAAGGTCATGGTCACATTTTAAGTAGAACTCTCCTTCAAATGGTTGATCATAATAGGTGCTAAGATCTTTTTTCATCTGCTTTAATGATCTTACAGGCGACTCAATCGCCCCATCTTTCGTTCCTGCAAAAGCCTTCTTTAGAAAAGGAGCAAACCGTTTCCACAGTTGTTCCGCTTCATAGATGTCATATTTGGTTACCGCAAACTCAGGCACCTTATCCATCTCCCTGGCAGACGTATTGATCCAAAACACGGGCTCACTTTTCATGACTTTATCTAATAAGGGAAGACTTTCAACCCATTCGGATACCGTTTTCCCTGCTATCTTTTCCATTGAAGCACCTCCATGACAGAAATCATTTTCTATCCTGATTTTTCCCTGAATTCGAATAATTAATCGGAGCGCCGGGCACAATTTACCTTCTCTTCCCGCACGTACCTGCAGAAGAAGGGAATCCTATCGTTAAACTAAAAGAAACTCCAGCTTTCGGGTTTCTTAGGGTTTTGAAATAGCGTAATAGCCTGATCAAGGCCCTCTCCTGGTTCTGCTTCTGCATAACCACCCAGCAGAAGATTGTCCAAGGTAACACATCCCATCATAAGTGATGAAAATTCAGCTATTCCTATCTGGATCTCTACGTCAGGGAGCTGATTCGTTGCTCTCGGAACCCCGTCCGTAAACTCCCACACATAGGAATACTGTTCATCCATAAAGCTGTCGGATATGTTCCAGCCGATACGGACAGATTCCTGTCCAAAAGAATGATGCTCGAGCTTTTCCAAGAATAGCGGAACATCCACAATCCGATACATCAGCCCTTGACCCTGTTCACTTATTTTATGATAGATCCGGAAGATAAGTTCGTCATCCGTATGACAAGGATTTTCCATCATATAAGAAAATTGCTCATTGAAGGTTGGAAAATAAACGGAGCGAACCTGATCTTTCTGATTGCGTAAAAATTGAAGCAGCGATTGGTAGGCTTCGGTTGTACACGCGATAAATTCAACGATATGTAAATCATTCAGCAGCATGTGATCGGCTGGAGACTGCTTGAACTGGAAAACTATGTACCCATCTATTTCCCCTTCTTTTTTCAAACCAACCACATGATAATCTTCTGCTTCCAATGATCTGAACTCATATAATGGCTTTTCACACGATCCATGCGTATGGTCCGCCCATCGGTGATAGCACGCTGCCATCTCATACTTATCCGACGGATCGAGCACAGAAAGGGAAAGACTTTTAGAAAAAACAGGAAGCTGGGAGGGATGGAAATGAAATGTATGTAAAATCGGTCCAAGTCCAAAGCCCATCTTTCTATAAAAGGAAGGCTGGAAAGGATAAAGCTGCACGAGTGGTATGCTCTGGTCACGAGCATCCTTGATAAAGGCTTGAATTATCTGCTTGGCGTATCCCTGCTTTTTATAAGGCAGGTCCACAGCTACCATGCCAACGCCGCGAGCGTCAATTTTCCGGGAGTAGAGGTTCAACGTGTGATCATATTCGACATACCCTCCGACTAAGCGGTTATTTTGAGTAAGACCAAAATGCTTTACATTGGCTTCTTTGTCCAACTTCTTCTGGCGCTTGCGATGATTTTCTTTTGCTTCCTCGGAATCGAGCTTCATTCCTGGATAGCAGCGGCTGCATATCTCAGTGAATGTTTTAAAATCGGCCAACTTTTGAAACGTCATTAGATTCTCTCCTCTCCATTGCTCTGTACTATCCATTATAAGGGAATCGATCATGGATGTCTTAACTTATAAAGCAAAAAATGAGAGGAAACCTCCTCTCATTTCAGTTTCTTACTTGTATTCACCGAGCACCTCGACCGCTTTTTCAGTCATAGATGTATCTATTGAGGTGTCAAAATCGAACTCGCCTCGTATGGCTCCATTCTCTTTATACATTTTATACTGTTTCTTGATATCCTCTGTAAACATCCGGCCATTGGGATCAAGTCCGGTAATAGCTACTTTCTCCCACAATTGTGGGTCTTTCAAAGCCGTATATTTGATCATTATATCAATGACTTCTTCTTTGCCTTCTCCTTTAATAAAGGCATCATTGTAATCACGAACACCTTTTAAATAAGCGGCCATAAAACGAAGGGAAACATCGGTTTCCTGCTCAATGAACTTCGGAGAACCAAGCACCATCGCAATTTGGGCATCTGGAGCAAAGTCTGTGGCATCCCCAAGTCGTTTATGCAGTGCCTGTTCTGCTCCCTGAGTGATCAGCGGTTCAATTTGAAGCGCTGCATCAATAGAGCCGTTCCCCATAGCGGCAAGCATATTGCCAAAGTCAGACATTAATACGAATTCTACATCACTTTCTTTTAAACCCGCATGCTCGAGCATAGAACGATAAATGTAATCATCTACCGCGTTATGCGAAGAAACGGCCACTCTTTTGCCTTTTAGATCAGAATAATCTTTAATCTCATCTTGTAAATCTTCCCGGATCACAAAAGAGAAATACGAATCTCCTTTAATGTAATGTCCTTTATCCGCAATAATCTTCACATCAATCCCCTGGGCGATCGCGTTGAAAAAGGATGCCGTAGACACGCCTCCTGCGATATCGATTTCACCAGCAGCAAGAGCTGGTAGCATATCATCACTGTTCGCAAATTGGGTGAACTTTACATCAATATTGTAATCATCGAAGTACCCTTTTTCCTTAGCAATATAAAAACCTGCCCCAGAAGCTGCTCCATCTTCCGCAATAATAACCGTAGCTTTCTTATCGAGCGGCGCCATATCCCCAGAAGGATGGTCACCGGATGTTTCAGGAAGGCCCTCCTGTTTTTCTTTAGGTGTGTCAGTACCGCACCCACTGATCAATAAAACGAAAACCATAATTGGAATAAGTAATAGGCCCAACTTTTTCATGATGTTTCCCCTCCCCTACATTCTTGATCCTTGAACCTCATCCTGAAGATGAGTCCAAATTTCCACAAAGCTTGAGGCAAGATCGGCGTTTGCCCGCACCTCTTCCATCGTACGCGGACGTGGCATTTCGACCCTTTTTTCTTTTACAATTGCCCCGGGCTGTGAACTCATAAGCACAATACGATCGCTCAATAATAAAGCTTCGTCAATGCTGTGAGTAATAAATAAGACCGTCTTTTTGGTTTCACTCCAAATACTTAACAGCTCTTCCTGTAAAATGAATTTGTTTTGTTCATCTAAGGCAGCGAACGGTTCATCCATCAGCAGAATTTCCGGATCATTAGCAAACGCTCGTGCAATATTGACCCGCTGCTTCATCCCACCGGAAAGTTCTTTTGGATAAAGAGTAGAAAATTGCTCAAGCCCTACTTTTTCTAAGTAGTAATCCGTCCGTTCCTTAATGTAGGCTTTGGGTAGATGTCTCATTTTCAAACCAAAGGCTACATTTTCTCTGACCGTTAGCCAGGGAATCACGCCGCGTTCCTGAAAAACCATAGACTGCAGCGGGCGCTCCTCTTTTTCCCGGGAAATGATAAACTCACCAGTGCTTGGTGTTTCCAGTTCTGCCAGAATCCTGAGCAGGGTCGTTTTCCCACAGCCGCTCGGACCAAGAAGACAGACAAATTCCCCATCTTTGATATCCATGTTCACCCCTTTTAAAGCGGTGACACTAGAACCTTTTTTGTAAAATACCTTTGTTAAATCGCGAATTGAAATCTTTGCGGGGGTACTCATAGACCTCCTCCTTCATTTATCTCCATGGCAGCAGTTTATTTTGGCATCCTCTAAGGATTAATGAGAACAAGTATCCAAAGAATGAAATCAGCACTAAACCGACATACATTTCTTTTAATAAAAAGGCGTTATAAGACGTCCATATTAAATATCCAATCCCTGAATTCGCCCCCATCATTTCAGCCGCTACAATCGTAAGCAGGGCAATGGCCTGCCCCATCTGAATTCCTTCAATCATGACAGGCAGAGCACCGGGAAGGGCAATTTTAAAAAAGAACTGGCGGGAATTCGCTCCGTAGTTCCGGGCTACATCTAAATAAATACGATCAATGGTAGTGACCCCGGCCACGGTATTGATAATAACCGGAAAAAATACACTCCCGGCGATTGTCACAATTTTTGAGACTTCTCCTATTCCGAACAAAATTAAAATAATGGGTAATAAAGCAAGCGTTGGAATCGGCATCAGGGCCATAATTAACGGGGAGAAAAAGTGTCTAAGCGGAGAGTACAGCCCCATCAGCAGCCCAAGAATTATGGCGGGAATTACGCCAAGCAAAAATCCTGCCATGATGCGAAACAGCGATATGCCTATATGTTCAAATAATTCACCACTTGTCCCCATCGTAATAAACGTGCCTACGATTTCTGTAGGAGGCGGGAAAAACCGTGCATCCACCAGGCCGGTTCGTGATAAAAATTCCCATAAAATCAGGATGAAGATCGGTGATGATATGGTAAGTAACTGCTTCAACCGGCTTTTCAGCTGCCGCTTTTTCCATTCTTCTTTTTCAACCACGAGCGGATCGTGTTCTATATTGTTCAGTCTTTCCTTCATTCTTCACCACCTCTATGGCAATCATATGTGTCTCTGCCTACATGTGTGAAAAAAAGAGGTGAGATTCTCCTAGCTCTATCCGCTCCTCATTACCTTACAAAATGACGAACCTCCCCCTTTAAACTACATCTATAGTGTACGCACAGGAGGTTTGGCAAAAAGAAGCCTGGGTACATATTAAGCAAACTCCCCACTTTTCTCACAGCTTATTAAACTAAAGGGCCGGTTACTGTAAGACTCAGTTTCGAGATAGTTGGGTTCGTTACGTTAGAAGATGTAGGGTTGGTGGGGAAATAACTCGTCTTGTTCCATCACCCAGACACTCGAGCCATAAGCCGTTCATCAACGGATTGGAAAATCGCCATCCTTTTGATGCTCGGCTTATGCTGGTCGTGTCTTTCGGGGTGATTCCACATTTGAACACTTTCCTGTGGGGGAACGGTGAGCTTCCTCGCTCGTTTCACTCCCTGTGTGGTCTCTCCTAGTTCCTTCTCCCACGGGAGTCTCGTCATTTCCCCACCACCCCGACTTTATTAGGGCGAACGAACCCTTCAGAAAGAGAGTACCCTATGCTCCTTAACCCGCCTGAAATGCTTATATAACAGGCTATCCCGCATAGTCCTTGCCTGAAAAAAGGATATACGCTCATAGGGTTATTTCTTCTCTAGCAGGTGAAAGATGAACCCGTTTCGAGTCTCTGATTTGGCCAGGTCCGGAGGGGGACGATGTAGACTCCTATCTTAAAAGCGGAAGCACCTTGGTCAGCGGCGTATGGACTGGACTGAGCTGGCGGAGATAAAGGAAACACGAAGAGCGGAGCGATTCGATGTTGACTTATCGTACAGAAGTGAGGGAAGTCTCACTAGACGCTAGGTGCTGCAGCTAGATAGCTCTCGTTGACGTTTATGTTATGAGTTATGCTTAACTCTTATAAAAGTGTAAGAGAGGGATGAACATGATCGGTGAGATCCCGCAGGGCTGTTAAGCCCGAGGAAGCTCAGCACATAAGAGGTTCGACTAAGAACGCCACCTCGTGTGGCAACGTCGAACGACCCTGCGTCGTGCAGGGCCGGAAAGCGAAATCGTCCCACGGAGGACCAGTAATGGGAGCTTTTCTTTAACAAGTTATACTGAGATTTAATAGAGGTAAAATTTTAAAAAAGAAGAAATTCCGAGCATTTTCGTCACCTTCTCCCTTTACCAAAAACTTCTAGATGGTAAAATATGAGCAGATAGGAAGGTGTTGTAACTTGTGGATCGTGATTTGCTATTTACTTGCAAATATAAACGGCGCCTATATGGTGACCAGGTGGCGAAAAGGTGAGGATATCCGTACGCTTGGAAGCGGGACCGGGGGAGCCAGAAATGCAGGTCGAATTCTGGGCAAGCCGGCTTTTGTAATGACTGTAGTTATCGATGCACTAAAAGTGATCATACCTTTAAGCCTGCTACTTTACTTATCGGTCTCTCCAATCATCATTGGTCTCTCAGCTATCGCTTTAATTACGGGACATATCTGGCCGATTTTCCTTAAAGGAAGAGGAGGTAAGGGTGTAGTCGTATATCTGGCAGCCCTCCTGATGCTCGAGCCTATAGGTCTGCTTCTATTTGGTCTCATTGCCTTTATTGCAAGTGTTACTCCTTTACCATTTTCCAAAGTGATGATTGCTGCAATGGGAATCCCCCCTCTTTTAACCCTCTGGCAGGAAAGCCCAGAGGTTGGACTATGCCTGGGGATTGGATACATCCTGGTCGTTATAGCCCACACCTTTCCCGTACACCCCCGTTTGTTAACAAAGGAGGAACAGATATGACAAAGCAGTCTATTCAATATAAAAATGCTGACTCGGAAGAAGAATACCGACAAATACATGAATTAAACTATCAGACATTTGTAGAAGAAATCCCCCAGCACGAAAGAAACGAAAACCGCAAGCTGGTGGATCGTTTTCACGCTGAAAATACATATATCATTGCTAAAGAAAGCGAAAGAATTATCGGTATGATTGCCGTCCGCGCAACGCGACCGTTTTCTCTCGACCAAAAGCTCCCTAATCTTGACAGTTACTTACATGAGGTCGAAGCTCCCTGCGAAATTCGTCTGCTTTCAATCCATCCGGAATACCGAAAGGGTTCTGTTTTCTTTGGACTAATTGACCAATTGATTCGATACTGTCTTCAGGAAAACTATGATGCAGCATTAATCTCTGGGACAGAACGTGAATGGAAGCTCTACTTGAAGTTAGGGTTTGAACCTTTTGGACCCATGACTGGTCACGAAGGTGCTAAATTCCAGCCTATGAAATTAACTAAAGAGCGTTTTGTCAAAGCTACTCAGGCCTTCCACCGAATATTGGCCCGATATGAACCGATATCGTTTTTGTCCGGCCCTGTAGCCGTAAAAGATGAAGTGAAAGAAGCATTGGCAGCCTCTCCTCTGTCTCATCGATCTGACTCTTTTATCAGCCAAATGAAAACAGTGCGCAACTCGCTTACTGAGCGAACAAATGCCGAATACGCCACGGTCTCAGTAGGGACGGGAACGCTTGCTAATGACGTTGTCGCCCAACAGATTAAACAGCTGGGCCGGCCGGGTCTTATTCTCTCAAATGGTGAATTCGGCGACCGGCTGATGGACCATGCCCAGCGGACGGGTCTTGATTTTTACAGAATGCAGAAAGCGTGGAATGAACCGGTCAATTTGAATCGTGTTCGTGACTTTCTGAAAGAGCACCCTTCCATTGGATGGATCTGGTGTGTCCATTGCGAAACTTCGACTGGATATTTGTTTGATGTCGAAGAACTGAAAAAAATAGCAGACTCTGAAAATATAAAACTCTGTCTGGATGCCTGCAGCTCCCTCGGTGCCGACCCGCTTGACCTTTCCGGCGTTCATATCGCTTCCAGTGTCAGCGGTAAAGCCCTGGCCTCTTACCCTGGACTGGCGATCGTCTTTCACAACTATGTACCGGTACCGGACCCGAATATCCCGAAATACCTGGATCTTGGCGTTTACGATTCTAATCAGAGTATTCCGTACACTCACTCCACAAATCTGGTTCATGCTCTTGAGGCATCTATGTCCTCGATTGATGAACGTCCTCTTGGGGCGTTAATGATGGAACTTAGAAATGTACTGGGTAACCAGGGGTTGAAGGTTCTGGGCGATCACAGCTATTCAAACGGGATTGTCACGATTGCCCTCCCCGATCACATTTCCCAGCAGAACTTTGGTGAAAGGTTAAAGAAAAACGGAATATTTATTAACTATGAAAGCAGCTATTTGGCTAGACGAAACTGGGTGCAGATTGCGCTTATGGGTGATGTAGATTCAAACCATCTCCTTCGGCTCGGGGAAGTTATGAACCGTGTCTTGAGCTCTGAAACCCTTCCGAAGGTGAACCAGTCGTGAGAAAAGTTTCTTGGATCGCCTTGTTTTACTGGTTGAAAACAACAGCCGTTATGTATGTTGCTGTTCAAATGTCACCCCCGGGAGTGACCGAACATTTATTATTAATTTTTAGCTCGCTCGGACCTCTGCTGTTATGGTTCGGGCTCTCGTTTTTCTTTTTTAAACGCCTCCATCCATGGGTATTAATCGTTCTAATGTTTTTAACCACTTTCTTTCTTTATGCTCATTTAATTTATTATCGTTTTTATGAAGATTTCCTTACCCTTCCTATTCTTCTTCAGGTAGGAAACGTAGGAGGACTAAGTCAAAGTACGTGGACCCTTCTTTCTCCATGGGACCTGTTATTTATTATTGATTTAGTGGTAATTGGCTGGTGGCTGATCAAGAGAGGTTCCTTCACAATTACGCCTAAAGAAAAGAAGCAATACGCAGGAAGTGCAGCAGGCATTTCCCTTGTGATCCTGGCAGCTGCCTGGTGGCATTCTCCCCACCTTTTCCAGGAAAACTATAACCGTGATAAAGTTGTGACATCCATCAGCATCTATGCGTATCAATGGTTTGATATTGCCTACAGCATAACGGCACCGCTTCAGAAGACCATGGCAGACCAATCCGCCGCTGAACCCGTAGAAGGATATGTGGCAGAGAAAGAGCCTATAAAAACAAAATGGTTCGGTCAGGCAAAAGGAAAGAATGTGGTTTTCATTACACTGGAATCGGTTCAAAACTTCGTCATTGATGCAGAAGTAAAAGGGGAACCGGTGACACCTTTTTTGAATCAATTGAAAGAAGAAAGTCTTTACTTTTCCAACCTGTACGACCAGGCTTCTCAAGGCAAAAGTTCGGACGCAGAGTTCATGGTAGATACTGGATTATATCCGCTCGACGGTGGTTCTGTGTTCGTACGCCGGCCCAATAATACGTTCAACGGCCTTCCAGAACTGTTGAAAGACTATCAGACTACCGTTTTTCACGGAAACGTAAGAACGTTTTGGAATCGGGAGCAAATGTATGATTCCCTAGGATATGACCAGTTTATTTCCAAACAGGACTATGAGATTAACGAAGAAAACAAGATTAATTACGGAATAGAGGATAAATCCTTTTTCAGACAATCAATCCCGTATATGAAGCAATTAAATGAGCCTTATATGGCGAAGTTTATTACCCTTACGAATCACTTTCCATTTTTATTGGATGAGAAGGACCGCAGTCTTCCTCTAGCGGAAACTTCGGAGCCGGTGGTAAATCGGTACTTAACTACCGTCCGGTACTTGGACGAATCAATTCGTCAGCTGTTTCAGTCGTTAAAAGAAGAAGGGATGTATCAGGATACGATGTTTGTGCTGTTCGGGGACCATTACGGTATTTCTAAGGAATATGAAGACGGAGTGCATGAGCTTCTCGATCAGGCCGATACGGCGCTTTCTCATACAAGGAACCAGCGCGTCCCGCTGCTGATTCATATTCCAGGTATGAAAGGGAAAACGTTTGATACGTTAGGCGGTCAAATTGACATCCGCTCCACTGTCTTTCATTTACTCGGAAAAGAGACAGAGAGTTACATGAGTTTCAGCCAGAATCTTCTAGCTGATGACAAAGAAGAGTTTGTAGCTTTCCGTGATGGTGATTTTATTACGCCTTCCTACCTCTTTCAAGACGGCATTTGTTACAAAACAGACAGCAGCCAGCCTGTAAATGGCTCCTATTGTAAAGAAGGCCGGGAAAAAGCACGGGAAAAGCTCAAATTGTCCGATCACATTATTAAAGGAGATCTGCTCCGTTTTAAATAATAGCACTGTTAAAGTCCGGGTTTGATATTACAGTTAAGCTCCCGTTACTTGAAGACTCAGTTTCGAGACGTTTGTTGAGCGGAAGGTCCTTCGGGGGATGATTTCGCTTTCCGGCCCTGCACGACGCAGGGTCGTTCGACCCTACGTCGTGTAGGGCCATAGGAAAGCGAGTTATTTCCCCACCAGCCCTCTTCCACATAGGATAACGGACCCGATTTATCTCGACAGTAACCGGCCCTATAGCTTAATAAGGCTTTTTCCGTTTAACAAAGCCTAAATAACAAAAAGCCCCGCGCATCGGGGCTTTTTGTTATTCCTTTACATATTCAACAGAATGGTAATCCGAAGACACATTAATATCCTTAGGAACGCTCACATACAAGATATTAGTTCCCCACTCCATATCACCTTCCATCATGCCATCCTTTTCCTCCGTAAACTGGGTGAATGGAAACGCCGGGCTAAAGACAGTAAATGTACGGTCGATCGTTTGAGTGAGCAGAAGATCCAGGTGTCGGTCTGCCACCCCGATCTTCAGCGGTAAATCATGATTTAGCACCATTCCCTGGAGAGAAGCCGGGGTTGAATAAAAAGAGGCCTCAATTTTCTCACTATCGTTTGTTTGGTCCACCACAATGGTAAGTGCGCTCGGTTCTTCAATTTCTTCACCAATCTCCAGCCGGTCATACTCATAATCGAACCTCCACTCTTCTCGCAGGTATTTATCGTTTATATCCGTAACTTCACCCGCTAGCACTTTTTGATACAGCTCTCTTCCTGTTTCTGAAATATTTCCATCACTGGTCTCAGGGCTTGCGTTCCGCTCAGGGATAAAGAAAAAGAGAATAAAGCTAACGAGCAGGAGAGACACATAACCTCCAAATACCCAGACCGAAGTTTTAGATGGCAAATACTTTCTGCGGGTTCTGCCACTCTTTTGATTCATTTTCAAGAACAGCCAGATTAAAACCGCAATGAACACAATTGGAAGGAACCCAATAAACGTAGCAGTCGTCATTTCTTCACCTCCAATTGATCCGAAATCCACAACGCAATAGTGAAAACAAGAGCGGCACTTGCCACTACCTTAGCTGCGAACAACAGAAAGAAAGATTCTTGAAAATAAAATTCGTACAGAAAGGCTGGAAGATTCCAATTTTCGGTGCTGGATAAATACTGAAGCCCTCCAAAAAACAAGACGGGAAGCAAAATCACAAACACTCGGTGAACCTGAACGATGATCCCGGCTAAATAGCCAAGAGAACTGAACAGGAAAACGAGCAGTATCATCGCTAACAGTCCAGTGGTAAACGCTAATGGCCCGGAAGCAAGGCCTGTTCCTATGACCTCCTTGTTTCCTAAAATAAAATAGACCACCACTCTAAGTAAGAACCCGGCCATGATCGCAGTCAGGCCGCCGATCACACTGGCCGTAGCGATGAAAGCCACGGAAGACATGTTGCTGCTGAAGCGGTTGGTAATAAAAGCAAAGTCATCTTCCCGATAGGCTTTTGTGGTCATCAGAAGAGCACTCATGAAGCCCCAGAAAAAGGTGAAAATGATGATCATATCTGCCGAATAATACTTAATGCTGAGGTCCAAGCCAAGGGTGCCGGTGCTAAGAAAGCCAACACCATTCAACGAGAACAGCAACCCAAGCAATTGTACAGTGACAAGCGAGGTGAGAATCCCCATATAGGCTTTCAGTTTATATTGATATTGTTTAACAATAACCTCACTGGTACGTACTTCAGTTAAGGATGTCATCTAAAGTCCTCCTTTTTTGAGATTCTGAAGTAGTTAAGTAAATACATAGATCACTCGCGGAAACGCCTGAAAATTGAATTCCCTCACGCTTCATTTCCTGTTTTTCTTTCTGAGAAAAGTTATTTCTTGTAACGATATACTCGTCCCCCATCCCAAAAACTTCTGTATAAATGGGATTGCGGTCAGCTAAAAACGGAGCCAGTATCTCTCGCTTTCCTTTCAATCCTATTGCAAGCTCTCTCAGTTCTTCGATAGACATATGAAGTACTTTCTTTCCCCGGTCCAGCAGCAATACCTCTTCCAATTGATCCTCCACTTCTTCTAAATGATGAGTGGATAGAAGAATGGTACGTGGGTAAGCGAGATAGTCTTTGAGCAGGATCCGGTAAAAATCCTTGCGCACGGCCGCATCCATGCCGGTGGTCGGTTCATCAAAAATAGTAAGCGGACAGCGGGCCGCAAGTCCGACAATCATATTGAATGTACTTTCTTTCCCTTTTGATAGATTTTTATGATGCTCCTTTTTGTGAAAGCCGAAATAATCAAACAAATGCCAAGCCAGCTCCTCATTCCAATGCTCGTAAAACCGGGAGGATTCCTCCAGAATTTCCGCCAGGGAAAGGGCTGTTGGAAAGTTCATTTGGTCGTCAATAAAGATAGAATTGGCAGATACGAGCAGACTGTTAAAAGGGCGGTGAGAAAACACCTTCACTTCTCCGGACGTTCCCTTAAGCATGCCGCTTAAAATTTTCATAAGCGTTGTCTTGCCTGCGCCATTTCTTCCGACCAATCCAACCAGCTTATTCTCTTCAATTGTGCAGGAAAGCTGGTCGAGAGCATTGAACCCCCTATAAGCTTTCGTTAATTGCCTGCATTCAATGATCTTCATTCTTCTCCCCCTTTGTTTCTACTCTTTGTTTCCTTTATCAGTAAAATAAGTTCTGTTTCTGACATATCGAGTCGTTCAGCCTCTTGAACAAGGTCTTCCACCATACTTTTAAGTGTATGGTTTTTCCGTTTATCTTTGATGATTTTTATCGCTTCGGAGGAGACAAATTTTCCGATTCCGCGCCTGTCGTAAAGAATTCCTTCCTCGGCAAGCTTCGTGAGCCCTTTGGCGGCTGTAGCCGGATTAATGTTATACATATCCGCAAGCTTATATTGAGAATATACTTTCTTATCCTCCGCCAAATCGCCGTTCAGGATTTCATTTTCGATCCAATCAGCTATCTGCAAGTAAATCGGCTTCGTTCCATCGGTGTTAAGAATCACTTGCTCCCCTTCCTCTCTAAATTGGTGCATTAGTGTTGTAATGTAGTATATTACTGCTACTTGCAAAAATCAACTTGTCCTTTGTCAATTTTTATGAAACTTACGGCTTTGAATCGACGTATTACTTAAGAAGAAAGAAGGTGGATCATGATGAAAAAAACACTTCCCATTCTATTTGCTGCAGTTATTCTTCTCGTTCTTCCTCTTCAGGCATTGGCTGTCGAGTACTCCATTACAAAAACAACCATTGACGTCGAACTCCAGAAAAATGGGGATGTGAAAGTAGGAGAAAAACATACGTATGCTTTTGACGGAGAGTTTAACGGCATAACTCGCACCTTGTATGCAAAAGAAGGAACCAAAATCACGAATGTGCAAGCATATGAGAAAAAACAGAATTTAAAGGTGGAAGGCGAAGATCAGACCTATAAAATATACCGGAGTGGTAAGGATGAAACCATTACGGTTACGTTAACCTATCTAATTGAAGATGGGGTCGAAGTATATGCTGACCGAGCACAGTTTTACTGGTCTTTCTTTGATGAAACGAATGAGTCGGCCTATGAAAGTTTTTCAGTCAGCATTCATCCCCCGTCCAAGACAGAAGATGTACTGGCCCTCGGGTATCACACCGCCTATGGAACCGAGCAAATTGAAGACGGAGGAGTGGTCCAGTTTGATCTGGGCTATGTTTCCAGTGGAGAGAACATGGAGGTCAGGGCTGCCTATCCTTCTTCCTTATTTTCTGCCGGACCGGTCTCTAACGAAGATATAAGCGGAACGATTCAGTCTGAAAAGGAAAGTATGGCCGCTGAAGCCGCTGCCGAAGAAAATCGCCAAAACACTTTAAAACAGATTGCTCCTTATGCGCTGGCTTTGTTTATAGCTGCCGGCATAGTAATGGCCGGCTATGCGGTGAGCCGCTATCGTTCAAACCAGCGGGAAGTTGACCGCCAGCTGAACTCTTTATCCTTTGTACCGGAAGAGGAAATGAGCCTGCCGGCCACCCTGTATTTTCAAAACCACCGTAACCTGACAATCCGTTCCCTCACCGCTTCCATTCTTGAGCTAGTCCGGAAAGGATACGTCAAGCAAAAATCGGATCAGGAATTCCAGGTTATTCATCGGAATACGGACTATGAACACGAGACTATTCTCCTCTCATGGCTGTTTGATGAAGTTGGAGGAAATGGCACATTTCATTTCGAGGATATTCATGAATACACGGCTGACAAGTCAAACCACGAGCAGTACCAGAAAGATTTTAATTTATGGAAAAGGACTGTTAAAAAGGAAATTGATGCTCAGGATCTTTACGAGAGCATGAATAAATGGAGAGGTTTTACCGGTCTTGCTGGAACGTTGGCCATTCTCTTTGGCATCTACCAACTGGCTGCATGGATGTTTGTATTCATCGTTCTTGGAGTCCTCTTCCTCGTACTGGCATTTGCTTATCGTCCCCAAACGGTTAAAGGAAAAAAGATACATCTTCAGTGGAAAAGGCTGATGCACACGGACAAAGATCCAGGAGCTTTAACTGATGATGAACAACTTCGTGTATTTCTCTATGAGATTGGCACAGGACATAGAAAAGTTGAAAATGAGCCCGGGATTCATAACCGCTCATTCTCCAGTCTGGATACGGGCACGCCAGCTGCTCATAATGATATAATGCTTTTTATTATTCTTGCTGCGTCCCTCCACTCAAATTTCAGCGAAGCTGACCAAACTGTCTCGGCTGCAGCTGCAGCCGATATTATCTAAGAAAATAAACGTATTCTCTAATCGCCTGGGCTACTCAACCATATGCGCTGTACGATTCTGACCGTTAAAAAAAAAAGTAAGAAAAGTGAACCAACACGTGTCCAGTGGCCTTTTCAGCCTTTAGGGCAGTCTGGTTCACTTTTTATTTTTTGAGCTTTGCCTCCAAGGTAGTCCTGAAGTGCTCTCTCTATTTCCGCTGCAGTGGCATTATCTTTAAGCTCACCAGAAGCTTTTAACATTTCGATGATTTCTTCATCGTTAGCTATCATACTTCCCCGCGAATTTTCCCTGGGTTGATTCGAAGAAGATTCTTCATTCTCTAATACTTCTTCTTCCATGTTTTCTACCGGGTCCTCCTGAGGCGGCTCAATTGGCTGTCTATTTTCGCAGCCGTAACTGCTCGCGCCGATCAGGATTCCGAGCATCAGCAACCTGAGCTTCCCATCTTTCATTGAACGCCCTCCCGTACATGGATTTTGTTCTCCTATATAGAATTTGACGTTCCGTTTGGAAAAAGGTTACTCAGAAAAGAGTGGAACTTCATTAAACACCAAATGTGTTTCCTCCATTAACAGAGATGGATTGGCCTGTAATAAATTGAGAGTCGTTAGAGGCCAAGAAAACGACTGAATTAGCAATGTCTTCAGGTTTCCCCATACGTCGAAGAGGCAGTTGGCTGCTGTAACCCTCCAGAGTAGAAGGATCTACCTCCCCATGTCTCTCTACAGGAATAAAACCCGGATTGACAAGGTTCACATTAATACCGTGTGGTCCAAGTTCATTTGCCCAGGAACGGGTCATGCCAATCATGGCTGATTTAGCTGTTACATAGTTTGAGAAATTGGCATTTCCAAGCTGGACAACTTCACTGCCAATATTAATAATACGGCCATATTGGTTCTCCTTCATGCCTGGCATAACCGCTTTTGTTAGAATTAATGGCGCTTTAACAAAAAACTGAAGCTGATCCATGTACGTTTCCCATGTATTTTCCTCAAGGGAGTACTCCGGTTGAGGTCCCGAAGCATTGTTAACCACAATATCTATATTCTCACCATATGATTCCTGAACCTTACGAATGAGATCGTCCACCGAGTCCTCATCGGTGATATCAGCCTGTACAGCGATGGCTTCTCCGTCTTTTCCCTTTATTTCTTCCACGGTTTCATTGGCCGGATCCGGATTTCTTCCGTAATTCACCACCACTCGCGCTCCTTCAGCAGCGAGATATTTACTGATGACTTTCCCGAGTCCTCTTGAGCCGCCTGTAACTAGTGCTATTTTTCCTTCTAATTTCATCTGTCTCATCCTTTCTTCTGTTCCGTTCCCTTTTATTTAGTCAGGTAGTCTTAAGATTTTTCTCCGTTTAGGGAGGTAACATCCCAGACATATTTGTAAAAATCACAACAGTTTCAGGCCCCTGTCAACCGTCGATTCCCGCTAATTTATACTACTAAATGATAAAAATACCAACAGAAGATTTATTTAACTGCTCGCATGAATATACTTTAATTTCGCAAGAATTATAGATTTATTTACTTTCGCTTAAACAAAATTTTCCTTTAAGAATGTGCAGAGTCTCTCTCGTTTCTTGTTTACCAAATAGATCCAATATTATTACAAAAACAGGATGATAGGATGAAGGTGTTCCAAAAACATAACTTTCAAGGAGGAATTCGAATATGAAAGGCAAATCAGTGATTATATCAGGAGCACTCGTACTATCATTACTAGCTTCTCCAGCAACCTCTCTTGCATCTTCAGGAGAAAGCGAGTCTTATAAATTGCAGCAAGGAAATATTCATATAGAAGATGTTGTGAACTGGGTGCATCAAAATGAAGAAGCCTTAAAGAGTCAGAATATCCAGCAAGTAGATATCCAGTCTCTTCTAAAACAATTCCAAACTCAGGCTCCACCAGAACAGAAATATGAACAGCCAACGGAACCCGTTCAGGACCAACCGGTAAAAGAAGAACCGGCAGAACCTAAACAGCAAGCACCTGAAGCTCAGCCAGAACAGCAGGAGCAGCCGTCCGAACAGGCCGTTCCACAAGAAAACACGACAGATCAAGCAGATCAATCTGAAATTTCAGCTTTTGAACAGCAAGTCGTTGAACTGACTAATCAAGAACGTGCGAAGCAGGGACTAACCCCTCTTACACTTGATACAGAGTTAAGTGGCGTCGCGGGAGACAAGTCTCTTGATATGCAGAAAAATGACTACTTTTCTCATACAAGCCCAACGTACGGATCTCCTTTTGACATGATGAAAGACTATGGTATTGACTACCGTACGGCTGGTGAAAATATCGCCATGGGACAGACTTCTCCTGAACAAGTGGTGGAAGGATGGATGAATAGTGAAGGTCACCGTAAAAACATCATGAATCCGGACTTCACTCATATCGGGGTCGGTTATGTAGAAAACGGAAACTACTGGACTCAGATGTTCATTGGTAAATAAATAGATTGATGCATAACAGCCATCGGGGTTACAGATCCCGGTGGCTTTTCTTGTGGGGCGCCTGCTTTTAATTCGCCGTGGGTCTATTCTATTCCGACGTGAAATCACTCTATTGCGCCGTCCCCACCTGCCATTCGATCGTCCTTCCTTCAAAGCAACGCTGCAACAATTCTCCTCTTTAGCGGCAGCCCCTGAATAAAAACAACAGGGGTCACAGCACATTCAATTGTAAAAATTTAAAATAAAACGAATGATTCCATATAAACACCCGGGGGATATTTTATCGTATCTGTTAAACATTTTTTCTTGGAAGGGGAAAAATTTGAAACACTCAACATTCGCTTTAGGTAGTCTCATCTTTGCCTAAGCTTTACTGTTAGGAGCTTGCATCGATAGTGAGGAAAACAGTGACCCAGCAAAAAATGTGGAAAACGCTTCTTCAGAATCGAGTCACGATGAACATGAAGATATGGACCACTCTGGTTCAACTGAGGTACCTGAAGGTTTGCGTGAAGCAGAAAACCCAGCCTACCCTCCAGGGAGTAAGGCCCAGATCATCGCTGACCATATGCCTGGAATGAACGGAGAAGAAGTGACCAATCATAAGTTGGACACAAAATCCGAATTATCAACTGAACAGTAATTAAAGCCCCCCCTCAATCGGGGTTCTTTAATTACTTCCCCACTTTTATATCCCTGTGATCCCCTCGTTCACAATTTCTTAACAAATCACTTGAACCCTTATTCTATCAGCACTGCAGACTTTTTTTCTTTTTTATATTTGGAAAAAACAGAAAATTACCTTGCAAATAGACTGAATATTACGTAAAATCAATCATAATTTATACTAATAAACTATAAGGAAGTGAGCGTAATGCAGACTCAATCGGTGAGTACTCTATATAATGTATGCCCTCTCTGTCACGGATCTGGAAATTATAAGGAATATGATGATGGAAAAGCTAATTTAATTGTGGACCATTACCAGCGTGTAAACTATGCGAATGAGACGCTAGCCTGGAAGATGGCCATCGAAGAAACCAGTTATGTGAAAGAATGCTCGAAATGCCACGGGAAAGGTAACGTCCTGAACAAAGAAGGCGAACAAATGTATAAACAGCTTCAGCAATATGCATAAGTTCATTTCCCCCTGTCTTTAGATGGACTGGGGGTTAAATGATCTTTTCAAATTAAGTTAGTAGTTTTAGAAAAATGATTTTTTTCTGAAAACTATCTTGATTCTTTAATTATTTTCCTGTATTGTAAATCGCAAGCGAAATGATAATCACCTAATTTTTGAAAGAAATTTTTAGTAATTTTTAATAAAATTCTTGATTTAAGCATACGTTTCATGTAAAGTGTTCAACAGTTGATTTTCCAAAAATTACATATTAATAAAACTTATCCAGAGAGGTGTAGGGACTGGCCCTTTGATACCTCAGCAACCAGCCATTGGCACGGTGCTAAATCCAGAAGGTAGTAGTTATACCTTGACGATAAGGAGACTCTTTATACATAAAGGACCTTCTTCTTCAAGGAGGTCCTTTTTTATATCCATTTTTTTACGAAGGAGATGATCACCATGGCACGGAACAGGATCGAAACAATTTTAGCCCAGCTAGGCAATAACAGTGATGAAGAAACAGGGGCTGTGAATCCGCCCATCTATTTATCTACCGCTTATCAGCACAAATCACTCGGGGTATCCACCGGATATGATTATACTCGTACCAAAAACCCGACACGCCATCTTCTAGAAGAAGGCATGGCCCAGCTTGAGAACGGTGATCAAGCCTTCGCCTGCAGCTCAGGAATGGCAGCGATCCAGTTGATCCTCTCCCTGTTTCGTGCAAATGAAGAATTGATCGTTGCGGAAGATATCTACGGCGGCACGTACCGTTTACTCGAACACTACGCAGATGCTTACCAGATCCATTCGACCTACTCTGATTTCACGGATGTTGAGAGTGTCATTACTGAAAAAACAAAAGCCATCTTTCTTGAAACGCCGACCAACCCGCTGCTGCAGGAAGTGGATATTGAAGAAGTTTCAAAGATTGCTAAGAAGCACAACCTTCTGCTCATCGTCGATAACACATTCCTAACGCCTTACCTCCAGCAGCCTCTGGACTTAGGAGCGGACATCGTGATCCACAGCGCTACCAAATATATTGGCGGGCACAACGATGTATTAGCGGGCGTTGTCGTTGCGAAAGGAGAAGAAATTTGTGAGAAGCTCGCCTTCTTCCAAAATTCATCAGGTGCCGTCCTCTCTCCTTTTGACTGTTGGCTCTTAATCAGAGGATTAAAGACCCTGCCGCTTCGATTCGATAAACAGCAGGCGAATGCGAAGGCCATTGTTGAGTTTTTAAGAAACGATCCGGGGATAAGAGAAGTCTTCTACCCTGGAAAAGGAGGAATGATTTCATTCCGTGTGGAGGATCCTTCCAGCATCTCTGATTTTCTTGAGAATTTGTCGGTTATCTCTTTTGCCGAAAGTCTCGGAGGAGTCGAAAGCTTCATTACGTACCCGGCAACGCAGACGCATGCGGATATTCCAAAAGAAGAACGGGAAGAACGCGGCATCTGTGACCGGCTGCTTCGCTTTTCCGTAGGTACTGAACATGAAGACGATCTGATTGATGATTTGAAGCAGGCTCTCTCTGCTATTCAAAAGGAGGAAATAAAATGAGGCCAGAAAACGACCAGTTGGAAACCCGTTTCATCCACGGCTCTGCGAATAATCGAAGCCATCACGAACCGGCTACAGGTGCAGTGAATGTACCGATCTACTTATCCTCAACCTTCCATCAGGAAAGCTTCGATACGATGGGGCCTTATGATTACAGTCGTTCCGGCAATCCAACGAGACAGGTGCTTGAGGATACCATCGCTAACTTGGAAGGCGGCGCACGAGGGCTCGCCTTCTCCTCTGGAATGGCAGCGATCTCTTCTGCTTTCATGCTGCTTTCCGCAGGTGACCATGTACTCGTTTCCAAAGATGTCTATGGCGGCACATTCCGGTTGATCACCGAAATGCTTGGCAAGTACAATATCGATCACACTTTCGTTAACATGACGGATCTTAACGAAACCAGCCGGGCGATCCAGTCCAATACAAAAGTTATCTATGTAGAGACGCCGTCCAATCCTTGCTTAAATATCACAGATATTGAAGGTGTCGCAAAGCTTGCTAAAGCCCATGGCTGTCTAACCTTCGTGGATAATACCTTCATGACGCCGCTCTATCAGAATCCACTTGAGCTTGGAGCAGATATCGTCCTGCATAGTGCGACCAAGTTTTTATCCGGTCACAGCGATATCATTGCAGGGCTTGCCGTAACTAAAAATGAAGAACTTGGAGAGAGACTCGCTTTTATTCAAAATTCTTTCGGTTCTATTCTCGGTGCTCAGGACTCTTACCAGCTCATTCAGGGGATCAAGACACTCGGCGCCCGGCTGAAGCAATCGTCAGACTCAGCGCTTAAAATTGTCTCTCATCTGCAAGACCATTCCTTGGTGGAAGAAGTTTACTACCCAGGGCTTTCCCATCATGACGGTCATCCGATTCACCGTAGACAATCTACCGGAGCAGGGGCCTTGCTTTCCTTCCGGCTGGCGGATAAAGAAGCAGCCAAAGCGTTTGTGGAGCAAATCCGTCTCCCAGTCTTTGCCGTGAGTCTTGGGGCTGTGGAATCGATTCTATCCTATCCGGCCACCATGTCCCATGCAGCTATGCCGGAAAAAGAGCGAGCGAAACGAGGCATTACCGACGGGCTCCTCAGACTCTCCGTCGGTCTTGAACACCCTGGTGATTTAATTGAAGATATTGAACAAGCTTTACAGGCGGTTGCCCGTACCAGACAGAAAGTCAGCGTGTCCCTGTAAGAAGGGCATTAGCTTTCAACTAATATAACTACAATCACAAAATGGAAAGGTTGTTGAATGAAATGAAACGATCATTAGAACAGAGATTACAGGATGGACCCGTTATTTGTGGAGAAGGATACTTATTTGAACTGGAGCGCCGAGGCTATTTACAGGCTGGATCCTTTGTACCGGAAGTAGCCCTTGATAACCCTCAGGCACTAAAACAAACGTATCGTGACTATATGCTCGCAGGCTCCGACGTCGTCTTAGCTTTTACCTATAACGGTCACCGCGAGAAAATGAGAATCATCGGTAAAGAGGAGTTATTAGAACCGCTTAACCGCCAGGCCATTCGTCTAGCTAAAGAAGTGGCGCAGGAACATCCAGAAGAAGAAGCGCTCGTAGCTGGGAACATTTCCAACACGAACTTGTTCAACCCGGATGATCCTGAAGCCGTTGAAAAAACAAGAAGCATGTTCGCAGAGATGATCGGCTGGTGTAAGGAAGAAGGCGTGGACTTTGTGAACGGCGAAACCTTCTATTATTACGAGGAAGCTCTAATTGCTCTTGAAGAAATCCAAAAACAAGGCCTCCCAGCTGTGATCACGTTCGGTCTGATGGGCGAAAATATCCTTCGAGACGGCTATGAGGTAGAAGAAGCCTGCCGTCTGTTAAAGGAAAAAGGCGCTCTTGTCGTTGGAATGAACTGCTTCCGCGGACCGGCTACAATGCAGCCGTATGTGGAAAAAATCCGTAATACGGTGGACGGTTATGTAGGTGCTCTACCGATTCCTTACCGCACGACGGAAGAACACCCTACTTTCTTCAATCTTCCTGACGGTGGCTGTGCTTGTACACTTCCGACAGAAACGACGTTCCCGACGTCTCTCGATCCACTTTACACGAACCGCTATGAGCTCGCCGAGTGGGCTAAAGAAGCGCATAGCATTGGTGTGAACTACCTGGGACTCTGCTGCGGAGCTTCTCCGGCTATGCTTCGTGAAGTCGCAGAAACCGTAGGACGTACGACTGTAAACTCTACGTATTCCCCGGATATGGAGAAACACTTCCTGTTCGGCAAGGACGATACACTTCAAGATCACATTACATCCTACAAAACGAAAGCATAAGTAAAAGGCGCCTGTCCGAAAATCCGGACAGGCGCCTTTTAAAGCTTTCTTTATTTTTTGTATGGAATGTTGTTTTCTTCGCACCATTCGATGGCAAGCGAACGGTATTGCTCATCTTTGTACTCATACCATTGATCACCAACCCCGTAGGTCACAATTTGATCTTTAAACCTGCGAAAAGCTCCCTTACCGCGGATGGCTCTCAATAAATCGTTATGGATCTGATCGTCCTGAAGAGAGTTGATGAATGCTTCCATCATCTGGTACTCATCCACTTCTGAACAATCAGGCACTTGGATGTAGCGAGTCTCATTCTCTAAAATATGCTGTGCTAAATGGCGTTCCTCTCTTTGCCATTCCAACAAATGGTCGAAGTCCTCTTCCTCTTCTACATCTCCTATTGCTTCGTCACTAACATGAACGATTTTGCCGTCGATCTTATCTACCAGCGCTAAGTCACCTTCTACTTGCACCTCGATGGCATCAGCCACTTCTCGTATGTCTACTTGATTCATAATCTTCCCCCATCTATGCTTGCGGATTTTCGGCTGAATCTTTGGCCGGATCTTCCAAATCGCCCAGCACAGACTCGCCAAACAGACTGCTCACGCGATTACGCGCCTGCTCCTTCACATTTTCATCAATATGAGAGATAACCTGATAGACCGCATAAACGATTACGGCACTGTCATCCGTGAAACCGACAACTGGAATAAAATCTGGAATTAAATCAACCGGCAGAATCAAATAACCAAGCGCACCGGCAATCGTGAGTTTCGCTTTCTTCGGTGTATCCTCACTCTTAAATGCATAATAGAGCAAAAGACTATAGTACACAATTTTAGATCCGATCCGGCTGCTATTCGTACGGATCTTCTCACCATATTCTTTCTCAGAAAAATGCTTCCTGCTGCGTTTTATAGCTTTAGCTGGATTCAGCTTTTTTAATCTGTCTCGATAGCGTTGTTTTTCTTTTAGTTCGCTAGTCATTATTCATCACCCTTTTGGGGTACTTTTGACAAAAAAACCTTTGCTTAAACCTATTTTAAGAAAAATGGTAGATTTGCCATGCTTTTATATAGATGATTAAGGATAGACTTGATAAACAGTCGCTATCAAGGTATTTATTATATTACATTAGCGAAAGAAAACAGCATAGATGATAAACCCTGCTATCAGTACAAGAATAATGATTCCAGTACCTTTCCATCCTAAATTCCCAACTAAGTCAGGAAGGCCGCCTCCGTGAATACTTCCCGAAGGCTCTTTTTTCAATTCCTCTTGTCTAATTCTTTCCCTTGCTGCTTCGGGTTTTTCTTTTTCCTCACTCATGTGAATACCTCCACGAGTTGATATTTTGCTGAAGATAAGTCCGTGATACTGGTAGACTACAATTCTTATTGAACAATTGAGGGCTTACCTTCTAATCGCTTCAAATGTGCTCCCTGCCTACTAATCTACTATACAGCCGCATGCATTACAGTAGAGAGGGGTGACTTGTTAGATAATTCTCAAGAAACATATATACATTGACCAAAGGATGAATGAACACCCCTCTTTAAAAAAACATCGTTACTCTGCATACGAAACAGATCCATCTAGGTTTCAAAACTTTAATTAACTTGAATCAACCTCTTTCGGAAAAAAATAATAACTCCTATAATCTCCAATTTATTTTAAATTTTGTAAATAGGTTTATTCTTTTCTAATTGTTGGTATAGATGGTCATTATCAATCCCCGTAAAGTTACAAAAGTAGTCCCCCTACATGTAGTGTAGAAGAAGCGCGACTTTTGACTTTGATTGTCGAATCCAATAATAATGCTTACAGTTTTTGCTAGACTTTGATACTTTTAAAATGATAGAGACCGTTTATGACTACATGGCAAAATGATGCGGTTTCAAATTCCAGAAAAGTCATTTTAAAAGGAGAGCGATGAGATGGAACTTGATCAACTTGAATTGAATACAACTGTGGAGGAATCGGAGAAAACGAAGCCTTATTATACAGCTTTGATTGGATGGAGCGTGCAAGCGATAGAAGCTGCCGCGAAAATGAACCGGCCGTTCATCGTAGTAGGTCCACCCGATTTTGAGTCCTATGCCGAGAAACACGAGATTCCGTTTGTGGGATGGGATTTCAACAAGATCAATGAAAGCTCTGATCACCTCTATATGCAGCTGAAAGAAATGGGCGCAGAAGTAGCCGTTCCTTTATATGAAGAGTGTGTCGAGTGGGCTGGAGCCTTAAATGCCCGCTTCCGCGAAGATCCGCGTGTGTTTAACCGTTCCTTATTATTACGTGATAAAGGGATGATGAAACGCAAAGCACAAATATCCGGAATTAAGGTAGGCGTTTTTGAAGAAGCGCGCAGCAAAGACGACGTGGAACGTTTTCTAAAGCGTGTAAATGAAGCCCTGCTTAAATTAGACGGCGATCATCTTGATCCGATTCATGTAAAACCACTGGACAAAGCTGGATCCGTTGGTCACCTGGCTATCAATACCGCTGAAGGAATTGAACAAATTCAAGATACAGACTTCCCTCTCTTAATGGAAAGTCATCTGGATGGACAGGAATTCTCATGTGAAGCCTTTGTTCATAAGGGCAAAGTCCGCTTTTTAAATATCACAGAATATATTCGTTTGGGCTATTCTAATTTCGTCCCCGCTTCGCCATTACTAGAAGAAAAGAGACCTTTGATTGAACGGGCAGTTCAGCAGCTGGTGGATGCCTTCGAAATTGAATACGGTGTGATCCATCCTGAATATTTCCTCACTCCAGACGGAACCCTGCACTTCGGTGAAGTGGCTGCCCGTGTGCCAGGCGGTCACATCTTTGAGCTGATTGAGCGCGCCTATGGATTCAGCGCTTATGAAGCCCAAATTCTATGCAGTGATCCGAATACGACGGAAGAGGAACTGGATCAATTCTTCCCGGATCCTTACCAATATGAAGCTTACGCAGGCTGTCTGATGGTCCACCCAAATACCGATTATGTAAAAGATCTTGAAATTCCTGAGGAACTGGAGCACCATTCCTACTTTGAAAAGCACGATATGTTCACCCCGCCTCAAGGTAAAGTAGCAGAACGTGTCGGTTTCGGGAACCATTATGGAACCATCTTTTTCTATGGAAAAGATAGTGAGGAAATGACGAACCTTCTTAAAAGTTACGAAAAGTATGATTTCTACATCTAGACAAGTGAAGTTCTTATAGAAAGGAGAGGTGAAATGCCTCAACCTACAGGTGTTATTATCGAACGTTTCTCTCAGGCCCTGGCTGCTTTAGAAGAAGCACCGCCTTTTGCAAAATCAAGATACCAGACCGATGTCTATCAGGAGGCTAACCGCCTCATTGAAACGGATAATGGACTGGAACACCTTTATGGATATGCCGACCGATTTGAGCAAACCGGTGTATTCCAGGATGGACCATGGGAGGAAGCGAATAAGCTTCAGCCCCCGCTTGTTGCTGGATCCTTAAAAGCAAAAGGACTGCCGATGATCATTGAAATCTTAAGTGAACTGCGCATGCTGGCTATAGCGAAAGAGCGGTATGTCAATCCAGCCGTTACACCGCAGATGGCAGAAGAATTTCTAAATGAAGTGATGGTTCTCAACTTGAATCTTCTATTTCCGGATGCTTCGGAAAGCGCACGTATTGAAAAGCATGAGAATGATGAAAAAGCCAGTGAACTTTTTCAATTCTTAGCCAATCATCTTTCATCTAATGCGCTCATTCAGACGCTTATTGATGAAATCAAACGTCTGACCGCACAGCGCCCCATTATGATTAAGCGGACTGTCTCCATGATTCGAATGGCCAAAGAAATGTTAGAAAAAGAACATGAGGATAATGATAAATCTGAACTTATCCGCTTTATCGCTGCGATCGAAGGTCCTTCGGAGATAAGCAGCCGTTATAAGGATGTGCACGCTTACCGTGCGCAGCTCAAAGGGCTGTCACGCTCGGAGCTTATTTCAGAAAGCGTTTCTTTTGCTAAATCCATGCGTTCCACTGGTCTCGTAGCACCGCATCATGCAACTTTAATCCGCTACTTGTCCAAACGCATGCCACAATTGCTGCCTCACGCGCTCGATTTGAGCAGTAAAGGAATTGCCAACCTGGAGGAAAATAACGAGCTCGTGATTCAATTAATCCGTGCCTCCGTGTTTCCAGCAACCCGTCAGGCGATTTACGGGCTGGCACTGATGCTTGAGCGAGGTGTCCTCTCTCATTCTCCTGTTCCACCAGGATTGCGGAGATTGATCGAGCTTGATATTCGTCCTGATGTCCGGAACGCTCTTGCCCAGACCACCAGCGTTGGTGAAGGATTAACAGCAAATAATATCCTCGTTGCCGCGACGATTCAAGTGCTTGGCCAGCCGCTCGGCATCGGTCAGGGCTTCAATCCAACCTGCCAGGCTGCCAGAGGGATCAGCTTATGGGCGCAGCACGCTCCAGGATTCTTACTGGAAATTATCCCACGCGCAGCGCGGGATGGAGACATCGATTTCATGTTCGAAGGGCAAGCCATTCACTCCAAAGATTTAAGCGGTGGACTCGCTCCCGAGCTGCATAAGGAGCTCGATCCGATCTCACTTATCCTGGTTCCTCATTTGGACAGGATTTACAGCGAAATGATGTCGCGTGTAGCTTTACGCGGAGACGACGGGCACCGATGGGTCAACCCAGCTTTTTACGGCAACTGGGTGCAAAAAGGTTTCGCCAATATCATCGATCCGCTTACGGGGTTTGTGCAGGACTATCCTGGATTTGTACGTCTGTTTTACGCTACTCACCATACCGAATATAATGATGACTATGAAATGATTTATCCAAACCCTGTCGGGATCTTTATCACGAACGTACACGGAAAGCTCCTCGGGCTCCACGCCGTATCGATTATTCGTATCGGTGTAGACCCTGAAGGAGTAGACAGGATCTATTTTTACAATCCGAACAACGACGGTTCCCAGAACTGGGGGCAGAATATTGAACCAAGCGTAGCTGGAAATGGAGAAGAAGAAGGCGAGAGCTCACTTCCATTCCATGAATTCGCCTCAAGGCTTTATGCCTTCCACTACAATCCTTATGAGCAGGGTGAAGCCTACGCTGTCGATGATTCAATTGTTCAGAACGTTCAGCAGCTGGCGAAAGAAAGCTGGGGCAAAGATTATACGTGGGTATAAGATTGATAGAAGCCAGACTCTCTAGATGAGGGTCTGGTTTTTTTGGATGAGTTGGAGCCTGGG
This sequence comes from Halobacillus alkaliphilus, assembly GCF_900113125.1. GTDB lineage: Bacteria > Bacillota > Bacilli > Bacillales > Halobacillaceae > Halobacillus > Halobacillus alkaliphilus. Next base: position 43,499 of record NZ_FOOG01000011.1, on the reverse strand, counting down.
AGGGGTTCCCGGTTATGGAGGGCTCATTTTTGATACATTCTTTGAAAGGACAGTGACTGGGAAAGAAACTCTTCTTCCAAACCTTCTGCGCAACCTACTGGATATTTGGCTTTGGCGATGATTGAGTGGGGGTACCTCAATTGGGCCGTCCTCTCTCCCGATTGAGCCGTGCTCTCTCTCGATTGGGCCGTCCTCTCTTTCGATTGGGCC
>NZ_FOOG01000011.1:32956-42599 GCF_900113125.1 Halobacillus alkaliphilus | reverse complement strand
TCCTCGTCAATTGTTCCGGGCTCCACTACGCACCGCCAGCAATAAGACAGTAATTTTCCGCAATTAATAACTAGTTTTTCAAAATAAATATCAAAATAAAAAATTCCATTATTACAAAAATTTTACGTTTAAATGACGTGTAAATCCGAAACACATATAATGTAAGCCATTTCATAACTCTAAAGGAGGGGTAATGTATGAAAAAAACAAAATATCTTGCACCGGTATTAGCTTTAGGAATGACCTTCGGCTTTGGCGCTGGCAGTGTTTCGGCTGAGAAGACCACTGTTACTTTTGATAAAGGAGATACGCTTTGGAGCATTGCCCAGCAGTATGAGGATGTTTCGGTGAACGATTTATACGAATGGAACCCCGGTATAGATGCGCATAACATTCAAGTAGGTTCTGAAATCACCTTCCAAACAGGGGAGGCTGCAGAAGATGACATGCCAAATGAAGTCTTCCACACTGTGACCCCAGGCAGTACCCTGACGAGCATCGCAAATTTGCATGCGGGTGTCACACTGAAAGACTTATATGATTTGAACCCTGACATTGAACCTCGTAATTTACAGCCCGGCCAGGAAGTAAGAGTCAGCCGCAGCGATGGCTACAGTAAAGAATTTCACACCGTACGCCCAGGAAGTACACTGACAAGTATCGCGAATCTTCACGCTGGTGTAACGGTTGATGACTTATATGGCTTAAACCCTGGCATTGATGCACGCAACCTCCAGATTGGATCAGAAGTCAGAGTCAAATAAACAAAACAATCCCCCGTCACCTCTAAGCGTGCCGGGGGATTTTCTATTAGTAGTCAGATGCTGCTTTCTTTAAGCCCAAGGATTTTTGATTGTAAAATAAATAGAATTGCCCCAGCGATAATAGAATAATTATGGAAAAACCTAAGAAAATGTTACTGTAAATCGCCGTATCTCCATTGAAACCGAGCCAATTGAGAGGTCGGGCAGGGTCGAAGAGGTCCAGTGTTTTACCGATGACGGCTCCGCTTAACGCACCAGACACAAAGTTCAGCAGATTGAATACACCCATACCTACTCCGGTTTCTTTTTTATCGAGCAGATTGGCAAGAATATCAGCGGACGAGGCCTGAACAAGTGGAAAGCTCATATAGGCAACGATAATTGTTGCACTTACGATATACTGATTAGCTCCTACAATCATGGAAAGTAGGAAGAATCCTGAAGCCAGCAGTGTCATCGCAAGGTAAAGTACAAAGGTATTCCCTTTAGTATCTACCAGATTTCCGCCTTTTTGCCCCATAAGCGCAGCACTCAAAGCTCCTGGGAAGAGGACGAGCCCAATGGCCATCGTGCCCAGTTGGTACGTATCCCGGAACATGATCGGCAGCATGAACATCATGCCGAATAAGCAGGTAATACTTAGAAAACTTGTAATAATGGTAGATCTGTATTTGATATTTTTAAATAAATGCGGAGGAATAAATGGTTCTTCGATGGCTTTCATTCTCCATAAGTTTAACAAGAAAAACAGACCGGTTAGCCCGAAGATCCATGGGATTCCGAGTGTAATCCCGAGCAGCAATGTGGAAATGAATCCAGCAATCAAAGCCGCTCCTATATAATCAATGTAGCCTTTATTCGTCTCTTCCTGCGGTAGGTTTTTTCTAAGAAAAGGCAGTGTGACAATAATTAATGCTGACGTCAAAAATAAGTAGCGCCAATCCAGGAATCCGGCTATAAACCCGCCTGCAATCGGCCCTATGCCTGAGGCAAAGGCCATAACAGAGGATACAATACCCAGTACTTTTCCTCTTGTTTTAGGAAAGTAACGAATGGGTGCTAAAAATACAAGCGCAGGAATCATCGCTCCCCCTACGGCTTGAATGACGCGGGCCACAAGGACCATCCCATAATTCTGAGCAAAGAAACCAAATAACGATCCCGCTGCAAAAATTGTCAGGCCAACCGTGATTAAGGTACGGAAGGGATAAAAGTCCGCGAGCTTTCCATACGTTAGTGCACCCACCGCATATACCATAATGTAGCCGGTCATGACCCAGCTTACTTCTGAAGGCATCAGCTGATACGTCTTCGCTATATCCGGCACAGCAATATTAAACATCGTTCCGTTCATCACGGAAAGCATAAGAACTGCACATAATGAGACTAATAGTCTCGTCGGGTTAGGTACAGACGATTCGTGTTGCTTCTCCATTCTAATGCCCCCCCCTTTTTATTTCGCATCTCGAAATGAATCCTAACGAATAAGAGGGGAGATTGCAAAGATAATGTACCGAGATTTTAAACTTTTACAATTGGTTACTATTTTCCCTACGAAAGACTTTCCTCTTTCCAATCTTCAAGACTCCGAAGGTCGTGCCCACACGAGATGAATGGAATTAAGAAGTGAGCTTTCCACCCGCTTTATTTCCAATGGTGATTCGTCAAACAACTTCAACATATCTCTGTTCACGTGGCACCCAATACGCTTTTTCACCAATGGATCCATCAAATGTTGAAGACTGGAAACCAGGCGGTTTGTACTCACGCCGTGTTCCAGCAGAAGGATCTGCCCCTCTTCCTTACATAACGTTCCGAGCTTCTCTAGCACCTTTTCAGGATTAGGATAGGAGCACATCGACAAGGTGGATACGACCGTATCAAAAGAACGGGAAGGTAAGTCGAGCTCCTCAACATTTTCAACCATAAAATCCACCTTCAAAGTTTGTTCAGCCGCTGCTCCTTTGGCCTGTTCGATCATAGTCGGACTGAAATCCACCGCGGTTACCTCAGCATCTTCAGGATAGTATTGAAAATTCGTTCCTGCTCCTACCGATATTTCTAGGATATTTCCTCTGGCTGAGTGCAGTAACTTTCTCCGCCATTTATGGTCCGCGGTTTGTTTTCTTGCGCGTTTAGCATACTTTTCGGCTTGCTTTTCAAAGAGTTTGATCTGGCGATTAATGTCCATAATCCTACTCCCTTCTTTGAGTCTCAAGAAAACACTTTTCCTTCTGCAATTAAACGCTCCGCCCATTTCAAGACACTACGATTACTGCTAACATACATCTCCTGGTCGCCCCTGCCAGAAGTCTGCATTTCAATCCCGTCAGGTCCTTCATTCCATACTTTAATATTATGGGTGAACTGCGGTTGTTCATCCTTGAAACAGGAAGGCAGTTTCCACTGGGTGCGGTTTTTCGCCCCTTCTTCGGTCAGTACCAAACTTTTCTCATAACCGAACGTTCCCCAGCCTCTTTGACCCGGGTTCGTAGAAAAGTCAGAAGTCGCTGCGTAGATACAATTACGTTTACTTTGATTATCTTCTTTTTCCTTGATATGAGGATGATATTCTGCCCAGGATGGTACCTGATCTGCATTCACATCCCAGACCTCGTCCACCTCCAGGTAACCAAAGATCACATGAAGGTCCGGTGCGTCTGGCACGTAGCGATACTTCCCGTTTACTTTTTCCACTTCTTTAAACCATCCGAAAAAAAGAAATAGATCTCCCGGACCAACATCACGGTTATGCAGAGTGCCCTGAGATATACCACTTTGGCCAAACAGGCCGCGCCATTCCTCGGAGCGATTCTTCATCATAGTGGACTCCAAATCAGGATCAAGATGTGTCTCAGAAAACTGGTTAATTCCTAAATCTTTCATGATGTCCAGATAGCTCTCGCTGCCCACTGCATTAAGGTCTTTATAAAATATTCCTGTATCTGCCCTTGGAATGTGAAAAGGCAGGAGGCTGTCTTTATAAATTGGACTGGGCTTACCGCCCGTACTGCTATCAAAACCTTTTCTGCTTAGGATGACTTTTCTTACCACAAGCATCGCCCCTATCATCATTCAGTCAAACTTTTCAACGTTATAGGATTTCCATTAAACCTAGTAAGATTAGGTGTTATACTAAACATAATTACAAATTGAAACGTAATTTTTCTCCGGCAAAAATACTCCACAATTCTTATCCTAATAACTTATAACGTCATTTAATTCATTTTCCTCATAGCTGCTTAACTCATTATTTTTCATAAGTACCTATTAACCTTCGAGGGAGGCTGTTGGAATGAAATCTATAAGCACGCCTGAAAAACAGGCAGAGTCCTTGGAAGAGTCGATTGAATTAATGGCAGAGCACCTCCATATTCTTCAACGCAGCAGTGACTACCGGGCTGTATTTCAGCATGTTTATTTATTAATGACACAGGAAATGCAGATGCGTCTTGAATCTGGTTTCTTTGAAGACCGTGTTTGGATGGAACGCGTTCTTGTTCGTTTTGCCCACTATTATTTTAATGCCGTCAATGCCTATGAAGCAGATACTCATTGCGCACCCGCGTGGAAGCTTGCTTTTCAAGTAGCTGAAGAAAAACAGAGTTTCGTACTGCAAGATGCCCTGCTCGGCATCAACGCCCACATCAACCGCGACCTCCCCATGGTCTTACATAAAATTCTTGATGAGGATCAAACTTGGCCCAATGCTCGTCGTATGCTCCACAGGCGGCGGGATCATGAACGTATAAACGATGTATTAGGTGATCTGGTGGACATCGTTCAAGATGAACTAACGAAACACTATGCCAGCTTGCTTCGTTGGATAGATGTTCTTATGGGACGCAACGATGAAACGTTATCTTCTTTTTTTATGGCTAACTTCCGTACAAACGTGTGGTATAATGTCGAGCTGCTTCTGGACGTCTCAAGTGAAGCAGAGTTCAAGGAGCAACAAGAACGAATTGATGAAGAAGCCTACCGCATCGGACTTCAAATTGCTAACTCACCATTTTCAAAATACCGCTTCGTTAAAAGCCTGGCACCTTTTATGCGTAAGTATCATTGGTTCTAAGTTTGAAAAGGAAGCTGAACGCCCCAACGCTTTCATCTAAGTAGAAACGTTCAAATGAATTTATTCTAAAAATAAAAATAGCAGCCCTTGCTTCAAGTCTGCTATTTTAAGTCTTCCTCATGTCCGTATTCGAATTTAAGATTCTTTTACTTTCTTCTCTCTATTTTCAAACTTGGCTGACATAAAACCAAGCGCAGAACCAAAAATAGCCCCGCCGAGCACTTCAACCGGCTGGTGGCCTAATAGTTCCTTCAACTCTTTCTCCCGCTCTACAAACTCAAAGCTCGGAAAGTCGAGAGCAATTTCAGCGAAATTATCCTCTAAGTCATTAACCAGTTTAGCGATCTCTCCCGTATGACGGCGGATGCCCTGCGCGTCGTACATGACAATGACACCAAAAACGGTCGCCAGCGCTGTTTCAGTGTGGCGGGATCCTTTATTAGCTGCTATGTAGGTCGTTAACGCGGCAACTCCTGCCGAATGGGAACTCGGCATGCCTCCGGTTGTCGCCACCTGTTTCACATCCCACTTACCTGTCAATCTTTTGTGAGTTACAATCTTAAGTGCCTGGGCAATCCCAATGGCGGATAATGCGGTTAGTATTCCTCGGTTCATCTTCTCCATGTCGTTCACCCTTTACTTTACAATCATTCTACTTATTTCATTACCCTAAATATCGTGTTTTATTCGGTGATTCATTAAATTCTTTCCATAGGGCTGTCTTCTTCCAAGAATGACGATCCATACTTTTCCAATTCGTGGGTTCCTTTTCTCTTTAACCGCCAATCCTCTTCATGCTTACGCACTTCTTCCACAGACTTCACACCGAGCCGTTCCCACTTCTTCAAGATGCCCTCACAGTATTTAAAAAATATTTTATTCTGCATCAATGCCATTTTCATCGACTCTATGACCAGATCCTCAGATAGAACAGCGCACCATCGTGAAATACTTTCTATCGTATAGGGGGTGAGATTTTGAAAGTTTTGTTCATAGAAATGAAGCGGTGCCGCATCATCTACTAGTACATGGTTTTCTCTTTTTTCTTTTCTTTTATATAAAGGGGCTGATTCTAGGTCGTCTGGGTGGTCACCAAAGTGGGCGGTTCCTTGGGCTTTCTGGTTCACTTCTGCGCTCGCTCCCTGGTTCGCTCCTCCGCTCATGCTCTCCTTGCCTTCTTTTCTTTCACGCGAAATCATTTTGTAAAAAGGGGCATGGTTGCGATCAACGGACCGGTGTTCAATATAACCCTTATCAACCAGCTCTTTCCTTGCCCGCTTAAATGCTGTTTCTTTCAATCCTGACTTCAGACGAAGAGCAGATGCAGGGACCGAGAATTCCTCACGCCATCCTGATTTATTAGCAAACTGCATCATCGTGTACCACAATCCTACCGCTGACGCTGACAATCCATCCAGTTCAATCTGATCAAAGAATCCATTCAATTCTCTTAAATAATTCATGAGTACCGCCTCTTTCTTTTTCTATAAAAAACTCCTCCATATCTATTATCGATTTGGAGAAGCATTTCGGTCTCATATTCTTTAAATTTTTTTTAGACAGAGGTACTTTTTATCATGGCGCCCACCCTAACTAATTTGTTGTATGTAGGCATGTATAGTTTCCTTTCCCCCTTATTAATCTTAAGTTTACTAAACTAGGAGTACTCGTACAAAGATATATAATGAAGGAAGCTGCTCCGCCTAATTAGAACAGCTTCCCATGGATTTAGATAGAAAATCTTAAAATCTGAAGCCAAATACAGCCACATCAATCGCATTCACCCCGGACTCATCCGGCACCTCTGCTTTCATGACCAAATCGAGACCAGGGGCATGATAAGTTCGAGTAAGCTGTTCACCTGGATCAAGGATAAGTATATCCAACACTAAAAAGTTAATCTGATCAATTTTTGTAATCAGTTTAAGAGTTACAGACCCTTCTGAAACAATCCGGTTTCCCGCAACGACCCGGATCGTGTAAAAAGGCTGAACGTGAATTCCATCAGCATGCGTTCCTGTGACCACTACCGTTTTCCCTGGTTCAATCGTCTGCCCGGCTGGTTCTGTCTTAAAAAGAAGGTTATTTCCTCGTTGAGCTCTTTGAGACATGTAGCTCCCCTCTCATCCACTTTTTATATCCTATGAAGAATGAAGGGGAAAAGGAATGATTAGTTTATGGAGACTGCACTTTTTAAAAAGTTCCTCTCTCTTCAGGCAGACTCTCTGCCTTGTATAACCGCCTCACTTTTACAGCTTCTTAAGCAGACCGTTTCTCAAACAAACCTCTAAAAGCAGTTCCTTGTAACCACCCGTTTCAAACTGAATCCCGATTTGATCTCCGCCGTACTCTTTAATCACACCAGGGCCAAACTTACTGTGAATAACCTCTAGCCCAAGGTCAATATCATCGAGCTGGACCAGACTTTCATCCGATAAATCAGAGGCGGCATACTTACTCTTTTTAGAGGAGGGGGTTTCGCCCGCAGGCTGAACTATCTTTTTCACATTCGTAACAAATATCGATTCTGTCACACGCTCACTGCCTTTATAGTGGTAGGTCAGGAGTTCCAGGTTCGTCCGGGCCCGTGTCATCCCCACATAAAACAGACGTACCGCTTCTTCCATAGGACCGTACTCTTTGTTACGGTAACGCTCCATATCATTCTGGGACGGAACGATTCCATTAATGAGGTCGATCATATAAACCTTGTCATACTCTAAACCTTTAGCACTATGAAAAGTGGTGAGCGTCAAATTGCTTTTATTCTTGTTGAATTTCGACGTTTGGACTAGATGCTCCAGTTCCTTCAAACGATCGGCGAAGTCTTTTAACGTCTCGAGTCCTTCCGCAATCTTTTCCAAGGTATCAATTATGCCGAAAAGATGTTCCGAGTTAAAGCCGAATTTCTCGCACATTTTTTTGATCGCGTGGTCATAACCGAGCTTTTCACGGATCGTTCGAATGGCTTGATCCGGCGACATTTGGTTGATGGATTGGAACAGCTTCTGTGCTTTTGGAATGGCCTTCTTCTGATAGGAAGGCAGTTCAATTTCAAGCAGCGTATCAAAAATAGACGTTTCGATCGGCATCTTCTTCAAGTAGGCGATCTGCCGCTTCGATATATAGGCGTTAAATTTCATATGAATTCTTTCGAGGATATCAATCCTGCGATCATTATAAGAAAAGCGCATGAAATTCAGCATATCTTCAACGATCCAGTGTTTGAAAAACTTCGGATCAATATCTTTCATATAAAAGTGGACTCCTGCCTTATCCAGCTTATCCGCAAGTGGCACCGCAGAAGCGTTATTACGGTAGAGTACAGCGACTTCCTCGCTGACTCCACTTTTCTTTATCTCCTCCGTCACGTACTTCAACTGATCCTCATAATGATGCATCGTCTTGATAGCGACCGGCTGATCGGATGAATTATCCGTAAACATTTCCTTTGGGTAGCGGTTCTGGTTACGCTTGATGAATTGATTGGAAGCTTTCACGATCTCCTGTGAGGAGCGGTAATTCTGCGACATCGTCATCACCGTGGCCCCAGGGTACTCCTTCTCGAACTGCAGCAGCTTCGTCACATCTGACCCACGCCACATAAAGATGGACTGGTCATCATCAGCTACCACACAAAGATTGTTTTGCGGCTGGGATAACAGCTTCACAATTTCATGCTGAACGACAGAATTATCCTGACTCTCATCGGTCAGAAGATACTCAAATTTCTTCTGATATTTAGCCAAAATGGCGGCATCATCTAATAAATACTGATAGCAATACGTCAGCATATCATCAAAATCCAGCAAAAGCTGCGTCGAATGATTTTTCTTGAATCGTTCATAGGCTTGATAGATGGAAACCGCATTTTTAACGGTGCAGGTAATTTTGTCCAATTCCTTCCCAGAAGCCATCCGGTTTTTCACAAAGCTGATATAGGTCATCAGTTCGTCCATCTCGTCATCCGTCATTTGCGTGCCATTCGTATCCTCATATATTTTTTTCAAAATAAATTTCTTATGCAGGGGTACCTCTGGACCGTCCCAGCCTTTTTTCCATTCGTCCTGCGGAACCTGCCCTTCAATCAGCTGGAAATCCTGGTTTTTCTTACGCAGATACTCCCGAACCACCTGGAAGGCGAAGCTGTGAATCGTTGAAAAATGGACTTTTTCATTCGTTAAGCCGGAAAAGAACCGATCGAAACGTTCCGACATATCCCGTGCGGACGCCTTACTGAATGTAATGGCCATAATTCTGTCCGCTCTCACCTTTTTCTCAAGTAAAAGATAACCAATTTTCATATTAAGTGTGGTCGTTTTCCCTGATCCCGGAGACGCAAGCAGAAGCAGCGGTCCATCTGTGTGTAAAACAGCTTGTCTCTGCACGTCATTTAAACGGACGCCCGTGGTTTCTTCCATGAATGCAAAGAAATTCCTCGTCATCGGTACGTCCCTCCTTCCTCTCCTTACTTACAAAGAAAAATAGATGGAAGAAGGGGTAGATGCCCTTCTTCCATCTATTCATATCAACCGATTGAGTACTCCCGCACCCAATATCCTTTTCACATTATATCTCTTATAGGAGTTCGATTCCACCTCAGAAGGGTGAAATTTAATGAAAAAAGACTACGATAACTATTTCACCTTCGCCACCGTTTAGCGGATTGGATCATGCTTCGAGCGGAATCGGGGCGTAGCCTGCTGAAATAGAGTAGTTTCCCTTTGCAACGGCATAATTGCGTCATGAGTTACTTCGATTGGGTCGTCAGCTACTTCAATTGCGCCGTCAGCTACTTCAATTG
>NZ_FOOG01000011.1:0-32801 GCF_900113125.1 Halobacillus alkaliphilus | reverse complement strand
AGCTACTTCAATTGCGCCGTTAGCTACTTCAATTGCGCCGTTAGCTACTTTAATTGGGCCGTCAGACACCTCGATTGGGCCGTTAGCTACTTCGATTGCGCCCTCCACACTGAACTTTTTAGTTCGTATAAATTCTGCACAGCCTCTTATACTAAATTCGAAAAGGAGGCGATATTTATGGCGAAGAGAACAAAAAAGAACGATCCGGAGCAAAAGCACAAAAATGGGTTCGACCCGAAGAAAGCTGACACAGAATTCGCAGAAGGATTTGGCAGCGCAGAAGCCAATCGAATCCACAAAGAAGAAGCTAAACAAGCTAGAAAATCACATCGTCCTAACCAAGCTAACTAGGGTTACAAAAAAGACTTCTTCCCTATTGAAGAAGTCTTTTTCTTTGCCTTTTCCCACCTTCAAAAGCGATCTATATACCAGCACAAATTCTAACGTCTGCGTGATTGATTCCACGGTCCCTATGTTAGAATAATAGAGAAGGATTATAAGCTTAGGAGTGGACGATTGATGGACAAAAAAGATATTGCAGATATCCGCAGACAATTCAAAGTGGATAACGATCTGATGAAAATCTCTGATATTTTTAACGTATATATTATGAAAGAAACAACAGATATTTATCACCATCAGAGCCAGCCGTTTGAAATGCTCGACCAGGACCAGCAGGAATTATTTATGAATAATTTCAAGAAGGTACTGACCGGGCAGCTGGATGAAAAATTATTTGAACTGAAATTCGTGCGCGAGGCGGAAGACCATAGTCAGCTTATTTTACATAAAGGGCTATTGAGCACGAACATCGAGGACTGGAAAGAACAAATGCTTTTGATGACCGAAAAGATGATCAGGGACAACCCTTATGAAAAGGATGTCGTCATCACTTTCATCCGTGCCGAGTACTTGAAGCCGGCGAAGCGCCGCAATGACGAAGCAGAAGAAAGTGAACGCGACGCGGTTTATTCTAATTCCTTTATTCTGTGCAGTGTCAATCAGACGCAGGAGCCTAAAAAAGAGATCCAGTTCGACTACGTGGAGAAAGAATTCAAGTATAAGATCGAGGTGGACCCCGTTATTGATCTCAAAAACCCGATGACTGGATTTCTTTTCCCAACCATCACAGACGGGGCTTCTGATGTGAACCACGTTCTTTACGCTTCCGGCAAAGCTAATGAACCAGACTACCGTTTCATTGAAGACGTATTAAACGGCGAAGAAATCATGACTGCGAAAGAAGACAAGGCGGTGTTCGAGGAGGTCATTAAAGATGTCGTCGGTGACCAGCTTAACCCTTCTACTCTCGCCAGTGTGTATGGTGAAATTAACCGCGTCGTTGAAGAAAATGAAGAGGATGAACCGCCAAGACTCGATTATAAGGACGTGGAGCGCGTGCTGAATCAGAGCGGAGAACAAGTCGACTCTGAAAAAGTAAAAACCGCTTTCCAGCGTGTCACGGATAACGAAACGTATGAGCTGAAGGCAAGCAGCATTGTCCCTAAATATAAAACCAAATCGATTAAGATTAACACCAAGATCGCTAACATTTCCATTAGTCCTCAGGACCTGGAATATGTCAGACAAGTCAACTACAAAGGGAAACGCTGCATTATGATTGAAGTGGAAGAAGATGCAGAGATTGATGGATTTAAGATGCTTCCGGAAGCGTTTGGGGAGTAAAATCTACTACCGTTCCAGATAAAAAGATCAACACGGAGAATGATTAAGCTCAATCTACGTGTTGATTTTTACTTTTGAAAAAATAATAAACGAAGAGAGGAGAATTCCTCTGCTTTCTAAACATAAACTTGAAAACAACCAAATTTGGATTTATTTTATTTCCCTCCTGGCTGCAGCAGGGTTTGGGTTCCTTATGCCGCGGTCTGCTGAAAGTCTGGAATCGATTATTTCTATCGTGATAGCAGTACTGCTGTATAGCATGTTTTCTCAGATTCCATTTACTTCAATGAAAGAATCATGGGGCCAAAAAAAGTTTATCAAAGCGTTATTAACGACCAATTTCATTATCGTACCAATAGTGGTCTGGCTGCTGGCCCGACTGTTACCGCAAAGCCCTGAACTTTTGATAGGGTTTTACCTCGTGCTACTAACCCCGTGCATTGACTACGTCATTGTTTTCACTGCGTTAGGAAAAGGTGATGAGAGGCTGATGTTAGCCTCTACTCCCATTTTACTGATCATACAGCTAGTACTTTTACCTTTGTATCTATGGATGTTTTTGGGAAGGGACGCTGCCGGAATCGTAGATCCTTCCCCCTTTCTCGAAGCCTTTTTGGGACTCATTTTCATTCCTCTTATCACTGCAGTCTGTATCCAATTAGCAGCAAAGAAATCCCGCATAGGGGCAAAGATTTTAAGTGGTTCAGCTTGGCTGCCTGTTCCGTTTATGGCTTTCACGCTCTTTGCAGTTGCAGCTTCTCAATTACCAAATCTACCGGCCTATGCAAATGATGTTGTGAAAGTTATCCCTCTGTATGTGGCTTTCATGATCATTATGCCCTTCCTGTCTAAGTTCGCAGCGAATTGGTTTAAATTAGGTGCGAAGTCAGGTCGCACTCTTATTTTCAGCAGCTCTACCAGGAACTCTTTAGTTGTACTTCCACTCGCCTTTTCATTACCAGAGATAGGGAGTATGGTGGCGGCTCTGATCATTACTCAAACCATCATAGAACTGATGAGCGAACTGATCTATATTCGCTTTGTGCCACATGTTTTGCTTCGCGATGAATGAACGAATATCATCTTGTTCCAAAATAAGCTTTCCCTTACTTAAAAGTAACCAATTGAACTACCCCCCACTTACTCGCTGACGCTCCTTGAAGTTGGGGGATTCCTAAGAGCACGAAGCTAATGGTTCGTTCAAATGATTAGGCTAGCCCCGTCGCACCGACGGTTGGAAGGATTCTTTTTAATACGTTGCTTATGCCAATTTGAAGAACCCTTTTCCCTTCGGGAAAGGATACGTTGAGCTTTTGCTAGTTTCTTTTCGGTCTTACGTAGGTATCGTGGGTTTTCATAGGTGGTGCCATTCGATAGAACAGCGAAGTCTTTCAATCCGAGATCCACGCCAACGTAAGCGTTGGATTTAGGAAGTTCCTGAATATCTGTTTTCTGCTGATGAATGATAAAAGAGGATAAGAACTCGGGTTAACCCGAGTTCTTATCCTCTTTTTAAGTTATTTATTTTTGGATCAAGCCTTGAATCACATGACCGAGGCCGTTATGCTTTTCCCCTTCGTTCCGTTCGGCTTCCCCGTAGTAGAAATGAAGACATTTATAATCTTTTATCCAGCGAAGGACATCTTCTGGGGCGTACAGCATCTCCGCTGATTTGGGCCCTCCTGTTCCATAGGCTAATTGATGCTCAGAATAAACTTCAAATAGGACGTGTCCTCCAGGTTTTACAGACCGGATCATTTGTTCCATCAGAAACGATTGATCCTGTTTCGGCACGTGACCAAATACCATAACGGCAGCATCAAATTGTTCGGGTTCCATTTCCATCTTGGTTAAGTCACCTTGAACCGTTTCTATGCTGACGTCTTCTTCTTTTCCTAACTGCAGCGCTTTATTCAATCCTTGATCAGATTGATCCAGGATGGTCACATCATGCCCCATTTTCGCTAAGTATACACCGTTTCGCCCTTCTCCCTCAGCAAAGCATCCAACCTTGCTATCTTTAGGAAGGCGCTCACTCATATTTTTAATAAAAGCATTGGGCTGCTTTCCATACGCGTAATTGGGCTCGGAAAATCTTTGATCCCACATTTCTTTAGACATATAACATACCCCCTCTTGTATAGATCTCCGGCAAGTATATCATTTTAATTTTCTTCCATATAGGATTTGAGTTTAAGACTCTTACATGATCGGAACTTGGCGATTCTTAGAACATTCTATCCCTTCTCAAAATCATAAATAGATAAAGACGGAAGCCAGCGCTTTGGTTTCCGTCTTTATCATCATGTACTGCTTGCGTGATCCTCTATTTAATCCGGTCGTCTTTTTGGTCATTCGTTTTGTTTATCGTGATTCTCTCTTCTCCTGTACTCGGCTGGACGGCATCTCTTCCTTTTTGAATGTTGCGTTTCGACTTGGATTTTTTGCTCATATTCACTCACTCCTGTTTTAAATAATCGCACAAGGTTAGTGTGACCGTACATGACTGTTTTATGTGCCGTTTAACGGCAGATTTAATGAAATCACTATAGATATTTCAGCTTCCCATTTTAAGTGTGATAAAAGATCTTATCTATTTAAAAACGATAAAATCTACTTTCAATTCAGTAAATTTGTTAAAATAAGAGTTAAGAGAATCTCCACTCCCTCATGATAAACTTCAGTTTATTATTGTTCTGCTGCGCTCGACCCTCGGTTTTTTGTCTAATTGAAAATAATCTTTTCGAAATCTATGCATCTCGCTTTCAATTCAGTTAGTAATTTATTATAATTATAATCTAAGATCGATTATAATTAGTTTTTCCAACATAAGAAGGGAGAATTTATACATGGATAAAAATGAAATGAATAACAATCAGCCCGATAAGTGTCCGGTTATGCATGGAAAAACGGAGGAAGAGAACGCCGTTACGACTACTAAAGTTGGTACAACCAATAAAGACTGGTGGCCGAACCAACTGAATCTTCACATATTAAATCAAAATGATAAAAAGACGAACCCAATGGGCGAGGATTTTGATTACGCGGAAGAATTCAAAAAGCTCGATTATAATGCCCTGAAACAGGATCTTGAAGAGCTTATGACAACCAGCCAGGACTGGTGGCCTGCGGACTATGGTCACTACGGTCCCCTTTTCATCCGTATGTCCTGGCACGCAGCCGGTACGTATCGTACAGGTGATGGACGAGGCGGTGGAGCCACAGGATCTCAGCGTTTTGCACCGCTTAACAGCTGGCCGGACAATGCGAACTTAGATAAAGCACGTCGTCTGCTATGGCCGATCAAACAGAAATACGGCAACAAGATTTCATGGGCCGACTTACTCGTTCTTACCGGTAATGTGGCGCTTGAATCCATGGGCTTGAAAACCTTTGGCTTTGGCGGAGGCCGTGAAGACGTCTGGCACCCAGAAGAGGATATCTACTGGGGTAATGAAAAAGAATGGCTTGGTGATAACCGTTACTCAGGCGACCGCGAGCTTGAAAATCCGCTTGCTGCTGTTCAGATGGGGCTTATCTATGTTAACCCTGAAGGACCAAATGGCCATCCAGACCCCCTTGCAAGTGCACGCGACATCCGCGAAACATTCGGACGCATGGGTATGAATGATGAGGAGACGGTTGCTCTCATCGCTGGTGGCCACACCTTTGGTAAAGCACACGGAGCTGGTGATGCGGAAGCCAACGTAGGCGCAGCACCAGAAGCCGCTGATATTGAAGCGCAAGGTTTAGGCTGGCAAAGCAGTCACGGAAGCGGTAAAGGCCGTGACACGATCACGAGTGGCGTAGATGGTGCGTGGACTGCTAACCCAACGGTATGGGATAACGGTTACTATGACCTGTTATTCGGCTACGAGTGGGAACTTACGAAGAGTCGAGCAGGCGCCAATCAATGGGCTCCAGTTAACCCTAAAGAAGAGGATCTTGCTCCAGATGCAGAAGATTCCTCTGAACGCGTTCCTACATTTATGACAACAGCGGACATGGCGCTGCGTGAAGATCCAACGTATGAAAAAATTTCACGCCGCTTCCACGAAAACCCGGATGAATTTGCCGATAAATTCGCTCGTGCCTGGTTCAAACTGCTTCACCGTGACATGGGACCTAAAGCAAGATATCTCGGCCCTGAAGTTCCAGATGAAGATTTAGTATGGCAGGACCCAGTTCCAGATGTGAATTACACCTTAACGGACGCTGAAATCGCTGACCTGAAGGAGAAAATTCTTAGTTCTGGACTGACAGTGAGCGAGCTTGTCAAAACAGCTTGGGCTTCAGCCAGCACATTCCGTAAATCCGATATGCGCGGCGGCGCGAATGGTGCCCGCATCCGTCTTGCCCCGCAGAAAGACTGGGACGTAAACGAACCAGAGCAGCTGGCCAATGTCATTTCTGTTTATGAAGACATTCAAAATGATCTTGATAAAAACGTAAGCCTCGCTGACTTGATTGTACTTGGTGGTAGTGCAGCCATCGAAAAAGCAGCTAAGGATGCCGGTGTGGACGTAACCGTTCCATTTGCACCTGGACGCGGCGATGCTACTCAAGAACAAACAGATGTAGAAAGCTTTGAAGTACTTGAGCCGATGGCCGATGGATTCCGTAACTATGAGAAGAAGAAATATGCGTGGAGTCCAGAAGAGCTATTAGTCGACAAAGCTCATCTATTAAACCTTTCTGCACCAGAAATGACCGTTTTAGTCGGCGGTATGCGCGTACTTGGCGCCAACTACAACGACACTGAACACGGCGTATTCACAGACCGTGTTGGTACACTGACGAACGACTTCTTCGTAAACCTGCTCGACATGGGAATTGAATGGCATCCAACCGAGTTCAACACCTATGAAGGTCGCGATCGCCAAACTGGAGAACTCGTGCGCACAGCCACACGCGTCGATCTTGTCTTCGGTTCAAACTCCATCCTGCGTTCCTACGGGGAAGTTTATGCACAGGATGATAACCAAGAGAAATTTGTGCGTGACTTCGTAGATGCCTGGGTGAAAGTTATGAATGCGGATCGTTTTGACTTAAAAGCTAATAAAGATTCTTTGGCGTATCATAACGCATAATTTAAATAAGCCCCTCACCGGGATGCCGTGCTGGCATTGGGTGAGGGGCTTTTTACATTCCCATAGCGTTTTAAACTTTATGAGTTTTTTAGTAGATTAAAGGAATACTTGCCTCTAATGTTGTACTAGCAAATAAGTTAAAGAGAGCGCCCAGTTAAAGATAACGCATCCAATTTACATACTATCTTTTCACTATTGGACTTCAATTAAAGGGCTAGTAATTTTAGGGGTACCTTCAGACTTTCCGTTATACGTTCCATATACTTTTACAAAATCACCTTCCTCGTACTGGGAATCCGAATCCATGTTTTGGACAGTGTACATCCCATGTCCACCATCTTCTTGAGTAGCCACAACTAATTCGCTACCTACTTCTATCGGACTTGCCATAGTAACTTCTCCCTGAATAAGTACTTTAGTACCCTCTTCCACTCGCCCAGCTCTTACTCTAGTAAAATTTACTTCTCTTGCTTCATCTTTTAATTCATTGTCCAGTTTTTCTTGATTGGGTTCTTCATTCTTAGCACCGTCACCTTCATTATTGCTTGAATCTGAATCATTTGAACAACCAATTAATAATAATATCCCCACTAAAAATAAGTATTTTTTCATAAGGACCCCTTCTCACTAATTTAATTTCCGTCATTACAATTATTGGATATTTTTAAGTTTATGACAAGGAAACAATTAGCTTGAAAAATAGAAGAACAATGTCAAAACCAAGTATAATTTCGCATTTATTTTGTGAGAAAATTCTTAAAATACATTGAATGCGTTTTCTATAAATGGTAATATTTCTATAAATACCGATAGGAATCTGCATTTTGTACTGGCAGTTTGTCTTTTAAAGGACAGGCTTTCCACACAAAAGATGTCAGGGAATCGGAGGCTTATCCGAATGTATTCAGAACACACATGTTATGTCGTGGGTGAATCCAAAGCACCCGGGAACAATGCGATAACGAAAAAATATGACTCTTTCTTTGCAGGATTCGTCATCGACATGAAAAACCATGAAATTGTTGATGTCGAATGTACAGCAATGATGGACATTACGGTCTATTTCGTGCGCAGCTTATTTATTGGGAATAAAATAACGGAAGAGGCGGCGATCGAGCAAGCAATTCGAGAACGCTATTTCGGTTCATCTCAAAAAGCATTAATTGTCGCTTTTAAACAGGCCCAGTTGAAGTACTGTGACATAATGAATATATAATGTAGATTGCTTTATCTCACTAATACGTGGATAAAACCCAGTCGACAAGAAGAGACTTCTTGACGGCTGGGTTTTTTGTTTTTATAAATTTACATATCTCAAGGAGGAAATGCATTATGATCGAAAGCGGATTTTTGTATTTGGGAGTGATTGTCGGCCTGGCTGGCCTAGTCGCTTTCCTAGAGTCATCGAAAAGTAAATTTTTTAAGTTTGTTCCTGGCATCGTACTCATTTATTTTGGAGGCGCCATCCTTAAGACTACCGGCATCATTGGATCCACTGAAACGATTGATAATACTTACGGAAGTGTTCGTGATGTACTGCTTCCCATGCTCATTTTTTTAATGCTTCTTAATTGCGATTTAAGAAAGCTGGTAAAACTCGGACCGAAAATGCTTATCGGCTATTTTGCAGCTGCTTTCAGTATCATGGCTGGTTTCGTCATCACTTTTCTTTTATTTCAAGGTTTCTATGCACCGAACACTTCGGAAGCATTCGGTGCTCTGGCAGGAAGCTGGACGGGCGGATCTGCCAACATGGTGATCATCCAGGGAATTTTGGAAGTACCGGAGAACATCTTTGGCTATGCGCTGATTATGGATACAGTTAACTACTCGACATGGGTTATGATCATGTTTTGGCTGGTGCCATTCGCTGCCGTTTTCAACAAATGGGCGAAATCCAACACGGAGCACCTTGATGAAGTAACAGCTGAGCTGATGGAAGAAGATGAAGAAAAAGAAGGAAAAACAATCTCTTTTGTTCACATGCTGGGGCTTCTTGCTTTGGCTATCTTCGTCTCCGCTATTGCTGCAGAACTCGGGGGGCTCCTGCCATCCTTCGGTACCGTGGTGAACGCCACAACGTGGACGATCCTAATTGTCTCCATTCTGGGTGTACTTTTGGCTATGACAAAACTTGCCAAAGTTCCAGGATCAATGGATATAGCTAATGTCTTTCTCTATATTGTCATTGCCCTCATCGCTTCGAGAGCGGACTTTTCCCAACTGGGACAGGCCCCAGTTTACATCATTTCCGGATTCGTCATTCTGGCTGTCCACGCGATCATCATGATGATTGTAGCGAAGGTATTTAAGCTGGATCTTTTCACGCTTGGTGTTTCCAGTCTGGCAAATATCGGCGGGATGGCATCCGCACCACTCTTAGCTGGTGCTTTTCATAGATCTCTAATACCAATTGGGGTGCTTATGGCTCTCGGGGGCTCGTTCCTAGGAACATACGGAGGTCTGGCTGTTGCTGAAATACTGTCTAATTTGTAAGGGGGAAAGAAAATGAAAATTACCGATATAGTATGCGAGAAGAGAACCGTCTCCCTCAAAAGACCTTTCAAAACCGCCATTCGTACGGTAGAGACAATCGACGTATTGGATGTTCGCTTGAAAACAGAGGATGGGACAGCAGGGTACGGATCTGCAACGGCCTCCCTCCAGGTCACGGGGGATTCCCTTGAGGGGATGAGAGCCGCTGTGGAGGGACCGATCACAGATGCTCTCCTATACAAGGACATAAATAAACAAAACGATCTTCTATTGAAACTGGAAAAAAGCTGTGTGAATAATTCAAGTGCAAAAGCAGCTGTGGATATAGCGCTTCATGATGCTTTTGGAAAACAGTACAACCTCCCTCTATACCGACTGCTCGGCGGAGATCAAAAAATATTGGAAACAGACATGACCGTCAGTATCAATGAACCCAACACGATGCAGGAAGAAGCTATGGCAAGGGTTGAAGAAGGATTCGATGTACTTAAATTAAAAGTCGGTCATGAGGAAGAAGAGGATTTTCGGCGTCTGCTTAAAGTAAAAGAAGCAGTGGGAGATAAAGTTCGCCTGCGCCTGGATGCCAATCAGGGATGGAACGGAAAACAAGCCGTACATTTCATTAATCGCCTTAAAGAAGAGGACATTAATGTGGAATTCATCGAGCAGCCCGTACCCGCCCATGATTTAAAAGCATTGAAGTATGTGCGTGATCAAGTTCATATACCGATTATGGCAGATGAGAGTGTATTCTCACCACAAGAGGTCCTTCGCCTGGTAGAGATGGAATGCGTAGATTACTTAAATATCAAATTAATGAAATCCGGTGGACTGAGAAGAGCAGGACAAATCGCCGATATCTGTGAAAGTGCAGGGATCCCGTGCATGATCGGAAGTATGATGGAATCGATCGTTTCCGGTACCGCTGCAGCCCACCTGGCAATGGCTCATCCGAATATTAAGATATATGATCTTGATGCTCCTTTATGGATGAAAGATGAAGGATTGAAAGGGGGCATGAGTTACGAAGGTAAGGAAGTGACGGTAAGTGAAGGACCAGGCCTAGGTTTCTATTAATCTTTAATGGAGGGATTTGATGAAAAAGTATTGGATGATAGTAGCAGTTTTGTTGTTGAGTCTCGCTTTCGGCTCTTCCGTACAGGCGGAGGACAAGGAGATGTATGTAGATGTTTCCGTGGCTACATTATGGAGTGAACCTGATCAAGCGAGAGAGTTAGACGCTCCCTCTTTAAGTAATCCCGTGGATATGTGGGAATGGACCGAAAGCATGACAACTGAGGAAAAGATATGGCTAGTCGGTGAATTGCAGACCCAGGCTCTTTACGGACAGAAAGTGACGATTCTGGAAGAAGACGGATACTGGGTAAAAGTTGCCGTTGAAAGTCAGCCAACGCCGAAAAATGAACTTGGCTATCCTGCCTGGATGCCAAAGAATCAACTCGCTGATGAAAGACGCTACAGTGTAATGAAAAAGAACAAACCTTTCGCTCTTGTGACAAAACCCACCGTTTTTCTATATGACGACAAGAAAAAAAGCCAGGAATTCAAGGAAATTAGTTTCAACACACGCCTCCCTGTTGTAGCTCAGGCGGGAGACATGGTGCTTGTCGCTACGCCAAGTGACGCAATGAAATGGGTAAACAGCAATGACGTATCCATTTATAACCATGAGAAAAACATACCTGATGCGGATGGAAAAGACCTCGTAGAAACAGGAAAACAATTTTTGGATCTGCCCTACCTATGGGCGGGGACTTCCGGCTTCGGTTTTGATTGTTCCGGATTTACCCATACCATCCACAAAGCTCACGGCATAACGATTCCAAGAGATTCCTCTGTACAAGCAGAGCATGGAACACCAGTAGAGAAAGAGAATTTGCAGAAGGGTGACCTGTTGTTCTTCGCTTACGATGAAGGAGAAGGCTATGTCCATCATGTTGGTATGTATATTGGAGAAGGGCAGATGATCCATGCCCCTAATTCCAGAAGTACGGTCGAAATTATTGACGTATTTGAATCCGATTATTATTCCAGCGAGTTTGCTGGTGCAAGGCGTTATATTGATTGAAGTAGCGGTTCAGGAAAAGAGCGTCCAAAAGCCCCACATTGGTCGCTCTTTTTGTTTATTTCTATTGTTATAGTAATTAGTTGACCAAAGATAACTGTGCTTTTGAAAAGAAGTTGTCTACGTTAGCAAACCTAGAGAAAAACATCAAACCAAGAATAACCTGCCAACGCTTTCCTAACCTGCTCATTCCTCTCCTCTAACCAGGTCGTATCGAAAGGTTCTTTTTCTTCAAGGACCCTGATCGTCTCTTCAATAGCCGCACGAACTTTTCTGTAATCTTCTTTTTCCCATAGTTGCAAGTAAGGAATAAAATCTTTATTACCGGATGCTTTTATTTTTTCAAGCATCAACAGAATCATTCCCCTGTTCCTATCCTTCAAATAGGTCATATCCGGATTCTTCTTGCCGCTGCTAAGCCACTCTTCCCATTGGTGTATAAATTCGTCTGCACGTTGAGCAGACTCAATCAGCCACCCTCTTTCTGTGAAGACAATCAATGGAAGCTTGCCAACGTTCTCTAATTCGAGGTAATCATAACGAATCATCCAGTTGATCTTCTTCTTAACTTCCTCCAGTTTTTCACTCTTATAATATCCATAGGAAGGACATGTATCTAATTTCAGTTCCAGAACTTTCTTTTCTTTGGACCCTTTTAGAATCTTGGCAAGTAGGGTCCTTCCTCCTTCA
This sequence comes from Halobacillus alkaliphilus, assembly GCF_900113125.1. GTDB lineage: Bacteria > Bacillota > Bacilli > Bacillales > Halobacillaceae > Halobacillus > Halobacillus alkaliphilus. The sequence continues at coordinate 20,753 of NZ_FOOG01000011.1, read as the reverse complement.
GCGATGCTTGGATCTGCAGCCCTCAATATGATTTTGATTTCTTCATGACTAAGACGACCAGGAGGCATGAGCACTCATCTCCTTATGGTTTTAGTCCTATTATTACATGCTTAGTTGCCTAGTCAATGAATTTTGATAGATATTCTTCTCAGATTTCTTTTTTGGAGAAATCTCAATCCCCTGCTTTTTCTTCATTCATCTCCACAACTCTTATTACAAGACTTCCACAGTTTTTGCACTCAAGTATGTCGCTAATAAATCAAAGAGCATCACACTTGATAAGTGTGATGCTCTTTCTTATATATTACTATTGTTGAACTTACCCGTCGCGGCGTTCTTTAATGCTGTAGTTTATATGAGCAACAACGGTTTTTTCAAAGTCTAAATTGCGCTCGTGGAAATCATCCATTATGGTCATGTCGCAAACCACGGAGTTTTGTAATTTAGAAGAAGTTACGACAGCTTCAACCTGTTGGCCGTCTTTTTGGAAAGTAATGAGGTCACCTTCCGTTGCTTTGTCTTCTTCTTTTACTTTCTGTTCTTCTTCTGAGCTGCTCTTTTTAAACGCAGCATCAACTAAACTTTTTCTTAAATTTTCATCAGCCATCAGAAATTCCCCTTCCTAGTGAAAGTAATGTTTGTTTCAAGATTCAGGCTAAGGATTCCCTTATCTATACCCATAATCAAGGGCTCTCATTCTTCTTAGAGTATTACTCTAACATGATTCTATTTTAGAAGCATTAGGACAGCGTTTCCAACTAAAGGAGTAGTTTTCAAATTCAAATACCAAAAAAGCAGGAGGATTTCCCCCTGCTTTTCCTTCACTCATCTATCTCCACTACTCTTACTGCCTTACTTCCACAGTTTTTGCATTTCCCCTCCAGCATCACACCCACAGGATGATCCACGATGATAAAATCTGTGATGGTGACTGCATCCTTACAGGAGCTGCAAAAAACGTTTGCTATGAGTTGCTTTCTTTCATTTTCAGGTATGGCTAACCACTTTTTGTTCGCTTCCATTCAAGCACCTCCACACGCGAATGTCGTATTAGAACCTTACTTATCTTTCTTTTCAAGCCAAGTCACACACTCCATATGTGAGTTCATGGTCTTATACAATTTTAAAATTTCAACGTCTGCAGGGGTGAACGCTTATTTCCAATCCCCCCATTGAAACTAAAGTGTCAGGTTCTCTTGATGATCTCTTATCAATTGTTATCAAAACACAAAACGCTTATGAGGAATAACGATTCTTATTTTCATTCATTTGGGAGTTCTTCAAACTTTGGTACTTTCTCAAGCTCAGTATCCCAATTTGCTTTGCTTGCATAATAGATATGTCCTTGCGGCTTTATGTTTATATCACCGTCAATACTTCCTGCAGGAACGACCAGTAATTTCCCATCCATTTGTATATTCGGCAAAGCCGATCCACAATTAGTGCAAAAACTTTTTATGTGCCCTTCTGAACGAAAATTAAAGGTTTTAGATTTTTCTTGACCAGACAGCCATCTTAGCTTGGCTGTAGAAGAAAATAGATTGGCTGCATGTGCTGAACCTGTGTCTTTGCGACATCGCCCACAATGGCAAAGATAAAAATTTTCAAAATCTCCTTCTACTTCGTAAGTAACTTCACCACAAAGGCATGATCCTAAATATTTCATAATCAACTACCCCTTCTTAATAAGTTCATTGCTTCATTAAAGAGTCTACACTGTTACTTTATATTAGCTCATTTTTAACATTTAATATAGCATTCAACTTACTACGCAATCTATCCATCAGTAACTTATCTTTAGTTAAATCGTCCAACCATTTTCGCAAAACGCACTTTGAATAGGTTATCAGAAAGTACTATTTCTGTTTCCACCGACTAAAAACACACGAAACTATCTGATTGAGTATAGGCTCAAACCCTTGATCCTATTCAATATTTTCTTGTCAGCAGAGAGACGCACTCCACGTGACTAGTCTGCGGGAACATATCCACCGGCTGAACCTCCTGCGTCGCATATCCCCCATCCTCAAGTACACGTAAATCACGCGCGAGCGTCGAAGGATTACACGATACATAGACAATACGCTCCGGTTCCATATCAAGCATGGCTTTAAGCAGTTCTTCATCACAGCCTTTACGCGGTGGATCGACGACAATCACGTCCGGGCGAAGACCCTGGTTGCGCCACCATGGCATCAGCTCTTCGGCTTGGCCGACGTAAAATTCGGCGTTGTCCATTTTGTTCAGACGGGCATTTTTCTTCGCGTCGGTGACGGCTTCGGGAACGATTTCGACTCCGTACACCTTCTTCGCCTTTTGTGCGAGGAAAAGAGAAATCGTGCCGATGCCGCAGTAGGCGTCAATAACGGTTTCGCCGCCACGAAGGTCAGCGTATTCGAGCGCTTTGTCATAAAGGTTCTTCGTTTGGGTCGGGTTGACCTGATAGAACGATTTTGGTGAGATCATGAATTTAATATCGCCGATCATATCATAGATGTATTCGTCACCCCAGATGACTTTTGTTTCTTTGCCGAGAATCACATTTGTCTTCTGGTTGTTCACGTTATGCACGATTGACTTCACGCTTGGGAAGGCGTCGCGGATTTCATCAATCAGCTTGTCCTGTTCAGGCAGGTTCTTTGTTTTCGTTACGAGCACAATCATAATATCTTTTGTTGTCTGCCCGGTGCGGACCATAATATGACGCAGCGTGCCGCGGTGGGTGTCCTCGTCATAAGCTGAGATCCCTAGTTCCGTGGCAATACGCCTTACAGTTTCCACCATGCGGTCGTTCAGCTCATCCTGAATGATACACGTGTCCATATCGATAATGTTGTGGCTGCGTTTCTGGTAAAAGCCGGTCATAAGCTGGCCGTCTTCTTTTTGTCCGACTGGAATTTGAATTTTATTACGATAGCGCCACGGATCTGCCATTCCGATCGTTTCGTGGACAGGCACGTGCTCAAGGTGGCCGATTTTCTTCATCGCGTTTTTCACCTGATTGTGTTTCATCTCAAGCTGCATGCTATAGCTCATGTGCTGCAGCTGGCAGCCGCCGCATTGGTAATACACGTCACATGGCGGCTCAACACGGTCTTCGCTTTCTTCTTTTACATTCAAGAGCTTTCCAAAGCCGAAGTTCTTTTTCACTTTGACGACTTTTACTTCGGCTTCTTCCCCGGGAAGACCATAAGGTACGAAGAGCGGATAGCCATCCACTTTCCCTACCCCATTGCCTTCATGGGTTAAATCTTCAAACGTCAGGTGTATGGTCTGGTTTTTCTGTACGGGCGGCTTTGGTTTCGCCATCATTCATCCGTCCTTTTCTACTTAGACTCTGTGTTCGTAGTTTATCACAAATCCTAGTGTTTCATGAAACATTAGAAAACGCCGCTGCCCCGGATAGGGACAGCAGCGCTTCAAGATTCTTCTAATTCACCTGGAAATTTATCCTTCGGTAAGAAGAACTCCAGGTGACGGTATAGATTCACAAATTCTCCCGGCATCATGCCGCCGAATTCACCATCAATGTTCAACTGCATTTTCTCATCCGTCTTCACCTTCACACGGCTCGCGGTAGTGTGAATGAACTTCGGATGGTTCAAGTGGTTGCCTTGAATAGCGAGTGTGGCGAGACGGACGAATTCGGCAATGTTCATTTTTTCAATAATCATTAAGTCAAACAAACCATCATCCATACGGGCCGATGGAGCCAGTTTCTCCAGACCGCCTACGGAATTGGTATTAGAAACGAGAAATAACATGATCTCTCCTTCGTACCATTTCCCGTCATACTCTATTTCAACGCGTGTCGGACGGATCGATGGCAGCATTTCAATTCCTTTTAAATAATAGGCCAGCTGTCCGATCATCGTTTTCAGCTTGCTAGGGACTTCATAGGAAATTTCAGTGATCTTTCCTCCCCCGGCAATGTTCATGAAGTAATGGCCGTTCACGCGGCCGATATCCAGCGGCTGAGTATGCTCTTCCAAAATGATATCGACGGCTTTATGAATGTTCCTTGGTATATTTAATGCACGTGCAAAATCATTGGTTGTCCCGACTGGAATGACGCCGAGCTTCGGTTTGTGGTCCTGTTCGGCAATACCGTTAATGACTTCATTAATCGTTCCATCCCCGCCTGCAGCAACGACTACATCAAACTCCCGATCTACAGCATATTTTGCAGCTTCGATCGCATCTCCGGCACAGGTGGTTGCATGTGTTGATGTTTCGTAGCCGGTTTGCTCAAACCGCTGCAGAATATCAGGGAGGACCTTACGAATGACTTCTCTCCCAGAGGTCGGGTTATAGATTATTCGAGCACGTTTCATGGTATGACCCCCTCATCCAGGCTTGTTCCATAGAACATCATAGCTCTTTTTCCTGAATTTGAAAACACTTTTTATAGTATATGATGGGTTTTCCTCATCCATACGAAAGCACGCACCAATCGCCGTGCGTGCTTTCGTTTAACCTATGGCAGGCTTTAACGCTTCTCCATTTCAGCCAAAATAATTTTGTTTACCATCGGTGGGTTAGCCTGACCTTTGGTTTCTTTCATTACTTGACCGACAAGGAATCCGAGCGCTTTGTCTTTACCGTTCTTATAGTCCTCAATGGACTGCGGATTGTTATCCAGAATGGTCGTTACGATTTCGGTCAGCTGACCTTCATCAGAAATCTGGACAAGTCCTTTATCTTTAACAATTTTCTCTGGATCGCCGCCTTTTTCAACCAGTTCGCTGAAGACTTTCTTCGCAATCTTAGACGAAATCGTGCCGTCTTCGATCAGTTTGATCATCTTCGCAAGGGAAGCTGGTGTAAGGGCGAGTTCGTGAAGTTCTTTATAGTTCTTGTTCATATAAGCGGAAACTTCACCCATCAGCCAGTTGGATGCTTGCTTGATATCGGCTCCCTCAGCAATGGTTTCTTCAAAGAAGTCGGATAGTTCTTTGTTATTGGTAAGCACCATCGCATCGTATTCCGGAAGATCCAGTTCTTCGATATAACGCTTCTTACGGGCAGCTGGAAGCTCAGGGATCTGATCGAAAATGCGCTGCTTCCAAGCTTCATCAATATGAAGAGGGACAAGGTCTGGCTCCGGGAAGTAACGGTAGTCGTCAGAACCTTCTTTGACACGCATCAGAACAGTTTCTTTTGTCTGCTCATCATAGCGGCGTGTTTCCTGAAGAATCTCTCCGCCAGAAAGCAGTTCCTTCTGCTGGCGAACTTCTTCAAATTCAAGTCCTTTTTGGACGAAAGAGAAGGAGTTCAAGTTTTTAAGCTCGGTCTTCACACCAAACTCTTCCTGACCGATCGGACGGATCGACAGGTTGGCGTCACAACGAAGCGAACCTTCTTCCATTTTACAATCGGAAACGCCGGTGTACTGGATGATATTTTTCAAAGCTTCCAGATACGCATAGGCTTCCTTCGGTGAACGGATGTCCGGCTCGGATACGATTTCGACAAGCGGTGTACCCTGACGGTTATAGTCCACAAGGGAGTAACCATCATCACTGTGGGTCAGCTTACCGGCATCTTCCTCCATGTGAAGGCGCGTAATGCCGATGCGTTTTTTCTTGCCATCCACTTCAATATCAATATAGCCGTTTTCCCCGATTGGCTGATCAAATTGGGAAATCTGATAAGCTTTCGGGTTATCCGGATAGAAATAGTTTTTACGATCGAATTTCGTGTCTGTCGCGATATCACAATTCAGAGCCATTGCTGCTTTCATCGCATAATTGACGGCTTCCTCGTTCAATACAGGCAATACACCTGGGTACCCAAGGTCAATCGGGTTTACGTTCGTATTCGGCTCATCTCCGAACATATTCGGGGACGGGCTGAAAATTTTAGATGCCGTTTTTAATTCAACGTGGACCTCTAGTCCAATTATTGTTTCAAAATTCATGAGCGCGCACCTCCAAGGGACGGGCGTTGTTTATGGAATTCAGTAGCCTGTTCGAAGGCATGAGCGGTACGATACACGCTGCTTTCATCAAAGTGGTTTCCGATGATTTGCAGACCGATCGGAAGACCATTAGAGGAGAAGCCGCATGGAATCGAAATACCTGGAACGCCTGCCAAATTCACAGGGATGGTCAGGATATCGTTCGCATACATCGTCATCGGATCATCGACTTTATCACCTATTTTAAAGGCTGGTGTAGGTGTCGTAGGCCCGATAATCACGTCGTAATCTGCGAACACTTTTTCAAAATCATTCTTGATCAGCGTACGGACCTGCTGAGCTTTTTTATAATAAGCGTCATAGTAACCTGAGCTTAGCGCGAACGTTCCAAGCATAATCCGGCGCTTCACTTCGTCACCGAAGCCTTCAGCACGGGAGCGCTTGAACATATCAAGCATCGTCTCTGCATCTTCTGCGCGCTTGCCGTAACGGACGCCGTCAAAACGGGCCAGGTTGGCGGAAGCTTCAGATGATGCGATCAAGTAGTACGTGGATAGAGCGTATTTGGAGTGCGGAAGAGATACTTCTTCCCATGTTGCTCCAAGTTCTTCATATTTCTGAAGAGCGGCCTGGACGGCTTCCTTCACTTCAGAAGAAACACCTTCACTTAGGTATTCTTTTGGTACAGCGATTTTCAGTCCTTTGACGTCGCCTGTAAGAGCTTCACTGTAGTTTGGAACCTCAACGTTCGCTGAAGTTGAATCCATGTTGTCGTGTCCAGCAATGGTTTCAAGCAAGAACGCATTGTCTTCCACATTGCGTGTAATTGGACCAATTTGATCCAAAGAGGAAGCAAAAGCGACTAAACCGAAACGGGAGACACGACCATATGTTGGTTTCAAACCGACAACTCCGCAGTAAGCGGCTGGCTGACGGATAGACCCGCCGGTATCGGAACCGAGTGAATAAGGAACTTCACCAGCTGCAACGGCGGCTGCTGAACCACCACTTGAACCGCCTGGAACATAATCCGTATTCCAAGGGTTGCGGACGGCGTCATAGCTTGAGTTCTCATTAGAAGAACCCATAGCAAACTCGTCCATGTTGAGTTTACCAATGGTAATGGACTTCGCGTCATTCAATTTATTTACGACCGTAGCATCGTACAATGGGTCGTTAAAATTACTTAGAATCTGGCTTCCGGCCGTTGTACGGAGACCTTTGGTTACGATGTTGTCCTTCACACCGATCGGCAGACCGAACAGTTTAGCGGTGCTGTCGCCTCGCTGCTGATCGAGTTCTGCAGCCTGGGCGCGGGCGGCTTCTTCATTTAGCGTTAAGAAAGCCTTCACTTGCCCGTCTACCTCTTCAATTCGTTTATACGACTCATCTACAAGATCCGTTACTCGGATTTCCTGATTATGTAGCTTCTCTTGAAGCTCACGTAATGTATAGTCAAATAGAGACATGATCAAACCTCCTATTCCAGTACCGATGGCACTTTGAATTGTCCATCTTTGTGCTCGGGTGCGTTATTCAGTACATCTTCTTTGTTCAGCCATTCTTTTGGCTCGTCTTTACGTAAGACATTCTTCAGATCCAGTACGTGGGTGGTAGGAGCTACTCCCTCTGTGTCGAGTTCATTCAGCTGCTCGGCGTACGTAATAATATCATCGAGCTGCTTAGTGAATGTATCGGCTTCGTCTTCTGTAATAGCAAGGCGTGCCAGGTTGGCTACGTGCTTCACTTCGTCTTTACTAATTCTTGACATAATGCGACCTCCATTTCGATCTCACATAATATATGATCATACCAAATATACGGCTTATGAATCAACGTGCGCTATTTTTACCCTTCTTATCTTAACATAAATGCTCTCCGGCTGTCTTAGCGTGCACCGCTCTTCCTAATATTAAACCTTCCCATAGATCCAGGCAGGTTAACGATAACTTTTGCAACGGAAGCATTAAACGTTATTAACGTTATTGTTAACTTTAATAAGAAAGTTCTGACCCTGCAGGGCGGAATGTGGAAGACTAAGTTTCGAGATATTGTGTGGAAAAAGGAGCTCCGGGGAATGGCTCGCTTTCCGGCCCTGCACGACGCAGGGTCGTTCGACGTTGCCACAGGACGTGGCGATCTTAGTCGAACCTCCCCTTTACTGACAAGTCTCCTCGGTCGTTACCGCTCCCTGTGTGTTTTCGCCTAGCCCCTTCTACAGAATCGGAATTTTATTTGTAATAAGCCATACGTTAGAAACAAAAAAGGACCTCCGGGAGACCGGAGATCCTTTTAGGGGGCTCATCGTTATATTAACGACGAGCTGCTTCATCAAATTCTTCAATAATTTCTTTCGGCGGTTCACCTGCAGCACTGACTGCAATAGCAACAATTAAGTTCAAGATGAAACCAGGTACGATTTCATAAAGATCAAAGATACCGCCGCTCAGGAAGTCACCCCATACAACAACAGTTACTGCACCGACAATAATACCGGCAAGCGCACCGTTACGGGTAATGCCTTTCCAGAACAAGGACAAGATGATGATCGGACCGAATGCGGCACCGAATCCTGCCCAGGCATAAGATACAAGATCAAGTACAGAACTGTCCGGGTTTCCGGCGATCAATACGGCAATTAAGGCGATACCGGCAACCGCAACACGTCCAACCCATACAAGCTCACGCTCAGTTGCGTTAGGACGGAACAGCGCTTTATAGAAGTCCTCTGCAAGAGCAGAAGAAGATACAAGCAGCTGAGAGTCAATGGTACTCATGATTGCAGACAGAATAGCTGCAAGCAGAATACCTGCAATGACCGGGTGGAACAGAATTTGTGAAAATGTAATGAAGATCTTCTCAGCATCGGCAAGCATTTGCACGCCGCCTTCATTAACCACTTCTGCATTAAATGTGCTCAAAGCACCTATGTCTGCTGTATTTACATACGCAAGTCCAACAAGACCTGTGAAGATCGCACCGTAAAGACCCAGAACCATCCAGCCTACACCGATAAAGCGGGCTTTCGGAACATCTTTAGGGGAACGAAGGGCCATAAAACGTACAAGAATGTGAGGCTGCCCGAAATAACCAAGACCCCAGGCTAGAGATGAAATAATAGCTAATGCGCCTACTCCCTGTACCATGTTCAAATGAGCCGGGTCGATTTGACCAACAGCATCGACGGCATTGTTCCAGCCGCCCAGTTCAGAAACAGCTACAATTGGCACGGCAATTAGAGCCAGGAACATAAGGATACCCTGAACAAAGTCTGTCCAGCTTACGGCCAGGAATCCTCCAAGGAATGTATATGATATCGTTACAATAGCTCCAAGCCAAAGAGCTTGTGTATAGCTTAATGCAAAGGAAGCTTCGAACAGCTTCGCGCCGGCAACCATACCGGAAGAGGTGTAGAAGGTGAAGAATAATAAGATAACAGCTGCGGAAATCACACGCAATACGTGAGATTTATCACGGAAACGGTTTTCAAGATAGTCCGGTACCGTGATGGAATCGTTCGCCACTTCTGTAAAGACACGCAGGCGGCGGGCAACAAACTGCCAGTTTAGATAAGCACCAATAGCGAGACCTACACCAATCCACGCTTCAGATAAACCGGATGCGTAAATAGCGCCTGGAAGACCTAATAGCAACCAGCCACTCATATCAGAGGCACCGGCACTAAGTGCGGCTACTCCTGGACCGAGACGGCGGCCGCCTAATACATAGTCAGATAAATCACTAGTTAAACGATATGCGGCAAATCCGATACCAAGCATACCAATTAGATAAATAATAAACGTTATTAACGTTGCTGTACTCATGTTTTTTTAGTCGCTCCTCTCAGTAAATAATGTAATAATGGATAAGATAATTAAGATAGGCATAGGGACAAACAACCAGAACCAGGTTGCCCCTGAAATGGAATATGAAGCAGCTGCAGTCGCTAGTTCAAACACATTTTCACCTCCTGTATGTCGTAATATACACTCCTATGCATTAGTTTTTACTTGTGATACATAAGTCATAGAAGTCTCAAAAGTCAAACACAAGTACAACTATATCATAGTATAATTACAAGAACATTGCAAAAATTGAAACATATTATCGATTGTGAATTTATATGCATTAATGTCGTATTTATATACATATATTCGCAGATTTAACTATAAACATTCATTAATTTCTTTTAATTTTTTTTGGTGCGTTTACCATTTTTTATCTAATTTTTATTTTTTGCAGCTACATGTAGTATGCTCCAATTTCTAAAAAAAACCCATTCTCCGCTTTTTTTATCGCAGAGAATGGGTTTCATTATGATTTACAGCATTTCAGATGTGGTTTTTCCTTGCATATGATGATACAGGTAGTCAGGTCCACCAGCTTTGGAGTCGGTGCCGGACATATTAAAGCCTCCAAATGGATGGTAGCCGACAATCGCAGCCGTACATCCGCGGTTAAAGTATAAGTTTCCAACGTGGAAATCCTCTCTGGCCTTCTCAATGTGCTGACGGTTATTGGTAATTACAGCACCAGTAAGTCCATACTCTGTGTTGTTGGCAATTTCCAATGCTTCATCAAAAGAAGAAGCTTTCATAAAGCCTAACACAGGCCCAAAGATTTCTTCCTGCATAATCGTACTCTCAGGATCGAGATCTGCGAAAACGGTTGGCTCAATAAACCAGCCTTTGCTGTCATCGCCTTTTCCTCCCGCCATCAGCTTTCCTTCTTTTTTGCCGATCTCAATGTAACTAAGAATCTTATCATACGCTCCCTGATCAATGACCGGTCCCATGTAAGAGCGGTTATCAGCAGGGTTACCATGACTTACTTCATTCTTTGTTTTCTGAACGACACGCTCGAGCAGCTCGTCGTATACAGCTTCATGGGCCACTACGCGGGAGCATGCCGAACATTTTTGACCGGAGAAGCCAAAAGCAGAATAGGTAATGGAGTCAGCGGCCAATTCCAGGTCGGAATCTTCATCAACGATGATCGTATCTTTTCCGCCCATTTCGATAATGGTGCGCTTCAGCCACTTTTGACCTTCATGGACTTTGGCCGCGCGTTCGAAGATTCGGGTACCGACTTCACGGGATCCAGTAAAACTGATAAATCGAGTCCGAGGGTGGTCGACAAGATAATCGCCCACTTCTTTCCCGCTGCCCGGTATATAATTGATGACTCCAGCAGGTAGACCGGCTTCCTCCAGTACCTCCATCATTTTATAAGCAATAATAGGTGTGGAGCTCGCTGGTTTGAGTAAAACCGTGTTGCCTGAGACCATAGCTGCGGTGGTCGTACCGCACATGATCGCAAACAAGAAGTTCCACGGAGAAATAACCACGCCTACACCAAGCGGAATGTAATGGAATCGGTTATTTTCAATTGGACGGGAATTGATTTCTACGCCTTTATCAATATCGAGCATCTGACGTGCGTAGAACTCCATAAAATCGATAGCTTCCGCTGTATCGGCGTCTGCTTCTTTCCAGGGTTTTCCGCCTTCTTTAACGAGATGAGCCGTAAACTCATGCTTACGACGACGGACAATGGCTGCGGCACGGAATAAGATGTCAGCACGAAACGAAGCTTTTGTTTTGCGCCACCAGCTAAAGGTCTCGTCTGCGATTCTGTGCGCTTTTTCTGCGAGATCCTGGTTCGCTTTTGCTACGTACCCAATCACTTCTTTCTTATCTGCTGGATTAACAACTTCGATTTTGTCATCGGTCATAATCCGTTCGCCGCCGATAATCAAAGGGTACGTCTTTCCTAACTCTGCTTCCACCTGCTTAATGGCAGACTCAAGTGCTCTGCGATTTTCTTCAATACTGAAATCGGTAAATGGTTCATGTTTGTAAGGGACCACCATGGTTACCCGCCTCCTAAAGGAATAAATACATACAGACGCCGGATAATTTTTTGAAAATTACCACGGCTTTTCCAAAGATTATTTTACCGCAACTTCTTCTCTTCCACAAATCAAATAACCGCAAATGATCCAATTTAGCTTAGTTTAAATACTTAAACTGAATACAACTCTTCACATAGCAAATTTACGTCCATATAAGTATAGTAAATCGAATTTGCTCAAAATTTGCAGATCTCTACCTATAAAAAAAGCCGCGTCGATGTTTAGCATCCACGCGGCTAAGATATTTATTCATAGATATGAACAAAAGGTTCCTCTTGTCCGGCCTGTTGGACAATAAGGCTTTCCTGTTGATCCATACTGTTAATTTTCACTTCTACATCATAGTGGTCCGGGAACATTTCCACTACCAGACCGTACACATACTGAGTGAATCCGACGACTTCTGACTCGGAGCGGAACTGGATGGGAATATCAATAGACACTTGCTGAAGTTCATTATCCACATAGAATCCGTTGGCAATCATCCCTACGAAGTTCGGGAAGTAATCGGATACTTCATCTCGGAAATCAGAAAAGATCTGCGAATCTTCAAAATAGTCATTTTCAGCTTCCTTCGACGGGAAGAGGACGTGTTTTTCATCAATGTCTTGCCAGTCACCAATAGAGGAGGAAGAGCCTTTCACCATAGTTTTGCTTAAAAATTGACCAGGCACCTTGGAACTTGCTTCTTCTTCTTCATAAATAGCAAACACTACCGGTACGTTTTTCAGCTCGTCCCGTTCTCTCAGTCGCTTTAAAATCGTTCCAGCATACTCTTTTCCCTTTTTTAAAAGCTCTTCTGTGGAATGGTCTTCTTTATAATTCCTTCCTTCAGCCGTGAAGTTGTAGACCGTCCGCAAGGAAATACCAATAGTTACCCCTTCTAACTCCACGACATCCCCATCTTTTTTAACCAGATAATCCTGCTCCACAATGTTCGATATATATTTAGGATTTTCACGGAATTGTTCAACGGTCGCTTCATCTTCTTCAAGCTCCGGATTCAATCCTTCTTTGTTTCCGTCGCCGTATCTCGTCAGCCAGCTAAGCAGCGTATCTTTAGTCAGAAACTGACCTGGCTGAAAAAAGTACTCCTCAGGATCATAGTATTCCTTAGAGTGCCGCCTGAGGCCTTGTTCAAACTCGGAGATGTCCATCCGGTTCCCCATTTGATTCACCGTGACCGACCGGGCTTTTGATACTTTCGAACGATCTTCCGATAAAATCATGCGGTACGTTTCTTCTGAGATGCTATGATTCGGAACGATCGAGGCTTGATTGCTGTCTTTATCTCTTGTTTCCTGAATGACTTCATCCTTATTATCAAACACTGGCGTACACGCGCTAACCAAAAGCAATGAACCAACCAACAGTGCATGCCACTTCCTCATGTATCCCACTCCCCATGTAATTACGTGAAACGATGATCTTCCGTGAATTGTGCCGGGATTTCCTGCCTGTCCCCAAAGCTCCACTCGTTTACATGAGAGGAGTGGCGCCTGTCTGTTTTACTCCGGCTGAGATACCGCTTGTTTAAACTGCTCTTCGTTCCATATCTCTACACCCAGCTCTTCTGCTTTTGTGTACTTCGAGCCGGCATCTTCCCCAGCAATCAGGATATCCGTCTTCTTACTGACACTTCCGGTAACGTTTCCGCCCAGTTCTTCCACCATACTCTTAATATCCGAACGTTTGTATTCTTCCATCTTTCCTGTAATGACGACCGTTTTATCTGCAAACGGAGAGTCCGCAGGTGCTTCCTGCTTCCTTGCTCCTTTGTACGCCATATTAATCCCCAGCTGCTTTAATTCTTCCAGTAACTGGATGACCTGAGGTTTATCAAAGTATCTTGCAATCGAGTCCGCCATTTTCTCGCCGATTTCCGGAATGCCTTCGAGCGCTTCCGCATCGGCCGCTGCTAAATCATCCATATGTCCGAACTCCTGCGAGAGTGTATTGGCCGCTTTTGTGCCAACATAGCGGACACCAAGCCCAAACAACAAACGTTCCATTGAATTTTCCTTGGAAGCTTCAATGGATTTTAATAAGTTCTGAACTGATTTCTCCCCCATCCGTTCAAGCTTCAGTAATTCTTCACGCTCCAGCTTATACAAGTCTGCGATGTTGTGAATCAGCTTTTCTCTGAACAGCTGGGCGATCACTTTCTCTCCAAGGCCTTCAATATCCATCGCATTGCGGGATACGAAGTGGATGAGAGCCTCCCTGAGCTGAGCCGGACAGTTCGGGTTGATGCAGCGTAAGGCTACTTCCTCTTCTAAACGAACAAGCTTGCTTTCACATTCCGGACATACTTCCGGCATATGGTACGGTTCTTCTTCACCGCTTCGCTCATCTACCACAACACGAACCACTTCTGGTATGATGTCGCCGGCTTTTTTAATCACCACGGTGTCGCCGATCCGAATATCCCGCTCCCGTATTAAGTCCTCATTGTGAAGAGATGCGCGCTGAACAGTTGTACCCGCAACTTTTACCGGTTCTAAAATTGCGGTAGGCGTCACCACTCCAGTACGGCCGACACTCAGTTCAATATCTTTAAGAGTCGTAATCGCCTCTTCAGCCGGGAACTTATAAGCTGTTGCCCAGCGCGGGCTTTTAGCTGTAAAGCCAAGCGTGTCCTGCTGATCCAGACGATCAACCTTAATGACGATGCCGTCAATTTCATAATCGAGGTCCTGGCGTTTTTCTACCCAGCTATGAACATAGTCGATCACTTCCTCGATATCGTTACACTTTTTCCATTCCGGATTCGTTTTAAGCCCGAGCTTCTCCATTTGCTCGAGACGTTCACTATGGGCCTCAGAGGACTCCTCCTGCCATTGGCCAATTCCGTAAAGAAAAATATCCAGGTTACGCTTCGCCGCAATTTTGGGATCAAGCTGGCGCAAAGAACCTGCTGCTGCGTTTCTCGGATTGGCAAAAGGCTCATCTCCGCGCTCTTCACGCGCTTCATTCAAAGCGTTGAAGGATTGCTTCGGCATATACGCTTCGCCCCTGACTTCAAGCGTCTCCGGCTGTTTCAGCCTGAGTGGTATATTCCGAATCGTGCGAAGGTTTTTCGTAATATCTTCACCGGTCGTCCCGTCGCCCCGGGTGGCTCCCCGGACGAACACGCCATCCTCGTAACGGAGGGAAACGGCCAGACCGTCAATTTTTAATTCACATACATAACTAACATCTTCATCCGTTCCACCGCGTACCCGTCGGTCGAAATCGCGCAGTTCCTGGTCGTCAAATGCATTACCAAGACTCAGCATCGGCACGTCGTGCTGCACTTTTACAAATGCATCGAGCGGCGCACCACCGACACGCTGAGAAGGAGAATCGGCTGTTTGAAAATCTGGAAACTCCTCCTCGAGCTCAATCAGTTCCTGCATTTTCTGATCATATTCGTAGTCAGGAACGCTTGGAGCATCGAGCGTATGATATTCATAGCGGTATTGTTCTAGTTCTTCTCTTAGGGAATCTATCTTTTTCTTTGCTTCATCTGCGTTCATAACCATCCACTTCCTTACGCTTTCGTAATTGGTGCATACCGGGCAAGTAGTCGCTTAATACCGGTTGGGGCCGGAAAAGCAATATCAAGCTCCATCGCATCGCCTTCACCCTGTACATTCACAACAGTTCCTTCGCCCCATTTTTTATGGGCAGCTTTATCACCAGGATTCCATGTGATTTTCTCGCCGCCTGTAGATTCTTTTGGCTGTGGTTTCTTCGCGGCCCGCTTCTTCGGCTGCGGAGCTGAGGCTTGAGCACCCGCCGGCTCACGTTTTTTATTGAAGAATGGCAGCTCTTCCGGCTGTTCTTTGCCTTCTACGAGATCTTCCGGAATTTCATTAATAAAACGGCTGATCGGATTCATATTCGTACGGCCGTATAACGTACGCATTTTTGCATGGGTAATGAACAGCTGTTTCTCTGCCCTGGTAATACCTACATAAGCGAGACGTCGCTCTTCTTCCATTTCCGATTCTTCCGTCAGGGCGCGGCTGTGTGGAAACACATTCTCTTCCATCCCAATCAGGAAAACGAGCGGGAATTCAAGTCCCTTAGCAGAGTGAAGCGTCATCAGCGTAACCGTGTCATCACTACTAGGATCTTCATTCATGGAATCGATATCCGCAATCAGGGCAAGATCTGTTAAAAAGGCGATCAGTGTCTTGTCTTCACTGTTTTCTTCAAAGTTCTTCGTGACCGATTTGAACTCTTCAATATTCTCAAGACGGCTTTGCGCCTCTATACTTTTTTCATTCCTCAGCATTTCTTCATATCCCGTTTTCGTAATGACATCCTGGACCATATCCGTAGCAGACAGAAATTCCTGCTGCTGGGTCCAGTTCTGGATCATTTTACGGAAAGCCATGATCGCCTTGGCTGCTTTTGCACTGACGCCGACGAAATCGACTTCCGCTGCCGCTTCATATAAAGAAATGTCATGGTCAGCCGCGTAAGCCATCATCTTATCCATACTCGTCTTACCGACGCCGCGTTTCGGTTCATTGACCACACGCTGGAAACTAAGGTCATCATTTGGATTCGCGATGAGACGAAGATAAGCAAGCATGTCCTTAATCTCTTTACGATCGTAGAACTTCGTGCCGCCGATCATCTGGTAAGGTACCCCTGCTTTCACGAAGGTCTCCTCAATCGTACGGGACTGGGCGTTCGTACGGTATAGAATCGCGGCATCTTTATATTGAAAGCGTCCCTGTCTGATGAGATCTTCAATTTTATCCGTCACAAACAAGGCTTCCTCACGCTCGGTATTCGCCTGATGGTAATGGATTTTGTCTCCGCCGTCATTATCCGTCCAAAGCCGCTTCGGCTTGCGTCCGCTGTTATTATCAATCACATTATTGGCTGCGTTCAGAATCAGTTCCGTGGAGCGGTAGTTCTGTTCAAGCAGAATCGTACGGGCATTCGGATAATCACTTTCAAAATTGAGGATGTTCTGAATGTCCGCTCCCCGCCAGGCGTAAATGGACTGATCGGAATCCCCTACGACGCACAGATTCTTATACCGGCTTGCGAGCTGCTTGACCAGTTGATACTGGGCATGGTTCGTATCCTGATACTCATCAACGTGAATATACTGGAACCTGCGCTGGTAATATTCCAGTACTTCCGGCACGCGGTCAAATAGAGACAGGGTCTGCATGATCAAATCGTCAAAATCGAGCGACTGATTTTTGCGAAGCTTCTTCTGATAGCCTTTATAAATCTTCGCAATCTGCTCCTCATGCATGCTGCCAGCCTTCTGTTCATAGTCTTCCGGCGTCATCAGTTCGTTTTTCGAGTTACTGATCGCCCCAAGCATCGCCCTTGGATCCCAGCGTTTTGGATCAAGATTAAATTCTTTCAATACCTGCTTGATTACAGACAGCTGGTCACTCGAATCCAGGATCGAAAAGTTCCGGTCATAACCGATCCGGTCGATGTCACGTCTTAAGATCCTCACACACATGGAGTGGAAGGTGGACATCCAGATTTTTTCTCCATCTTTTCCGACGAGAGATTCCACACGATCTTTCATTTCACGGGCAGCTTTATTCGTAAAGGTAATCGCAAGAATATTTCGGGGAGCTACATCTTTTTCACTTAATAAATAGGCAATCCGGTGCGTCAATACGCGGGTTTTCCCACTTCCTGCCCCTGCCATAATTAGTAAGGGTCCTTCTGTATGAGTCACTGCATTACGTTGTTCTTCGTTCAAGCCTTTAATCAAGGCATTCATTGCTTGTGCCATCGTACACCATCCTTAATCAAAAATTGGATTTTTTTGCTACGCTGACTGTCTTCAAGGCAGCATCAAGGTCTTCGTACAGCACGTTGCCGACGACAATCACATCAGCACAGGCACTCATTTCCTCTGCCTGCTTGCTGGACCTGATACCGCCGCCGTAAACGACTGTTGTATGTTGTAATTCATTCGTTATCTTTTTAACAAGCTCAGGATCTCCGTAAGTGCCGCTGTATTCTAAGTAAAAAACCGGCAAATGAAACATATGCTCAGCCATCCTTGCATAAGCAAGAACATCCTCTTCATCAGGGAGATAACAGTTGGCATGTTTGAAAACTTTAGCTTTCTCATTTAAAACGCAATAGCCTTCGACCACCATCTGGTCCCAGTCCATTATGTCGCCATACTCCTTCACCGCTTGATGATGAATATCGAGCATCCATTTTTTCTCACGGCTGTTCAGCACCATCGGAATGAGGTACCCATCAAACTCAGGAGCAATCACTTCTATATCTGAAACTTCCAACAGACAAGGCACATCATAGGGCTGGACACGGTCAAACAAATCACTCACATTTTCAAAGGTTACACCGTCAGTTCCTCCGATAATCACAGCATCCGTACCTGATTCCAAGATCAATTGCAGGTCATGATCCGACAAAGTCTTTTGCGGATCCAGCTTGAAGACATGCTTCCACTCGCTCAGTTTGTTCATTTCCGTCCTCCAAAAAAACTTTTGTCCATTCACTTATTATAGCAAACTTTGCTTACTGGGTTGAATGGATAAGGGAGATAAATTAGCGAATGTTTTATGTCTGTCGGCTTAAAAGGACAGACCTCCGTATTCTAAGATTAGTCCAAACAAAAAAGCCGTTCAATCTAAAATTGAACGACTCGGGAACAGCCGGGACGACGTACAGAGCATCGTCACCAGACCCACGCTTAATATCGTGATGGTGGATAGCAGCAGCGTTTCCATAGAGAAAACATAGCCGCTTATCCCAATGATCATAAGGTCTATAAAGAAAATAACAAAACCAACGTTCATTCTCGATAAATCCGCAATCATTTGGGCCAGGAGGTCAGTTCCTCCGGTGCTTGTCTTATGCCGGAGCATCAGTCCGATCCCACCGCCTACAAACGCTCCGCCCACGATGGAGCTGAGCGCCGGATCAAGCGGCAGATGATAGGCTCTGAGTCCATGAAGAAGATCGATGAGAAAGGAGGAGATAAGCAGTCCATGGAGACTGTTATAAAAATAGGCTCGGTACCTGAACCAGGCAATGGTAAAAATCGGGATACTGCATAAAATGATGGTGAAACCGACTTTCAACCCCCACACGTAATTGGCAATCAGCCCAAGTCCGATCATTCCCCCATCAAGCACATGATCCGGCATAAGGAAAAAGTTTACACCAAGCGAAATAAATAAGCTTCCTAACAGGATCATCAGGCCTTTTTTCAATAAGGATTTCATCAGAAAAATCCCCTTTTTGGACAGGTTTCTTCTAGCCTATGCCTGTCCCGCCCTGCTTAGAAGCTATTTCTTCAAACCTGATCCGCACAACACCATCACTGCCTTTTCATCGGGATGAACAATTTCTGCTTTATGCTGTTGATAAGCTGCATACGTCGCGGCGGTTGTTGGCTCTACATAGAAACCTTTACCGGCAAGTTCCTGCCCTGCAGACTTTATCCCATCCTCAGGGGCTGTCACTATTGTGCCCTTCGTATCTTTAACCGCTTCTAAAATCTCTTTCCCACGCATGGGATCCGCAATGGCAATCCCTTCGGCCAGCGTGCCCCTGTTTTCTGCCGGACTCACGGGCTCACCGCTTGCAAAAGCACGGGCAATCGGCGCACAAGCCTCGGACTGGACACCAATTATTCTTGGTATTCTGTTGATGACGCCGGCCTCTTTTAAATTCTGAACTCCAATATAGGCGCCAAGCAGAAGCGTCCCATTCCCCACCGGAAGAATGAGGGCGTCAGGCACCTGTTCCCCCAGCTGCTCCCAGACTTCAAAAGCAAATGTCTTCGTACCCTCATAGAAAAATGGATTGTACACATGACTCGCGTAATAGAGATTTTCTTTCTCCACAGCTTGTTTTGCGGCCTCAGCCGTATCCTCACGTGACCCGGGGATCTTATGGATATGAGCCCCGTGCGCTTCGATCTGAGCGAGTTTTTTCTCAGAAGTAGAAGCGGGTGCATAGATGTGGCAGTTGATACCGGCTCTTGCGCTGTACGCTGCGATAGCTGTGCCAGCATTACCGCTGCTGTCGGCAATGACAGAGGATACGCCCAGTTCTTTCGCTTTTGCGATTAAAACCGCTGCCCCGCGGTCTTTAAAAGAACCTGTCGGCATGAGGTAGTCCATTTTCATTAAAAGGTTTGGATGATCAGCATCCAGAGGGACGAGCGGGGTCATCCCTTCTCCCATGGTTATAGTGTTATCCGTTGTTTCAAAAGGCAAAGCTTCCTGATAACGCCACATGGTTGCCTGTCTCTCTTTAATCTGACTCATTGGAAAATTCACCGAATACGGCTTCACCCGGAACAACCCTTCTTCCGGCCTCCAGTCCACTCGATTCGGAATATACTCGTTGTTCCACTGATCTACAAACACACCCTTCACCACACACACTCCCTATCTTATATATAAAAGTTTCGGCCCTGCATGACGCAGGACCATTCGACGTTGCCACACAACATGGCGTTCTTAGTCGAACTCCAGTAAAGCTCCCGTTTGTGTAAGACTCAGTTTTGAGATAAATTGGGTCCGTTATGTTAACGGGGTCTAGGGCTGGCGGGGAAATAACTCGCTTTCCTATGGGGGAACGGTGAGCTTCCTCGCTCGTTTCACTCCCTGCGGGATCTCACCTAGTCCCTTCTCCCATGGGAGTCTCGCCATTTCCCCATACCCGTACAAGCTAAGCTCTACAATTTCGTAACTCCCTTATAAACGTTACTCTTTTAGATGAAATTTCTAAAGGAGGATAATTTTATGGATCTTAATAAACACCTTCGGTCTATGGCTCAAGCTATTACAGAAACTTTAGGGGATCATTCTCTACGACAAACAGCTAAAGAAACGGGATTTTTGAAACGGTCCAGTAAACTTAAACCAGAAGCATTCTTAAGTTTATGCACCCTCT
>NZ_FOOG01000025.1 GCF_900113125.1 Halobacillus alkaliphilus | reverse complement strand
CCTCATTTCTTCTCTTGGTTTTCAATATATTTTTTTACTACTTCAATGGACGAACCACCCGTGGTTACTAAGCAAAAGCTTCTTGACCAAAACATTTCCTTCCATAATTTCTCCCGAACGGAAGGAAACTCTTTTTTGATAAGTCTTGAGCTTGCACTTTTATAAGCGTTAATAAATTTTGATAATTCGGTGTTGGGATGAGCTTTGAATAAAATATGAATATGATCAATGTCATGATTCCATTCGACCAGTGAAATATTGTAGTTTTCACTCAACGACAAGAATTTATCTTTAGCATAGTTTGAAATGGTGTCATCGATGACGTGTCTTCTATATTTCACGACCAATACAAGATGATAATACAACAAGAACACTGAATGGTTATTACTATCTAATTTCATTTATATATCAGTCCTTATCCATTATAAGACTGATTATATCATATATTGTAATCAAAAGCATTTGGGCTCTCGCCCAACCGAAATTCATCTCCCCCTTACCGCTGAGCTTCGCCCTTCACACGCTTGAAGAGGGAGACTTCTTTCGGAAGTTCGTTAAAGTAGTTTTAAAATAAGTGCTCACGTTGGAAGCCATGAATGTGGATGGGGATTGTGCGAAATGATCTGGGGATTATAGGCTGCGTGATCTTAGAGCGGTAATGTACAAGTATTAAAAATCATTAAATATAAAAAGTGGGTGAGATATGGGGACGTGAAGCGGGTGCTGACAACTCTTGCTAATGCTCATAGAAATATGAATCAATGATTCTCCCAGACTCGTAGGCAGAAAGTTTAGTTGACTTTCATATTAGTTATTTCCTATAATCGTTACAAACGTATGTGATAATGAGAATCATTATCATGTAATGAATAGGAGGAAAGATTGTGCAACATACATCCAAGTACACGGAACTGAATATCACGGATGGGGAAAAGGTAGAAAATTTTTCCTTCCGTCCGTTAGATCCAAATCAAGACGTAGAGCTCCTTTATGACTGGATGCATCAAAAACATATCGCACCATTCTGGAAGCTGAATCTTCCGTTATCTGAATTGAAACGCTGGGTCCATCATTCCGCAGAAGCGGAACATAAAGATTGTTACATAGGTACATTTAATGGGGAGCCGGTCTGCTATTTGATCGCTTATTCGGTTGAAGAGGACCCAATCAAAGAATATTATGATGATAAACAAGGCGATTTAGGGATGCATCTTCTGATCGGCCCTCGTTCTTACTTAAATAAAGAGGATGGATTATCGATTGTGCGGGCGATGATTCTATTTTTATTCGACCGTTATAATACGAAAAGGATTATTGGTGAACCAGATCGACGGAACCGGATCGTTATTCCTATTTTGAAAGAGTTAGGCGGAGAAGTATTAGGGCGTGTACATCTGCCAAATAAAGAGGCTGCCTTGATCGCAGGAGAAAAAGAGGCTGTTTTCGCAAAGCTTAGAGAAAAAAATATCGATGTGACTATTCATACGTCCATGACGGTTCCAGGAAATGAGCTGGTGTGATGAAAGAGACCATAGCAGTAGACCCGCAAGTGACTCAATTACTGAAAACGATTGGGGGGAAGATGGTCGAGCTTGAGCATCCACCTTTAGATGATCTGACCCCTGAGCAATCGAGAGAGTACTACCAGGTGGCGAGAGGTTATTTTAAAGAACTGCCTGTTGAGGGCGTGACCGTGGAAGAAAGCTATTTCCAAGGAAGAGACGGAGATGATATTCCTGTAAGAATCTATAGGCCGGAAGGAACAGGACCCTTCCCGGTTCTTGTTTACTTTCACGGCGGAGGCTGGGTGTTCGGTGACCTGGATAGCTCCGGTAACGTCTGCCGGTATTTATCCAGATATGCGGAAACGATCATTGTATCTGTTGGTTACCGGCTCGCCCCTGAGCATAAATACCCGGCGGCTTTTCATGATGCTATTGATGCGGTCAGATGGACTTCCTGTCAGCTGAATAAATGGAAGGGCGATGCTGAACGCTTAGCGGTAGGCGGGGAAAGCTCCGGAGGAAACCTTGCCGCTGCTGCATCTATTTATTTTAGAGATACAGAGGACCTCGATATTTCCTTTCAATTTCTAGTGACGCCTGTGCTGGATTATTATTTTGATACGTTATCCTACCAGGCCAATTATCGGTACAACTTAACAAATGAAAAAATGAAATGGTTTTTCGGTCATTATTTGAACGAGCCTGCTGAAGGGGGAGAGGTGTATGTGTCCCCTCTCCGGATGCAAAATATGGAGAAGCTTCCGCAGACTTTACTCGTGACGGCTGAGTACGACCCTTTAAGAGAAGAAGGCTTCTCGTACGCTAAACGTCTTGAAGAATCCGGAGTCCCTGTAGATAGTTTACATTATGATGATCTTGTTCACAGTTTTATCAATATGATTGGTGTCGTTGATCGCGCTCATGAAGCATTAGAGGAAACAACCAGGAAGTTAAAAGAAATTCTGCATAACTGAGAAAGTCCACCTTCTTTGACGAAGGTGGACTTTTCTTTATTTGGAATCCTGATTGAAACTTACGAACGATTTCTAGAGTTCTTCATATCCCTATGATGTTTGCAGGTATATTTTACTAATTATTCATTTCATAGTGCGTTGCTTTTACGTGTTAAAAATAGCATCACACCAAGGGTTGAGGTCTACATTTCTCTACAGGTGAAAATGATAATAGTTCTCAGTTACTGTTGACGATGATAATCATTTTCAATTAACATTGCGTTGAGTAACCAATTGATCAAGAAGGAGTTGGGAAAATGAGCGTTACAACAAGCAAATCCAATCAGGAATTATTGAATCAACAGGAAAAAAGAGAATCCAATGCGCGCTCTTATCCGCGCCGAATTCCATTAGCGATAAAAGAAGCAGAAGGTATATATATTACAGATGTTGAGGGTCGAACTTACATAGATTGTCTGGCAGGAGCGGGAACGCTTGCGTTAGGACATAATCATCCCGTTGTTATTGAAGCGATGGAGAAAGTCCTTCATGACCGGCTGCCGTTACACACGCTGGACATTACAACAGAGGTAAAAGAAAGTTTTGTAGATGAATTGTTTGCAAGTCTTCCAGAAGGATTCCGTGACCGGGCAAAAATTCAGTTCTGCGGTCCAACCGGAGGAGACGCGATCGAAGCGGCTTTAAAACTTGCTAAAACGGCAACGGGCCGACAAAGCCTGTTAACGTTTCAGGGAGGTTATCACGGATCGACGCACGGAACGATGTCCATCAGCGGCAACCTGGCTCCAAAAAGGAAGGTCCAGGGGCTCGTTCCGGACACGCATTTTCTTCCGTATCCCTATGACTACCGTTGTCCTTTCGGAAAAGGCGGGAAAGAAGGAGCTGAACTGAGTGCGGCTTACATAGAGCAGCTGCTGGATGACCCTGAAAGCGGCATTCTTCCACCGGCAGCGATGATCTTTGAAACGGTGCAGGGAGAAGGAGGAGCGATTCCAGCTTCGCTTGAGTGGCTGAAAGAAATGCGCCGGATTACGAAAGAACGCGGCATTCCATTAATTATTGATGAAGTTCAGACAGGCATTGGCCGGACAGGCGAAATGTTTTCCTTTGAACACGCCGGCATTGTTCCGGATGCTTTCGTACTATCCAAAGCATTAGGTGGAAGTCTTCCGTTATCAGTTGTTGTTTATGACCGTGATCTTGATGCGTGGGAGCCCGGCGCTCATATTGGTACCTTCCGCGGAAATCAAATGGCGATGGCTGCAGGAACCGCAACTCTCAAGTACGTGAAAGAGCATCAGCTCGCGAGCCACGCTTCCGCAATAGGGGATAAACTTTTACAGGCATTGAAAGACATACAAAAGCATTATCCTGAGCTTGGCGATGTACGAGGCCGCGGACTGATGATCGGTGTTGAGATAGTTGATCCATCTGGGAAGGCGTCGCCAAGAGGAGCGTATCCAGCGGATGGAGCGCTTGCGAGCCGAATTCAGAAAGAGTGCTTTGACCGAGGGTTGATCATTGAAGTCGGAGGCAGACACGGAGCGGTCGTGCGGTTCTTACCTCCCCTTATTATTTCAGACGAACAGGCAGAGGAAGTCATCTCGATCTTCCGTGAAGCGGTAGCGGCCGCTGCGAGGGAGTAAGCCTATGGTGACAACAACTAAAAATCAGACCGCCAATCTGTTCGATCTCTTCGTCCTTCAGCAGGGCGAAGAGGGGGCAGAGGCTTTCCGCAAACAAACCGATCTGGTCGCAGACACGATCGCTGACGTTTTAAGAGGAACTGACCAGCCTTTTACAGGGCTTTCTGTGGAAGAGATTAAACAACAGCTGCGCCCGGTGATGGATATTCCTGAATCAGCCCAGTCGCTGAATGAAGTGCTGGAGGAAATTAAAGGGCCAATTTTAAAAAACAGCCTTCATGTGTCACATGAAAAAAGCATGGCTCATCTTCACTGCCCGCCCCTATTACCGGGGGTGCTGGCTGAATTAATGATTGGATCGCTCAATCAGTCGATGGATTCCTGGGATCAGAGCCCGGCTGCTACGTATGTAGAGGAAGAACTAATCCGCTATCTTACGGAGACCGTGAAGTATCCAGTTGAAGCCGATGGGGTGTTTACAAGCGGAGGGACCCAGTCGAACTATATGGGCATGCTGCTTGCACGCGATGACTTCTGCCTGTCGCAATGGAATCACCGTGTTCAAACGGATGGCCTGCCTGAGCACTTTACGAAAATGAGAGTGCTCTGCTCGGAGAACGCTCATTTCTCCGTGAAAAAATCGATCTCCCAGCTCGGGCTCGGGGAACAGGCGGTCATCCCGGTCCCCGTGGATGAAAATCATCAAATGGATCCAGACGAAGTGGTCCGTATCGTAGAAGATCTGGAATCAGAAGGCCTGCTTCCCTTTGCCATCGCTGCTACGTGTGGAACGACGGATTATGGAAGCATTGATCCTTTAGAGGATCTTGCTGAATTCTGTAAGCAAAAAGGCCTCTGGCTTCATGTGGATGCGGCTTATGGCGGCGGCTTGCTACTCAGTCAGGAGCATCAGCACAAGCTTGCGGGCTTAGAGCGGGCTGATTCGATGGCGCTTGATTTTCATAAGTGGCTGTTTCAACCGATCAGCTGCGGCGTGTTTTTGTTAAAAAATCGGAAGTATCTGCGCCTGCTATCTCATCATGCGGACTATCTGAATCCTGCAGAAGACGAAGAGGAAGGCATCCTGAATCTGGTCGATAAAAGTATCCAGACCACACGGAGGTTTGATGCCCTCAAGGTGCTGGTGACATTAAAAACGATGGGAACCAGCTTATTAGGAAGCATGATTGATCGAACGATGGAAGTGGCTCAATATGCTGCAAGTGAGCTTGAGAGACGCCCTGGTTTTAAAGTGATTAATCCATCGCCTGAAATGTCGACCGTCGTGTTCCAATACTGCCCGGAGGATATCGCCACACCAGGAGAACTGAACCGGAAAATCCAGCAGCAGCTTTTTCAGGAAGGCAGGGCGGTTATCGCAAAAACAGCGGTGGATGGAGAAACGCATTTAAAATTCACCCTGTTAAATCCGCGTACTAGTGAAAATGATGTGAACGAAGTGATAGATGAGATTGAAAAAACAGCCCATGCGCTCGTAGGAGGGATATCTCAATGATAAAAGCAAAAGAAATCGCCGAACAGGCAACGATGCAGAGTTTTCTCAATTGTTATTTAAGAGAAACAGAGAATTATGAATGGACGACGGTGCCGGATAAGTCATCACAGGAAGTTGGACAGAGAATTTTGCGAATCCCTTTAACCCGGCAGAAGCTGAATGTCTATGTGCCTGTCCAATATTGGTCGTTAACCGGAAGACATCTCTTTGATTTTCCGATTTATTATCGAGCAGAAGGTTATGACAACGATCATACCCTCGATTATGTGACGATGACCAGTCTGCTCGTAAAAGAATGGCTGATCGGTAATGGGCAGGAATTCTCTGAAGATGAGCTGGTGCTGCGTGTCCTGCTCAGCTGTCAAAAGATGAAAGACTATGTCAGCGAGCGGGAGGATGACCGCCATCCTTTACTAGAAGAAGAGTTTACCTACATCGAGGCGGAGCAGTCGCTATTGTTCGGACATTTGATGCACCCGACTCCTAAAAGTAAACAGGGCCTGACGGATGATGAGGACCGGATGTATTCTCCGGAATATAAAGGCCGTTTTCAGCTTCACTATTTTAGTGCAGACCCGGTACTCGTCGACCAGGATTCCAGTCTGGACCGTTCGGCCGCAGAGCTGATTTATGAAGATGCGGCCCAGGCGCAGGATGCTGAAAAGCTGAAGGAGGAATGGCAGCAAGGGCGCTATTTAATTCCCATGCATCCTCTCCAGGCAAAAGCGGTGCTGCAGGAGGAAGAAGTCCAGAGGCTGCTAACATCGGGCGCACTAAAAAATGTTGGACCGGCGGGTTTGTTTTTTACAGCGACGTCTTCTTTCCGAACGCTTTACAGTGAAGATTCCCGGTTTATGTACAAGTTTTCCGTGCCGGTGAAGATTACCAATTCCCTTCGAACCAACCAGCCGAAAGAACTGGCGCGAGGAGTGGAAGTTACCAGATTATTAGATACAGAACTGGGTCGCGAGTTAAAAGCCCGTTACCCGCAGTTTCATATCATGAAAGACCCGGCATCCATTAATCTGAAAACTAGTAAAGAAGTGTCAGGGTTTGAAGTGGCTCTGAGGGAAAATCCATTCTATCAAAACAGTAAGCAGGCAACCCTTGTTGCGGGGCTCGTTCAGGACCATGCTTACGGCGGGAAATCCAGGCTGCATTCCATTATCCAGGGTATTGCGGACCGGGAAAAGCGGACCGTGGAAGAAGTCAGTCTGGATTGGTTCCAGCAGTATCTGTCGATCAGTCTGAATCCGATCCTCTGGCTGCACACTACTTACGGGATTGCCCCGGAAGCTCACCAGCAGAACTCGGTTGTGCAGTTAGAGAATGGCTATCCAAAAGAATTCTACTACCGGGACAATCAAGGTTATTACTTCAGCCGTTCGAAGGCGGAGCAGCTGAAAGCTCTTCTTCCTACATTAAATGAAAAAAGTGACACCATTTGTGCGGATGAGGTGGCCGATGAGCGGCTTCGCTATTACTTTTTCTTCAATCACCTGTTTGGATTAATTAATGGATTTGGCGTAAGCGGATTGATTGAAGAGGAAAAGCTGATGGATCATTTACGACAGCGGCTGACGGAACACCTTCCATCTCCATTGATTCACAGTTTGCTTGAAGAAAGTAAACTTCCATGTAAAGCGAACCTTTTGACACGGTTGTATGACATGGATGAGCTGGTGGGCCCGATGGAGGCGCAATCGGTGTACACGGCGGTTGATAATCCGCTCGCGGCAAAGGCGGGGGTTCGTGCATGACGCTTGATTTTGAATGGTACGACGAAACGATCCAGCGCACGATTGGGTTTCGGAAAGCAGCCTATGAAGACGTGGAATTGGTACACCGGTGGATGAAGGAAGAGCATGTCCATCCCTTCTGGAATTTAAATATTTCACTCGATCGTTTTAAAACCCACTTTCGTAAGGCACTCGCTGACGCTCATCAGACGCTTTACCTCGGCACGATCGACGGCGAAGTGATGAGCTACTGGGAAGCCTACTGGGTGAAAGGCGATATCATTGAAAACTATTATCCAGCACAAGTCTGGGATCAGGGCGTTCACCTCTTGATTGGAGAGAAAAAGTTTCTTGGCTCAGGCTACGCTCTTCCTTTGCTGCGCGCCATGGTTCGGTTTCAATTCCAGCAGGCCTCCACGGCGAGGGTGGTAGCTGAACCGGATATCCGCAATGAAAAAATGATTCATGTATTTAAAAAATGCGGTTTTAGATCAATTTCCCCGGTCACGCTGCCTGATAAGGAAGGATTACTCATGTTTTGTGAACGTGAAGATTTTGAAGCGAGGTGGAACAATGAACCCAGAGAAACAGGTGTTTGACGTCATTGGCATTGGGCTCGGTCCGTTTAATCTCGGGATGGCTGCGCTGCTTGACCCCGTCGAGGATGTCTCGGCTTTATTTCTGGAAAAAGAAGAGGAATTCAACTGGCATCCTCATATGCTGATCGAAGGAACCACCCTGCAGGTCCCTTTTTTCGCGGACCTTGTCAGCATGGCCGATGTGACGAGCGAGCATAGCTTTTTGAACTATCTGCAGCAGCATAATCGACTGTACCATTTTTATTTTCTTGAAAAATTCCATATTCCAAGAAAGGAATACAATCACTATTGCCGATGGGTCAGTGAGCGGCTGAACTCCTGCCAGTTTGGCAGTGAAGTAACTCACGTTACAACGATTCCGGTCGAAGGAGAGACGGTCTATCAGGTGACTGCGGAAGAGCTGCAAACGGGGCGTGAGTATCGTTATCTCGCTAAACATATTGTGATGGGGATCGGCACCGAAGCGCGCGTGCCGGAAGCCTTCCAACCGGCGCTCGGCGAGTCCGTGTTTCACACGTCCGAATACCTCGCGAGAAAACCGGAGTGTGACCTGGCGCAGTCGGTTGCGGTGATCGGATCGGGACAGAGTGCAGCAGAGGTGTTTTTAGATGTGGCGAAGCATCAGGAAGAGACGGGCGGATCGCTGGAGTGGTACACAAGATCACCGGGGTTTTTCCCGATGGAGTACTCCAAGCTCGGTCTGGAGTATTTTTCACCGGACTATATCGACTTCTTTTATGAACTCCCTCAAGCGAAAAAGGATCAGCTGCTGAATGAACAGGATCTTCTTTATAAAGGGATCAGTTCAGAAACAATTGCGGAAATTTACGATCATTTATATGAACGAACAGTAGGCAACGCTGACCCTGGCATTCATCTGCAAGCGATGACGGAACTGAAAGAAATGGAGCAGCAGGGTGAAAAATTTAGACTTAACGGTTATCAGAAGGTGACCGGGGAGCCGGTGAAGGTTGAAGCGGAGGTAGTCATTTTAGGGACAGGTTACCAGCCGCGCGTGCCTGCTTTTTTCCAAGGATTGAAAGACTTTATGGTGTGGGATGAGCACGGGCGATTTGTGGTGAACAAAGGCTATGATTTGGAGACTCGTCTACAGACAGCGGGTGAGATTTTCATCCAGAATGGAGAACTCCATACACACGGAGTGGGCGCGCCGGATCTTGGTTTAGGGGCTTATCGAAATGCGGTTATTATCAACCAAATTGCTGATCGCGAGGTTTATTCTGTAGAAGAGAAGCACGTGTTCCAGACCTTCGGAACGAAAAAGCAGTCCGTGCCAATCTATTAATTATTATCTGTATCACTCCATGTTGATTTTTACGAAACTCAGTTTCGAGACGTGTGATTGGAGGAGAGGCCCTTCGGTGAACAACTCGCTTTCCGCGGGCATGCGCTGAGCTTCCTCAGGCTGACGCCTTCCGGGATCTCACCTGTCATGTTCATCCCGCAGGAGTCTCGCCGTTCCCCTACGGACCTTGCAGGATAGGAATCTTGAAACCACTTAAGAAATCACCTGCTCAATGAGAAATAAGAGCATTCTGTTTGCACTGAATTTATGCTTATCCATGCGGAATAGCACTTTATAGCAGCATTCAAGACAGGTTAAGAATGAATCAATTCTCTTCCAAAAGTGTCCGTGCCCCCCTTTGTGGGTGGGTTGGTGGGGAAATGACGAACCCCCGCGGGAGTAGGCGAGATCCCGCAGGGAGTGATAACGACCGAGGAGGCTTATTGTAAAAAGAGGATCGACTAAGGTCACCACGTCCTGTGGCAACGTCGATCGACCCTACATCGTGTAAGGTCGCAGGAAAGCAAGTTATTTCCACGCCAACCCTAATTCTTCTATGGCAACGGACCCAAAACTTTTCAAAATCGAGTCTTACAGAATACGGAGAGATAGTGGGAAAACCTTTTCATGAAAAATCACAACTGCGTTTATGATAGCCATTAATTATATAGAAAGAAGGGATCGTCTTGTTGTTTCAAAATGAAATTCATGAACAGTTAAACGCGAAGGATTGGAAGGAAGCTAATCAGCAGTTGATCGCAAAGATGTTAGCTGAGTATATGTATGAGGATATGATTAAACCAGACGTGCTTCATTCTGACGGGAAAAAGCGTACGTATGAACTGGAAGTGTATAGCGGGAAAGTGTACCGTTTTGAAGCGGAACAGCGTCTGTTTGACAGCTATGATGTCAAGAAGGAGTCTATTGTACAAATCGACCAGGGTGTGGAAAAAGATGCCGAAAGTGCGATTGACCTGCTCGTCGATTTGAAGGAAATCATTGGTATGTCGGCAGAAACGACCGGCCACTTGATTAAAGAGATGAATGCTACGTTGATCGCCGATGTACATCTGATGCAGAAAAAAGACCGCACCTCCGAACAACTTTTATCAGCCGATTATGCCGAACTGGAAGGGTATATGAAGGGACATCCGTGGATTACATATAACAAAGGAAGAATTGGCTTTGGCTATGACGAATATTTGAAGTTTGCTCCGGAGCACCAGCAGGACGTGCAGCTTTCCTGGATTGCCGCTCATAAGAAGTTAGCCAGCTTCCAATCCGTCCAGGACGTGAGCTATAAACAGCTTCTGGAACAGGAATTAAGTGAACAGGAAAGGGAGACTTTTTCTGAAAAAGTCGTAAAGGAAGGCCGTGATCCTGACGACTATTACTTCTTCCCGGTGCATGAATGGCAATGGAAGAATCAGTTGATCCAGCACTTCCCGGAGGAAATAGCGAAAAAGGAGATCATCGCCTTGGGGGACGGTCAGGACATTTACCTTCCTCAGCAGTCGATTCGTACATTTGTTAATAAAAGCTCGGCAGATAAGCACCACGTGAAGCTGCCAATGAGCATTTTAAACACGCTGGTTTATCGTGGGCTGCCGTCTGAGCGGACGCTGATTGCCCCGAAAGTAACGGAACTGATTAAAGGCATGTATGAACAGGACGATTTTTTGAAAAAAGAGTGCCGCGTCATCCTGCCGGGTGAAAATGCCAGCATCAATGTGGATCATAAACACTATTCCGCGGTGAAGGATACGCCTTATCAGTACCTTGAAATGTTAGGAGCGATTTGGCGGGAAAGCATTTATACGTATTTAGAAGAAGAGGAGCAAGCGATCACGCTCGCCGCTCTCTTACATGAAGATCACAACGGGATGCCTTATATCCAGGCCATGATAGAGGCATCAGGACTTGAACCGGAAGCATGGATGAAGAAATTTTATCAAGTGGTAATGGATCCACTGCTTCACTATCTCTATCAGTACGGCACCGTTTTTTCACCGCATGGGCAGAATACGATTCTTGTCGTTAAAAATAATCAGCCGCACCGACTGGCGATCAAAGACTTTGTCGATGACGTGAACGTTACGGACCAGCCGTTTCCTGAGCTCGCCGATTTATCAGAAGAGATGAAAACGGTGCTGCGCACGGAACCGCCGGAAGGTTTGACGCAGTTTATCTTTACGGGATTGTTTATCTGCCATCTGCGTTATTTAAGCCATCTATTAGAAAATCATAATTTACTTACGGAGAAAAAATTCTGGCAGCTGCTCGCAGAATCCATCCATCATTACCAGGAGAGATTTCCGGAATTGGAAGAGAGATTTGAGCTGTTTGACTTTTTCAAACCAGAAATGACTAAGCTTTGTCTTAACCGCAACCGCATGGTGGATTATGGTTACGCCGATGGGGATGACCGCCCGCACGCATCCGAATTTGGCCGCGTCAGCAATGCGCTGGCTGCCTTTAAGAAACAGACGAAACTTACTACGTAAAGAAGAGAGGAATCAATCGTGGCACGGGTCGTACAAAAATACGGGGGCACTTCTTTACAGACAACCGAGCGGATCCGCTTGATCGCGGATCGGGTGATTCGCGATCAGGAACAAAGCAGTGAACTGGTGATTGTCGTTTCAGCCATGGGTGAATCGACCAACCAGCTGGTAAAACTGTCCGGTGAGGTCTCTTCCTGTACGTCGGGAAGAGAGACGGATTTATTATTATCTGCCGGTGAACAAATCTCAAGCGCTCTTCTCGCGCTTGCTATACAGGAAAGAGGCAGGGAAGCGGTCGCTCTGACAGGGGTGCAGGCGGGCATTGAAACGGAAGATATCCACGGCGATGCCCGAATTACCGCTGTGCATACCGCGAAGATTGAGAAGGAATTGGACGCAGGAAAAATCGTAGTGGTCGCCGGGTTTCAAGGATGTGCAGGGAATCAGGAAATCTGCACACTTGGCCGGGGAGGTTCAGACACCACAGCCGCAGCGCTTGCTGCAGAATTACGTGCTGACCGCTGTGAAATTTTTACCGATGTAGACGGGGTTTACTCGGCGGATCCGCGATATATATCCGGTGCAAAGAAACACACCAGTCTGGATTATAATCATTTGCTCACCTTGGCCGACTTAGGAGCGGAGGTCGTTCACCCGAGAGCCGTGGTGCATGCGAAAGAACACCAGATTCCTCTTGTGGTACGTTCCAGTTTTCATGATCAGGAAGGGACGAATATTCAGCATTATGATCGAGCTGCGTCTCCAGTGGTCGGAGTGACTTTTCAGAATGGATTTTCTAGAATTCAAGTGAGTGGTGAGATTGAAGAAAAGGAGATTCTGGAGGGATTAACCGATGCGGGTGGCCTGCTTGGAAAGGTGCAGCTCAGTCAAAGGCATGCTTCTATAATGATCAAGGATGAATATGTGCAAGAGATATCACTTTTGCTGAATAAGCGTAGGAATGCATTTGGAATTCATTCGATTCATCATACTGAGGGGATGGCAGCGGTGCATGTCGTGTTTGGAAGCCGTGATGAAAAAAGAAGGCTGGCTCCGTTATTGAATGAGAAACAGCTCGTGTCTTCTGGAGACGTGTATGCGTTAGAATGCCATCCACTCGTGTGGAGCGCTGTGGTGCCAGAAGAGCACGCGGTGGGGGCGGCCCAGGAGTTACACGACTGGTTTATGGAAATGGAGAGTAAGAAAGCGTCGATCGCGCTTTAAGGTAAAGAAGACCTGTTCGATAGCAGGTCTTCTTTTTAATGGAATAAACTTCCACCTCAGGTCATCCATATTATGGATGACCTGAGGTGGAAGTTTATTCCTGAAATACTAGAGAAACTATTCTTCCAGATTATGATAAACTTGAAAAACCTTAATTAATTAGGAGATATACCATGAAAAATTCAAGATTTAAATTGAGCACGATGATCATTTTTTACGTGCTTTTAGTGGTGTTATTTTCTTTACTGATTACGGATCTTCTGATCACGGAAAACACTAGCGACACGATTCGTAACCAGCTGGAAGAAAAGGCGCTGATCGTTTCACGGACAGTAGCTGAATCGCAGGTCGTACAGGATGAACTACAAGATGCATCTAATAACCAGGTCATTCAGGATTACGCGATGAGTATTCAAGAAGCTTCTGATGTCCTGTTTGTAGTGGTTATGAATATGGAAGGAATTCGACAATCCCATCCGAATCCTGACTTACTTGGAAAGTCGTTTGTTGGAGGGGATGAGAAAAGGGTCCTGAATGGAGAAGAGTACATATCCATATCTGAAGGAACGTTAGGGCAATCGGTTCGTGCCTTTACTCCAATTGTAGCGGACAACGGGGAACAGGTAGGTGCCGTTTCGGTTGGAATCTCTCTGAATGCGGTAGAAGCTGCCTTGCAAAGCAGCCATCGAAATATTTTAATAGGTTCTTTGATCGGTGCACTTGTTGGTGTTCTCGGCGCATTCTTACTAGCCCGGTACATTAAAAAAAGCTTGTTCGGTCTTGAACCAGTGGCAATTGCCCGCATCCACGAGGAGCGGAACCGGATGCTTCATTCCGTTCGCGAAGGGATTATTGCTGTGGATGCGGACACAAGAATTACGCTCGTCAATAAGTCGGCAAGGAGTATTTTTCAAAAAGCCGGCATTCAAGAGGAAGATCCGATCGGGCTGCCGATATCAGAGTATATCCCTCATTCGATGCTCGAGAGGGTTCTCCGGACAGGGGAAGCAGAGCTTGATGAAGAGCAGATAATTAATGGATCGTCCATTATCGTGAACCGGGTCCCGCTGATCGTCAATGATGAAGTGGTGGGAGCGATCTCCACATTTCGGGATAAAACGGAGGTCAACCAACTTGCCGAGCAGCTGACAGGTGTCCGGTTATATGCCGAGTCTCTTCGCGCACAGTCGCATGAATTTAAAAATAAACTTCATGTCATGCTGGGTATGGTGGAGTTGGAGTCGTTTCAAGAGGTGAAATCGTATATGAAAAGACTGGTGGATCACCAGGTCCATGAAGCAGATATCATTACGAATAAAATTAAGGATCCGGTGCTCGCTGGATTTATGATCGGCAAATTAAGCTATGCGCGTGAACAGAACATCCGTTTATCCGTAAATTGTGAGACCGCCATTCCTGCCTCTCTGGATGAGTCAGTGACGCATGAATTGGTCACCGTTATTGGAAACCTGATCGATAATGCGATTGAAAGTCTGGACGGAAGTGAGGATCGGCAGATTAACCTTGTGCTTTCATATGTAGACGAACTTCTGGAGATTGAAGTGAGTGACACGGGACGCGGGATAGAAGAAGAACAGCAGACAGATATCTTTCAAAAAGGGGTGTCGACGAAGGGAGAAGACAGAGGCTATGGGCTTCATCTCGTTCAAGCAAGCGTAGAATCCCTTGAAGGCTCGATTGAGCTGAACTCAGAGGCAGGGAAAGGGACAACTTTCCTTGTCATTATTCCTTATGAAGCGGAGGTGGATCAAGCATGATTCAAGTGCTGATTGTTGAAGATGATCCAATGGTTGCAGATTTAAATAAGAAGTATGTCGAGCAAGTAGAAGGGTTTCACCTTGTAGCTTCGGCTTCTGACGTGGAGGAAGCCTTTAATTGTCTCGAAGAAGCTCAAGTTGATTTAATTCTTCTTGATGTTTATATGCCGGGGAGGAATGGACTCCAGCTTTTGAAGGAGCTCCGGGGAAAGGATAAGCAGGTGGATGTTATCTTGATTACGGCTGCTTCTGAAAGAGAACAAATTCAGCAGTCGCTCCGTCTTGGAGCGGTTGATTACTTAATTAAACCTTTCGAATTCGGACGTCTTCAGGAAGCGCTCGAAAAATATAAAGAGAGTCAGTCTGTACTTCAGGCCAAACAGAAGGTAAGTCAGGAGGAGCTTGATCAAATCCTGAGTAAGCAGGAGGAACGGCAGGACAACCACCGCATCCAGGTGCCGAAAGGGCTCACGCAAACAACGCTTGAGCACATCATAAGTGTGATCCGAACAAAAGGAGAAATCTCCTTTTCAACGGATGAAATCGCTCAGGAAACCGCAATTTCCAGAGTATCGGTCCGGAAGTATTTAAAGTTTCTTAAGGAAATCGACTTTCTGGAGGAAACTCTTATTTATGGGGTGGGGCGTCCGGTATATCAATACCAAATCAAGAATACACGTCAATTAGACTTAGAATTTTACCATTAAAAAAAGCAGCCTCCCCGGGCTGCTTTTTTTAATTACAATAAGATTTTTACTTTCATATGATGGGCAGGTAAAGCGATTGCATTTACCATGAAATCAATCAATGAAAACGATTTCTTTAACGACTGGAGGTTAGAAGATGATGAGAGAGGATCTTAGCAAAGAAACCCTGAATTTACATCGAGCGTTTAGAGGAAAGATTGAGATAGCCAGTAAAATGCCTGTGGATACAGAAGAGGATTTAAGCCTGGTTTATACACCAGGAGTGGCAGATATTTGTAGAGCCATTGCCGATGAACCGGAGCAAGCGGATGAGCTGACTTCTAAAGGAAACATGGTCGCTATTGTGACTGATGGAACCGCCGTATTAGGACTTGGAGATATAGGTCCGAAAGCAGCCCTTCCCGTTATGGAAGGGAAGAGCATGCTGTTTAAAAAGTTTGCGGGAGTCGACGCTTTCCCTTTGTGTCTGGATACACAAAATACAGAGGAGATTATTTCCATTATCAAAGCACTAGCTTCGACGTTTTCAGGTGTAAACCTTGAGGATATTTCGGCCCCGAGGTGCTTTGAAATTGAAGAGCGGTTAAAGCAGGAGCTGGATATTCCTGTCTTCCACGATGATCAGCACGGAACAGCCATCGTTGTATTAGCTGCTCTGTTAAACTCGCTAAAAATCGTCAACAAATCTATTCAACATACAAAAGTAGTCGTTAACGGAGCCGGAGCAGCTGGAATTGCGATTGCTGATTTACTTTTATATGCAGGATTTACGGATGTAACGCTGGTTAGTCTGGAGGGCGTGGTGGAAAAAGGAGCGTCCTGGATGAACTCAAGACAAGCTTCCATGGCAGAAAGAACAAATCTTAAAGGTGTGCACGGAGGTTTAAATGAAGTCATTGTTGGCGCCGATATATTTATCGGTGTGTCTGCACCCGATGTACTTAGTAAAGAACAGGTTCAGAAGATGAACCGTGATCCGATTATTTTTGCTATGGCTAACCCGATCCCGGAAATTGATCCGAGTGAGGCACTTGAAGCAGGGGCCGCAGTGGTTGGGACCGGCCGCTCGGATTATCCTAATCAAATCAATAATCTCCTTGCTTTTCCTGGAATTTTTAAAGGAGCCATCGATAAAAAAGTGCGGGACATTACGATGGATATGAAGGTAGCGGCAGCTGAAGGAATCTCAAGAGTGGTAACGGACGAAGAGCTGCGACCGGAATATGTGATTCCAAGCGCTCTGAATAAAACCGTTGCTTTGACGGTTGCGGAGGCAGTGGAACAAATGGTCAGTGAAAAAGAAGAGTGCTTAGTTTAAGACTTCGCACCATCAGACTATAAACTTTTTGGAAAAGATGGTTGGGGAAAGTGAATCCGTTTACCACCCCTTCCAACTCATTACGGCTACAGAAGACACTTAAGAGTTTTTTTAAATATGGACTAGCTTACGAAATTAACTAACATATTTAACAAAATTAATAAAAAAGGAGAGATCACATGTCCAGTTCAGCGGAAAGAGTTCAGTCGCAACCCCTCAGTCAAAATGTCACTTCCATAAACAAAGAAAAGAAAGCGATTACAATATATGGTCTTCCTCTTATGTGGTTCTTAATCATTACTGCTCTTACTCTAGTAAGTATGTACACTGGAAATCTGCCAGGCGGAATGATCGGCAGCCTTCTTGTAATGATGGTACTGGGAGAACTGTTTGGGTGGATTGGAGATCATACCCCTATCCTGAAAACTTATTTAGGAGGCGGCGCGATCCTCGCTATTTTCGGCGCAGCCTATATGGTATATGCGGGTTTCATTCCGGAAACGACCGCTACTATGATTAATGACTTTATGAAAGATGGCGGATTCTTAAACTTTTATATCGCCGCACTGATTACCGGAAGCATCTTAGGAATGAATAAGAAGATTCTAATCAAAGTCGGTCTCCGATACTTTTTGCCGATTTTTGGAGCCGTGATCGGTGCTATGGCGATTGCCGGCTTATTAGGATCTCTGGTTGGATTCTCGTTACGAGACGCTGTACTCGTGATTACAATGCCAATCATGGGAGGAGGCATGGGAGCCGGTGCAGTTCCTATGAGTCAGATTTATAGTGAACTTATGGGTAACGATCCCAGCTATTATATTTCCATGCTGGTTCCTGCTTTAGCATTAGGTAACGTTTTCGCCATCATTTTAGCAAGTATGCTTAACCTTCTCGGTAAAAAAGTTCCTTCTCTCACGGGAAATGGACAGTTACTGAGAGGTTTCGAGTATAAGGAAGAGAAGCCATCCTTTGACATTCAGAAGATGGGAATTGGCTTAATGGCTGCTGTCTTATTTTTTACCATAGGATCCTTATTAGGTGGGTTTATTCCAATTCACGCCTACGCGATCATGATTATCATTGTAGCGATAGCTAAAATTGCGGGCGTTATACCACAAAATATATTAGAAGGAGCAAACCAGTGGTATAAGTTTGTAGCTAAAAACTGGACGCTTGCCCTGCTTTTTGGGATTGGGATTGCCTATACAGATTTAGGAACCGTTCTTGAAGCCTTAACGCTCCCTTACATTGTCACAGTTCTTGGTGTTGTTTTAGGTGCCGTGATTGGAGCAGGGGTGCTAGGCAAGCTTGTTGGATTCTATCCAATCGAATCAGCCATTACGGCAGGACTTTGTATGGCTAATATGGGAGGGACAGGAGATGTTGCCGTCCTATCTTCCTCAAGAAGAATGGAACTTATGCCATTCGCACAGATTTCTTCCCGTTTGGGAGGCGCCATTATCCTGCTTTTAGCGAGTTTAATCATTCCATTTCTAATGTAAATAAAAAGAGATTCCGCCCTCAGATTTGGGGGCGGATTATTTATGTTCATAATCGAAGCGTTTAGATCGTATGTCAGCGTCATGAACAGTGTGACAATGTAGTATGATTTTTTTGCTATAGAAGAAATTAAAGATTCGGCACTTGATCTTCATCCAATGTTACAAACCAATCCATCTCCTGAACTTTTCACAGTATCCATCCCTCTTCTTCCTTTTTTAAGGTTTTTCAAAATCATACAAAAGAGCAATCAGAACTGCATATAGTTATACAGTGGAAAAGGGGGAGAAGCATATGAACGATCAGTCACTTGTTAACTATCTACGTGAAATGGAAACGTGGGCGAATCATATAGCCAAAGCGGATGCGTCCCGGCCGTTTTCTGAGGATCCATCCTTTCAGGAAGAAATGAATGAATTACTATCCCAAATCAAGGAATGGAACAGGGATGCTTCATCCTTTAATTTGGAAAATGCGCACGAATTGAATAAACTTGCAGAAAAGATCCAGCAGCGCTTCGGCGAAGATGAAAGACAGGGCGATTCTGTCCCGATCGGCGGTCATCAATTACCGCCTCTTCCTTATGATTATGCTGCTCTTGAACCGTATATCGATCGGCGGATTATGCAGCTCCACCATGATAAACATCATCAAAGCTATGTGGATGGTTTAAACAAAGCGGAAAGGGAGATGCAGAAAGCTAGAAGAAATAAGGATTACGACTTAATCAAACATTGGGAACGTGAAGCGGCATTTAACGGAGCGGGGCACTATTTGCATACGATTTTCTGGGAGATCATGAGTCCTCGAGGAGGCGGGAAACCGGGAGGTGAACTTTTGAAGGAAATCGAAAACAGCTTCGGCAGTTTTCAGAAGTTCAAAGAACATTATTCTGCCGCTGCCAAAAAAGTTGAGGGTTCAGGTTGGACCATTCTGGTGTGGTCTCCGCGTTCCCACCGACTTGAGATATTGCAGGCAGAAAAACATCAGAACTTAAGTCAGTGGGATGTGATTCCCTTGCTTCCGATCGACGTGTGGGAGCATGCGTACTATCTGCAATATGAAAATGATAGAGGGAAATACGTGGACAATTGGTGGAACGTGGTGAACTGGGATGCTGTGCAGGACCGATATAAAAAAGCGCGACAAGTAAAATGGGCGAAATTTTGACAGGGTATTATGAATGCTAGCTGTTAAAGTGCTCAAGGTCTCAAGGCTTAGCTTCTGCCTGAGGCCTTGAGTTCTTTGCAGGAACTTTTGCTGGTTGTCCCGGTGAGGATCAATTCACGTTAAAATGAACACTTAAATATTCAGAATATTTAAACATTATATGGCAAAATGTGCTAGAATTTAATAAAAGGAGGTGAAGAATTTCAATTGAAGCTGAAACACTAGTAGATTTAATAAACAGGGAGGGAGCAACGGTAATGGGTAATTTAAAAGATGTACAAAACTGGACCGCCGCTTCACTAAGACGAAAAGATGCCGTAGATTTTGCAGGTTTTTTAACAGATGAAAATGAAGAGTCCATTTACGTAGCGGACAGGCAGGGCACTTGGATCATTCCGAGAGAAGACGTAACGTTTTTGGAGAACTGGAATAACCCGCCGAAGAATTTTACGAAGTTTGGAAAACCGGTCCACGTAGGGATTAGAGAAAACGCAACGATTTATGAACTGCGTCCCTGGACCATCAAAAAAGTGCCGGGTGGACTGGGAGGTTCCGAGGTTAAGCAAAATATGGACAAGATTTTTAGTCTGGGAGGAGCCCCTCTGCCTGTAAGTGAACAAACGTATGTCGGCGAAAGTCAGGTGGCTGAACTGGAGCGGATGTTTTCGAGAAGGATTGGC
Source organism: Halobacillus alkaliphilus (assembly GCF_900113125.1). Lineage (GTDB taxonomy): Bacteria > Bacillota > Bacilli > Bacillales > Halobacillaceae > Halobacillus > Halobacillus alkaliphilus. The sequence goes on along the minus strand of NZ_FOOG01000025.1, from coordinate 36,988 downwards.
TGGGTTCCAGAGGATTTAGCAGATGATCCCCGTCTTAATCCGGTAGGTGAAGTTATGCAGACGGTTTCGAAAACGCTTGTACTAAACGACGGCTTTTGTGATACGGATTAAAGGATTAATGGAATGAATCAAACCATTTTAATCGTGGCCGATAAAAGAGATTTCCACGCAGCAGCCGTATCCGAAGCTTTAAAAAAACGCGGAGAAAAAGTGGAGTGGATTGATTTTACAGACCTCACGGAATCCTGCCACATGTCCATGTCCATAGAACAGCAGCCGGATGCCAAAATTATTTCTTCCCCCGGACATCCCATTGAATTATCTGAAGTGAAAACGATATGGTGGCGACGTCCAAAATCCCCGCAGGAAAACAGTGAACTTGATGAAGACACAAGGAATTTTGTACACGGTGAATGGGAACATTTTCTCGAGAGCTTTGAAGCTTTCGTACCCGGAGTGAAATGGGTAAATCGACCATATGCTAACCGAATTGCTAATCGTAAAGGATTCCAACTCACTGCAGCTAAAGAAGCTGGCTTACGCATTCCGAACACACTAATGACCAACGATCCTTCAGCCGTACGGTCATTAGCTGATAGAGGAAACCCTCTTGTTTATAAAAGGATTGGCGGTGCGCCCCGTCCAATCACAGCCACTAAAGAATTATTACCTTCCGATCTTAACCGCCTTGATTCTCTTACTCAGTGCCCGGCTATTTTTCAGGAACGAATTGAAGCTTCAATGGATATTAGAGTGACAGCCATTGGTCATGACCTGTATGCCGCTGAAATCGATTCCCAATCGGGTTCATCACAGTTGGACTGGCGATTTGACCATTCTGTCCCTTTTCGGCCTCACTTGCTTGATAAAGAAACGAGTCAGTCTATTCGTAAAGTGATGGAAAAACTCGGGATCCTCTATGGCGCATTTGATCTTCGTCTTACTCCTGAAGGAGAGTATGTATTTCTGGAAGTCAATCCAAGCGGCCAGTTTCTCTTTATAGAATTGTTGACTGAAATCCCCTTAACAGAACACATGGCTGCCTTTTTATCGTTATCAAAATGATCTTCACTGTCTATTTAGTTAAAAAACTTGAACGCGACTTTCCAAAGAAACTACGGGTAACCTCAGTAAGTATGCCTAAGAATAAAAAAGCCCGTGCTTATTGTTAAAGTGACCTAGTATAATAGACGTAATTAAAACACCTTCAGAGTTGTAATACTACACTTGGAGGTGTTTTTCTTATGGGCATTATCCCGAAGAGGCAAAGAAGGATCGATATTCGAATGTAACGAATAGGCACACCTATCACGTGTGGTTCAGCTCATTCCTCGGTTCTCTTTTTGTCATAGAATATGATGATGTCTGGTTTTTGGATTAAATTTCTTCTATATTTTAGTGAAAATACTTCGATGAGCTTCAGATGCTTTATCTATTTATACTGGCTTTTGGTAATTTAACCTAAGGAATCTATGAAACCAATGGATATTTTCAAAGCCCTTAAGTAAGATGATCGGGTTATTGTGGATCCAAGCCATGGTCGAACATGGGATTTTCATTTCCAGCTTTACTAGATGGTTACTCGATTAGAACCATTAATTTACTTGGCTTATTTACCTTCCGGCAGTAGGAGAGAAAGAAACCTCTTTGTTTGGCAATCGACTCTAATAAATTTATTTCATGGAACATGGCATTAGATAAATGTCCGTCGAAAATATTATGAAGTATAGAAAAATATAATCCGACTAACTCAGAATTGCTAAGTTTTTCATAAGTATTATTAGTCAGAAATTATCCCCCTCAAATTTTTAAAGAAATTCAATAGACTTTTTCCTGTGTATGGAACGGTTAAACAAGTAACTCTTAAAAGAAGAAAAATAAGCAGTGTGGAGTACTTCATCTGATTTATACAGATGGAGATAGAAGTAAAATTCATGAATAAAAGGGGGGATGTAGAGTTCTTCGAGGTGCCTCGGAAGAAATTGCTGCATAGAAGTAAACAATCTAACTAGTAGTATATCGAATATTACAAAATACTTCCACCTCAGGTCATCCAGATTCTGGATGACCTGAGGTGGAAGTTTATTCCTTTATTTCATATTCCATATTCCTTATTTATAGAGGAGGTGTTGTTCTCTGATCTTTTTGAAGCCTTTCAAATCTTTCTCCCATTCATTCTGCATACTTGAAACAGAACGGCCTTCTTCAATTCCTTCACGAACCCAGCCGTTGCCGATCAGGTAGTCGAAGAATGAGATACCGGAGCTGTTTTCTTCGCGGAACTGGAAGTCATCCGGATACATATCATGGATGGTTTTCACGAGGTTAACACCTGTTGCGACAGGATTGAACTTGTCGCGGTCCATCACATGCAGCTGGACCCCGTGGGTTAATTCCCCGGCATGCTTAGAGAATGCGGGAGTGAATGAAGCTGCTCGGAACCTCACGCCAGGCAAGTCCAGTTTATTCATTGCCGCTGCCAGTTCGGTACTATTAATGAAAGGAGCGCCAATTAATTCAAATGGCCGTGTAGTGCCGCGTCCTTCTGAAACATTGGTTCCTTCAATTAAAGCAGCTCCTGGATAAACATAGGCTGTATCGACGGTTGGCATGTTAGGGGATGGAGCGACAAAGGACATATCGGTGTCATTATAGTCCATACTGCGGTCATACCCGTCCATTTCCACGACCGTCAAATCAGCATCAATATCATATTCACTGTTAAATAGTTTCGCAAGCTCGCCGACAGTCATTCCGTGACGCAAAGGAATCGGGTAGTTTCCGACAAACGACTTGTAATCTGTATCCAGTACCGGCCCCTCGACTTTATCGCCGCCAATCGGATTAGGACGGTCCAGGACGATAAATGGAATATCGTTCTCCTGGGCCGCTTCCATGGCATACGCCATGGTGTAAATATACGTATAGAAGCGTGTACCTACATCCTGAATATCAAACATTAACACATCAATGTCCTCAAGCATTTCCGGAGTCGGTTTACGGGTTTTGCCGTAGAGGCTGTAAACAGGTAAGCCCGTCTGCTCATCTGTGTAGAAATCTACATACTCACCAGCCTGCGCACTACCACGTACCCCGTGTTCCGGACCATAAAGAGCTGTTAAATCGACATCTTCATCGTTATAGAGAATATCGACAATGCTGTTTAACTCTTGATCGACGCCGGTCGGATTGGTAATTAAACCTACTTTTTTACCTTCAATCAGCGCTTTTTCTTCATCTAAAAGTTCTTCCACGCCAAGCTGAAAAGATTTATCTTGTTCTTCCTCATCATCATTCTCGTTTTCATCATTACGATCGCCATAACTTAAGCCTGTACCATACGGAAATAAGGTCCCGCCATCCTGATCTGGAATGGCAACTGGCAATTCACCTGATGGATCGTTTTCCCCGAAAATGGTTTCCGCTGTAGCTTCAAAGCTGGCAGCTCTAAAGCCATATTGAGCTATAAAGGCATCCACTTCCGGATACGCCATAATGTCATATGGATTACGGATGCCGACACCGATTACGTCGCCATCTCTCGTGTTCATTACTTCGTGCATGAGCTGCATTTGCGGATGTTCAGCTGCACGTGTGGATACATTGTACGTGTAGGTTCCAACAATGACTTGATCTGCATTTTCCACCAGCTCTTTTTGCTCGTCTGTAAACGCACCCGAACTGCTCTTAATAAGAGTGGTGTTCTCGTGGTGTTTCTTCACCTGCTCCGCTAATTCCTCACTGAATGAATTTCCAACAACCACTACTTCTTCATCTTTGTCCAATTCAAGAGGGAGGACGTTGTCGTTTTTAACTAGCGTGATGGACTGTTCAGCTGCTTTTTCTTCAACTTGTTTATGAGCTTCTGATCCAACCACTTGTTCGGCTTTAGCGATTTTCTCATCTAAAGTCGTTGGATTTTCTGATTTGATGATTCCGCGATTCAGTTTTAACGTTAAAATTCTTTTCACGGAGTCATTGATGGTGTCCATTGGAATGTCTCCGGAATCGATGGCATCATAAATACCGTTTGCTACTTTTTCCAAACCGACAGGCATAAGTACGATATCTGTGCCTGCATTAATGGAACGGATGACCGCATCGACAGGCCCAAAATGATCCTGGATGGCGTTCATGTTCAGCGCGTCTGTAATGACCACACCTTCATAGCCCATTTCCTCTCTCATTAGACCGGTCAGGACTTTTTCCGATAAAGTGGCCGGTAAAGCAATTTCGGTGCCGTCTTTTTTCGAAATTACTTTCGTATCATCAATTTTCGGGAAGGTGACATGGGCTGTCATAACAGCGTCAATTCCTGCATCCATGGCTTTTTGGAAAGGATAAAGTTCGACTTCTTTCAAGCGTTCTTTATCATGAGGAACTTCCGGAAGCCCCAGATGGGAATCTACAGCTGTATCTCCGTGGCCAGGGAAGTGTTTAGCCGTTGCAGCCACACCGGTTTCTTGCAGCCCTTTCGTATAAGCTACGCCCATTTGAGCAACAAGCTCAGGGTTTCCGCCGAAGGACCGAACGCCAATGACCGGATTATCCGGATTATTATTCACGTCCATAACAGGTGCAAGGTTCATATTGATACCGAGAGAAGAGAGTTCTTCCCCAATTGCCTGGCCGACGTTCTGTGTGATTTCCTCAGAACGGGTGGCGCCTAAGGCCATGTTCCCAGGGAAATCCGTCCCTGATTGCAATCTCGTTACGATGCCGCCTTCCTGATCGATTGTCATAAGTAAGCCGTACTTTTCAGCGGCCGCTTGGTAATCGGAAACAAGTTCTGCGGTTTGTTCGGTTGTAACGACATTTTCACGAAATAAAATGACGCCGCCAAGGTGATACTTTTTCACTTGCTCTTCAATCTCAGGCAGCATCTTCGTGACATTTTCGCCGTCCCATTTTCTGAAGTCCGGCATCAGCATCTGCCCGACTTTTTCTTCCATCGTCATATTTTCCAGGGCATGAGCTACTAAATCATAACGATCGCCTTTCTCTTTGATCACTTTCTTATTTACAGCATCCTCTTTTTTGGGATGGTCCGGTTCTACGTGCACCGCAATACGGTCCTTGTAATCACCGTTCGTAACAGTGATCCACGATCGGCCGGGCTTTCCGGAGAAAGTAACCGTTCCTTCCTTGTCGACGGTTGCTACTTTACGGTTCTTAGAAGACCATTCCAGCCCTTCGTCCACCTTTTTGAAATAGCCGTCTTCGTAGACATTTAATGCACTGAGTTCAAAGCTGTCTCCTTTAATGGCTGCATCCGCCTGTGGAACATTCTGAAGGATGATTAAATCGGACGTATTCCCATCACTTGATGCGGTCGCCTTTGAATTTGTAACCATAGACGGAAGCAGCATACAGATGGTAAGTGTCACGATGAACATCCATTTTCCCATTTTTCTCATTCATCATTCCTCCTTAAATTTATCTATTTGAAAAAGGTGGACCTCCAAGTAAATGATCCAGCTTTTGCAAAACGTGAGATATTATGTACGGGAGCATAGGGTGCTGTAAAAAGATGTAGAGAGGGGGGATTTATTGTAAGCGTTTTCAATATGTAATAAAAGCGTATCGTAAATATTATATAGTCGTCTATACCACTTTTGGCCCTGTCTGCCTCATTTGGTCCATATTTCCATAACCAAATTCCTGCGACATAGGAACCAATTTGAAATATTGTGTCGATAAAGTAATCATAATATAAAATATTAAGTTAAAATAACCATCCAAAATCTGGATGACCTGAGGTGGGAATTTATTACAAAATAAAGCAAGCCGCCCGGAGAAGCAGGAGATTTTCTGCTTCTTTGGGCTGCTTTGGTTTATCCTTTTACACTTCTTTAAAATTTATCGAGTTGATTCTGTCTGTATTCGGATTATAGACAACTGCCCCCTGGATATTGATCGTTTCCTGAGGAGATTCCATAACGAATTTATAGACTTCTCTAATTCGTCCGCCGTTGACCTGATTTTTACTGACTGTGCTGTAGTCCGTTACGTTATAGTTTGGATAGGCTGCCTGAATGATCTCAAGCAGGTATTTTCCCCATTTTTCTTCCTCTAGTTCAGGGGAGGGGATAATGTCTACATTAATGATTCCCATATCAAGATTGGCACCCAGAGCTTCAAATGCTTTTCTATGGAGGTTTATTTTAATTGCTGGGTAATTCGGCACTTTATCGACTACAGTTACAATGACGACTCTTCCGTTTGTAACATTACGAACTTTGATGGCCTGACCGCATTGGTACGGGGAATTACTGCCTACGGCCGCGGTCATATATTGGTTGTTGGACCAGGCAATGCCACATTGAGTAACGGCGCCGCCTTCCGTCCAAGTGGCCTGACCGCGAACAGGCTGTCTAAAGTCGTAATAGCTCTGATAGTTCGGATAGTAGTTAGGATAAGGGTGGCGTGAATAGAATTGCTCGTGATAAGGGGCAGGTAGATACGGGTAGCCGTAAGGCCCGTGATAATAATGAGAATGCATCCGCTTTCCTCCTTAATTTTCTTTAATATCCTCATTAGCCTATTCGTGGATGCTCCTGTCTGTGAGAAAGACATGGAAGAATTCTTCTGCCAGATGGTGGATACACTTTCAAGACTATAAAAAAAGAAGAGAGGAGCGGGGCTTGGTCATGAATGCGGTTAGCTGAAGTATTATTCTTTAGGCCTTTTGGGTTAATAAGACAATGGTCTTTCGTAAAGAAGCGTATGCCGTTATCTTTTATTGGAAATATAAATAACAAGTACTCAACTTCCTTGAGGAGGAACGAATAATGAAATTATGGCTCATATTCATATTTATTTTCATCTTAATGACCGCTGGTTCGCTTGCCATAGATTATTTACAGGGGATCCCTGTGAAAAACCCCTTGGCCCATGGGTACAGCTCGCATTACATCGTAATCTTATCGATTGTTTTTCCCTGTATTTACCTGGTTACTTTACTTTTAAAGAAGGCGATCAAGCAATAAAGAACTGGAAAACCGACGGCAAAAATAGGGAAAATGGTTCTGAGAACAAATTTACCTTCATTTAAATGTTCGGTGAAGTTTCCTGCAATTATGAGAGACGTATTTAAAATGATGATAGCGGTTGGGAAAATGAGTCTTTTCTTATGTGTAACTTTAAATAGGTCAGCCATTGCCACAATAGCAGCGTAATAGAACACGGAAATTTTGAAAAAGACGCCAATAATAAGTACAAGCACAGCCATTACGTCCAGATGTTCAATAAAGTTCATAATTTCTATCCCCTGTACAGCACTTAATAAAGGGAATTGAGAGCGTGTCATAATATCTACTCCAAGAACCGAGAGATTGATGGCTGTAGAATAAGTGATCAATAGACCACTTACGATAACCGCCGCCATTCCCACTTTAAGCACCTGCTTCTTTTTTTCAATGTAAGGAAGGATAAAAGTAAAAGCGACCATTTCACCGAAGGGAAACATGATCGTGTTTGTGTAAACCGCCTTTAGCACAGGTTTCCAGCCGGATTCGAGCAGAGGAAGCAGCTGCTTAACATCGATCAACCCGGAAAAATAGAAAAATAGACTTCCAAGAGCTCCCAGGATGACGACGAAGCCCCAAAAGATTTCAGCGGTCCTGGCCAGTACTTCAATACCGAGATAAATAATATAAGCAATGGCTAATATCATAACCCCGCTAATAAAAATCATAGGAGTTTCGTTCAAAACCGTAGCTCCAATGACACCTCCAACGTCACGTAAGTCCCTGGCTGCTTCATAAATAAAGAATATGATATACAAGAGACCAATAAAGCCGCCTGCATATTTTCCTAATAATTTTTGGGAGTATCCTACTAGAGAAAGATCGGGGTAAAGGGTATAAAGATAGTAGTACATAAGAAATAACAGGATTCCTCCTGCTACACCAATTAAAATGGCGATCCATGCATCCTTCTTAGCATCCAGTCCACTTCCGACTACTAAATTGGTTCCATACACAAACAGGTTAAGCAGCACAAAAAACTGAAGTAAACTTATTTTTTCCTTTACCATTATCATTCCCACCTCTTTCCCTCAAAGGTTTTTCCTATGTCTACTCTTGATTGTATGATCCGGTTCTCATGCCGGATCTCGTGATATAAGCGTCGACCTTGATGTTGACTTCCAGGGCAGTAAATTCCTCATCGTAATTCTTCTTGATTTGTTTCCATAACCCGGGGTCTTTCCGGTTGATGGCCTCACCAAAACCAAATACATCACTTTTTTCTTCTTTTGCGATTTTAATCGCCCGTTCGATCTCCTGCTTCGTTTTGTCTTCCAGTTGCTTTTCGAAATTCTGAATGGTGGTTTGATCCGTTACATCTATATTGCAGAGAACCTCTTCCACTTCTCCTTCTTCTTTGACGTCAATGGTAATGGTGGGCTGTCCGTTCTTTATGACGGCATTAATAGAGGAATGGGTATTCGTTATTTTTATTGAAAGGGCACTCGCTTCCTGGTTACAATCTAAATTAATGATGGTGCTCTCGATCTTGTTGACTACCCAGAGCATCCCCCGGGCGTCTTCTTTTTCCACCCAGCGTTTGAGGTGACCATCTTTAAAAATGGCTAACCCTTCTGATTTGATGAGAGCATTCGGTTCGGTATCTTCAATATTGGAAACCCCTGTTCCCTGTTCCTTATCTCCGATAATACTCACTCCGCCTACTAAAGGCTCTGCACTCTCGCTTGTAATCTGATCAACGAACTCAAACACTTTCACCGTAATGGTTTCTCCTAATGATTTTCCGGATATTTCACTCGTTTTCACCAATTTCTTAGCAGGAATTTTCTCAAGAGGTGACAGAATTTTAATCACTTCCTTGGCGGTATGACCTCGTGCGATTAAGACCCTGGGGGTTGTCCTGAATTCCTGATTTCTTTCCAGTAGATCAAAGGTATCCTGGATACCGCTTCTTGCTAATTCTTCTCCGAATACGATGGATTGAGTATAAGGGAAGAAGGGTTCACGAGGCGTTTGCTGAACAATCCTTCTTATAGCTGATATTAATGTGTCACCCGTAGCGGAATAAACGGTTGCAGTTGAGGCTCTGCCAGAACTTTGGCTGCCCCCAGCTACTTCTGGCGGGTTTGCGAGTTCAATGGTAACTTCAAACCTTCCGTCCTCTTCTGCTTGATCTATTCCCATAGTAGTCACAATGGCCAATTCGTTGATTTCCTTACTATTCCAGCACCCTGTAAGCAAAACGGATACTCCCACTACAAGTAAACATACGGCTGCATATTTCTTTATCATCTTAATCACCATCTTGGCTCGCTTGATTGGTCGGTTTTTTTATTTCATTTGCGTTCCCAATTGTCGACAATTTTTTTTGACTAAACCATTGCGGCAGCCTTAAAAATATATCTTTTTGTTCGGAAAGGCTGAATGGAGATAGTGGCTTAAGATAAGGCACGCCGAAGGAACGCAGACTGTTCATATGCGCAACTACTACAATGGCCGTTAACGTCATACCATAAAAGCCGGCCATCGCAGCGGAAGCCATAAAGATAAACCGCAAAATTCGCGCGGATATGGCAATATTAAATGACGGAATGGCAAAACTCGAAATGGCTGTAATCCCGACCACGATGACCATTGCCGGGGAAATAATTCCTGCTTGAACTGCTGCTTCTCCGATTACAATGGCTCCTACGATGGATACCGCTTGTCCCACGGCTCGTGGCATTCGTATCCCGGCTTCCCGCAAGATTTCAAAGGTGACTTCCATAATGAGAGCTTCGATAAAAGCTGGAAAAGGAATGCCCTCTCTTTGAGCAGCAATATTGATTAGTAACGGAAACGGCAGCATCTGCTGATGAAAGGTAGTCAGCGCAATATAGATCGAAGGTGCGAGCAACGAAATAAAAAAGACTAGAAATCTTAATAGACGCATGAACGTCGCAATATCGGCCCGCTGATAATAATCCTCCGGCGACTGAAAAAATTGAAAAAAAGTAGCAGGTGCAATTAAAACAAACGGAGTCCCGTTGATCAGAATGACTACACGCCCCTCGAGTAAATTTCCAACGGCAGCATCCGGGCGTTCTGTATTGATTAACTGAGGGAAAGGCGTCAGCATTTGATCCTGAATAAACTCTTCAATATTTCCGGATTCGAGAATAGAATCGGTATGGATCTTATCCAACCGGCTTTTCACTTCTTGAACTAAATCTTCTTTGGCGATTCCCTGGATATACATATAAGCAATTTGTGTCCTGGATACTTCTCCTATTTGCACCGTTTCCATTCTCAGATTGGCGCTCTTAATTCGTTTACGAATCAGGGTTACGTTGATTTTTATCGACTCCGTAAACGCATCCTTAGGACCTCTAACGACGGTCTGGGAAGTCGGCTCCGTGATCGCACGCTCTTCCCAGCCCTGAGTTTCGCCGACGAGGGCTTCATTCCACCCGTCTATCATGATGATGGTACTTCCTGAAAGAATGGAGAGAACCAGTTCGTCCCATACCTTAAGAATTTTCACATTAGATAACGTTAAAGCATTCATCTTAATTGATTGAAAGAGGGCTTTGGATGAAGCGTGCTCTTCAATGTCGGAACTATGTAGCATTAAGGATTCCATAATAAATTTATTTACGAAATTTTGATCGGCGAGCCCTTCCATATATATTGCAACGGCCGGTAGGTCTTTATGTCTGCCGATATGAAACGTCCTTATCACGATTTCCGTACTGTCTCCAAATTCCAGCTTCAGTTTAGCGATGTTTTCAGAAATATCCTTATGTAGAGGGGATTCAACCTGCTTTTTATCTGTGTTGTTATCATGGTTCTTTTTTTGAAATGGATTCCAGTGAAAACTCACTTTTGGTTCGCCCCTGACGTTAATTTCTACTTCTTATCCATGATTTCCAAGGGAGGGGGTTATTTATACGTAAGAAGGAATGATTCAAAGTGGATATGGGGAAGAGAAAGGAGAACCGGAAGAATAACAGCAACTTTTTTATCAAATTTTTAATATCCGAGAGGTTTTAGAATATCCTTCCTTTTTCATATGCTATCATGATTCTATAAGTGGTACGTTTAAAGGAGGGCCCTAGCGCATGTTTACATTAAAACAAGCGATAGCGATGCGTTTAGAGAATATATTAGAGGAAAAAAAGCATCTGCGGGAAATGATCGAGAAGCTTACGGACGAACAGCAGGATTTAATTCGACGCCTGGAACGTCTGGAAGAGAGAAATGAGGATATGGATACGTCCGCTATTTTAAAAGCACTTGCCGAAACAGATGAAGATTTAAAGAAATACGGTGCGAATATTCCAGCCGATCTTTTAATAGAGAAAACAACAAATCATTATAAGGAAGAGCAACCAAAAGAAGCTTCCAAGCATGATTATATTCTGTCCACGAACTCTGAAGCCTTCTCAAAAGATTCGGATAAGAGTATGAGTTATAAAGAATTGACTCGCATTTTAATTGATTATGCAAAAGAACATAATAATCAAGTCGATCATGAAGCATTCGAACAATACTTGATCGATCACTACAAATTCACCCCGGCAAACTTCTCTCAAATTATCTGGAGAGCGAGAAAGGTAGATCCGCGCTTAAGAAGTTTAATCAGCGGAAATAGGAAAATTACCATCCTGGACGACAGAACTTCCGAGTAGATGGGGTGGAATAAGGTTTCATAAACTTTTACATAGGCTTCACGGACCCCCTCTTAACCTTATATGGCTTAGAGGGGGTTTTTAAAACTTTAGCGTGAGGACATGTATAAATCTGGTATGTGTTTGGATGTGTCATGATTGGCATGAGGGTATGGATTACGGGTATCGTACTATGACATGTGGACTAGCTGATTAGGCCGGATGTGTGGGAACTGACAGGAGTGGTGTAAATTGCTTCACATAATTGAATCGACGTAAAGCCGGAATAACTTTCACATGTAAACCATCAATCAGAGTTCATTATATAAATGAAGGAAAGGAGCGCTGTTTATGAGTTCCGTTATCGAAACCGATGTACTCATTATTGGAGCAGGCCCTTCAGGACTTATGGCAGCCAATGAATTACAGAAAAGAGAAGTCGACTTCATCTGTTTAGAGAAGAGAGCAGAACCTTCCGACTTATCGAAAGCCCTTGGTATTCAGGCAAGAACCCTCGAAATGTTCGAGTTATTAGGTCTCCATAAACCTTTTTTGAAAAAGGGATATCCCGGGCCGGGAGCGAAACTTCACTTAGGGGGAGAGAAGCCATCTCTAGTAGAACTTTATCATATTAAAAGCAGATATCCTTATCTGTTCATTATCCCTCAAAGTGAGACGGAATCTATATTGGAAGATCATTTAGAATCCTCAGGAGGTAAGGTTGAGCGTGAACATGAAGTTGTAGAAGTAACCCAGTCCGATCAAGGCGTTTACGTTAGTGCGAGACATGAGGGTGAACTTAAAAAATATTTTTCCAAGTACTTGATGGCCTGCGATGGGGTTCATAGTAAAATTCGTAAAGACCTGGGTGTCGACTTTATCGGCAAAGATGAAGGGTTTACCTTTTTCCTTGGGGATGTAGATGTTCCCGGACTTAATGAGATTTATATTGATATGACCCTAAATGACCGCGGGGCTATCGCTTTCTTTCCATATGCTGACGGCAGTTACCGCGTGGTGGGAATGGACCGGGCTAAGCAGGGCCTTCCCCATAAGGATGATCTCTCACTGGAAGAACTGCAGGAGAGCATGAACACGATTCTTCCTGTTTCGTATAAGGTGGAGAATCCGAAATGGCTGACTTATTTTGGGACCGCTCACAGACAGGTGCCCAATTATCGGACAGGCCGGGTATTCTTTGTAGGGGATGCGGCTCATATCCATAATCCTTTAGGCGGCCAGGGAATGAATCTAGGACTTCAGGACGCAGCCAACCTCGGCTGGAAACTTGATGCGGTGTTAAAAGGATACGCAAGGGATTCCTTTCTTAACAGCTACCACGAGGAGCGTTCTCCAATTGGAGAAAATATTCTAAAGGAAACCTCCACGATGCTGAAGGTTATCAATCTAGATGGAATCGGAGGTAAAATCCGTAACTGGACAGGGAAAGCGGCCTTAACACAGAGCTGGATAGAAGGGATCGTAGCTAATCGCTTATCTCATGTTTACAACGAGTACAACAAGACGGCGAGAAATAAGAGGCTTAGAGATTCATCCCTTTCAAGAGGATCCCTTCAAGCAGGGAAACGAATTCCGGATCACATGTTGTTCTTTGATGGAACGAATGATGAAAGACTGTATCCGCTTATTCACAAACACGGACACCTCTGCTTTATTTATATTGACGCTCAGAATCAGGAGTTAATTGACTATGCTTACTCTTTTTATGAGAAGGTAGAAGAAAAATACCAGAATCTATTCAAAATTTTTCTCGTTGCGAAGGGCGGTACTGTGAGAACTGAGGGGAGTGAACTTCCGATTATTTACGACGTCCATCGAGACGTGAAAGAGAAACTAGGTATGGAAAAAGGCAACACGGTAATTATTCGCCCCGACGGTCACGTTGCATTTCATGAAACGTCGACAGATTCAGAAGCAATGATGGACAAACTTGCTCAATTTTTTAGTTAGTCTACTAAAACAGCCGGCACAAATTGTTAAAGAGAGTGCCGGCTGGTCCATGAAAGGCTCAATCTCAAAATAATAGAGGAGGTTCAAAAATGGCTGGAAAGATTTACTTACTCCTAATGCTGTCCTTACTATTTTTAGTGACTGGTTGTTCTGACGAAAAAGAAAATTCCGCAAAAGAAGCATCTTATTTTGAAACAGAAAATTATACCATGCTTGGTGTAGAAAAGAATGTAGGATTTATTTTAGATGAAGGTGAAAATTTAATCGCTAATAAGAAAGATAAATACATGTGGCATTTATGGGGTGATCAAGGTTTTGAAGGAGAAGAATTTAAAGTTACAGGAGTCAATCTTGAAACTGATGATAAAAAAACGTTAGTTGATGGTTCTTTGGCTGGTCCCCATAACGGTGCAGATGGACATACTCCATCAAATATGGAATTTCCTTCAGAAGGCACTTGGGAACTAAGTGTTTTTGTTGGGGGAGAATTATATGAAAAAATGACAGTAGAAGTTTCTTAATGAAAGAAAGTAGCTTATTGCGAAATTTTTTCTCTTACTGAAAGGGTTACTTCAACGAGTAACTTGCCCTCATTACATAAGTGCAGGGAATGCAAAAAAGATTGTGAGCTTCTCTAGATGAAAGAAGAGACCTAAGGAGTTAAGGGGGAGAAATATGAATGGTTAAGCAGAGAGAACTAAAAGAACATTTGTATGGTTTAGAAACAATATTACTTAAGGGTGAAGTTCGCAAATCCGAAAAAATATTAAATGAGTTATTAGCAGAAGACTTTGTCGAATACTCAAGTACAGGTGAAATATATGATAAAGAAAACATTTTGAAGCGTTTACCATCTGAAGACGATCCTGGAATAATCATGAGTAATTTCGAGATAAAGTACCTTTCCCCAACATCTGTACTGACAACTTTTAAGGTATTTATAGAAAGAAAACAGCAACACTCTTTAAGAAGTTCTGTCTGGACCTATAATGATGAAAAATGGCACATGACATTTCACCAGGGAACTGTTACGGATTAATAAATCGAACCCCATTATGGTACTAACTTGTTAGGAATCTTCGAGTAGTACGGGCTTTTTACAACTTTCTAGGGTGCTTTTAAATTGAATGTTTCTGTTTTCCCATTCCAACGAATCACTACGGGAATAATGGTGTCTTCGTTAAAAGTCATACATCCAGAACATTGAATAGAGGTTTCAATTGATCGATCAAGAAGGATTTTTTCTTCATTTAAAATAGTTCCTCCTTCATTAATGTTTAAGGTAAAGTTTTCTACTTCAGTTATTTCTCCATTTAATAATCGAAACGAATAGGTACCATTCATACTGGAGTCGTCTCTTGAGAGTTGAAGCTGTCCTTTCCAGTTACTGCTCTTACCTTCGTAAGTAATAAAAGCATCTCCGCTTCCTTGCGCGCAAGCTGTAATAAATACTAAAGACAATACAACCAAAACAACCTTCTTCAAACCATTCACCTTCATTCTTGAATTTAATGAGAAGCACTTACTTAAGCTAATTATGTCTTCTTACAATTCTTACTATAACTATAAATGGATCCATACTTTTGTTAAAGGAGTAGGGCAGTTTAAAAGCAAAACTGGATTTTTGAGAAACTATTTATAGAGTTTTATCGTAAGGAGTATAAGTGATTTCAAGTACCGTTTCCTAACAGAAATGTTTCCATGAACTTTGGGCTTTACAGAACATTGTAAGAGTACGCCTCGAGGATCGAGTACAAAAACGTAGGATTTTGAAATCATTGTAATCATATTATTATTGTGGTTTAAAGGTTTTAAGTGTATAAAATAGATTAACGATCGGGGGAGATCGAGTTGGGGATGGCATACATTTTATTAACCGGGATCATCCTGATAGCTATTAGCTTAATTACAATGAAAAAGTTCAAGACAGAGACTTCACTTCAAAAAATCTTACATATAAGTGTATGGTTAATTGGCGTTCTACTACTTGTTTTAGCCATCATTGGAATTATTGGCTATGGTCAGGATATATTGAATTACTAAGATATATATTTCTTAAGAATTCGGTGTATGATTAATTGAAAGTGACAAGGTGCGAAGCTGCCATAAAATAAAGAGGTGATTATTTGCTGAGGGTTATTAGAGTTAGTCTGGCTATTATAATCTTGTTTCTATCCAGTTATGGATTACTAACAGATGAATCTGCTTATCTGCTTCCCTACCTAATGATGTTGTTAGCAAGCTTTTCGTTAGTCATGGCGCTTGAAGAATTCAGGAAAACTCGCAATTCTTTAATGGGTTATCTGCTTATTGGCACATCATTATTGTGTCTTTCTACTGTTGTAGGTCCTTTTTAGTGAAATGGGATATTTTTCTGGAAAAGTAATGGGGTGTTCATTTTATATATTGGGAAATGCAGATAACTTGAAGGTCAGGCATTGCATCCTTCTTCCTGTTTGCTGATAAAATAATCCCCGAGTTAAAAACTAGAGGATCACTAAATGGTTAGCTGGACTTCTTCCAATAAGCAGCCTCTTTATTAGAACGATTTGGAGGGGAAGTGTCTCCGCTACTCAGTTCAATATGATTTCATCTTCAGTTACGTCATTCTCATTTCCTTCATTTACTAAGCCATCAAATTCGTACGTGCCGTTTTCACGTGCTTTTTCTCCCGTTTTGAAACGATCTGCCCATAATTGAAAACTCCTTTTTATTCATTATTCTTACATAGCAAATGCACCCCTGATCAGGAACTCAAAGCCCATTTATCCATTTTTCAATTAGAATGTGCTGCGATTTTAAACGTTCAGGGATCCTTTTCTAAAGTAGAGAGATTTCTAGCCCTCTATGTAAAGAAGAAATGATTATGGTTTGCTTTTATCTATAAGAAAAACTCTTTCATATGTTAGGATAATAATGGAGATTTTGTAAAAATAACTAGAATCAGTGTGGTGGACAAGATGGGACGCAAGGTAAAAGTGGCAAGCGTGCTAAGCGGAGTTTTCATATGCATGGCAGCCATTGGAAAAGTTATGTATGACACGAATGTATTTAAACGTAAAGAGAAACATATTACTCATAAAAAAATACCGGAAAACAGTCGGTTAAGAATGTTGCAATTGAGTGACTTACATAATAAAGTGTTTGGAAGAAGCAATAAGAAGCTCCTTCAGACAATTGAAGAAGCAGAGGCTGATATGGTAGTGATCACCGGAGACCTGGTCGACCGGAATACAAGACAATGGACTCAGGTCTTTTCTTTAATAGAGCGTATTGTCAGTGTGTATCAACACGTTTTTTACGTTACCGGCAACCATGAGTGGGATCATCCTTTAACCCATCCTTTTTTGGAGGGGCTGAAAGAAAGACGTGTCACGGTATTAAGAAATGAACATACGGCTCTTCAAATAAACGATAGCCTTAGCATTAACGTTGTAGGAATCGATGATGTTAATTCCAATCGGGAGAAAGTGGGCCAAGCCTTCGATGGGGTCGATGAGCAGTTGTACACAATTCTGCTATCTCACTCTCCCGATTTTGTTAATGAATATAAAGATCAACCGGCTGACTTAATACTGAGCGGTCACACTCACGGAGGGAAAGTGAAAATTCCGTTTGTCGGATCGCTTGTGGCACCAGGGCAGGGATTATTGCCAGAGTATGATCATGGCATGTACCGGATTGGTTATAACCAGCTTCTTTATGTTGACAGAGGTCTGGGAACAAGTGTCGTGCACGTACGTTTTTTTAATCAAAGTCAGATAAGTTTAATTGAGGTTACCCATAGAGACTGAGGTGTAGAGGCATCTTTCACTATGAACAGTCAGTGAGGTTAGCTATTTATTGTAAGGAAGGAAGAGGGGAAAAATGGTCAAAAATATCATCACAGGAGTCGTAGCTGCCTCCCTGGTCTCAACCTACAGTTATCACGTCAGTGGTACAGACATGTCTACGATCCTTGTCTTTTACGTGGCTGCTTTTTGGTTTATTGCCAGTGGGCTCGGTTTAAAAGCCTTGCAGAAGCAATTGAGATGGAAGAAAACGTATGGGGTTAATCTTTCTGTCTATTCTCTCGCAGGGGGATTGATTCTGATCGCTCTGCTGTTTGGTGTGCATGTGTTTGAGCTGGCCTCTGGTGGAAGTCTGGATGCTTTATACTTTAGTGATATTAGCAGCATGTTTGGAACGGGAGTGGTGTGTGGGTTTACCTATTTTCACCTGCATCTGCTCGTAAGCGCAGCGGTTGCTAAGATCGGACGTCAGTACCGATACACAGAATCATAGATAAGGAATGACCGGCAGAATCGTTACGTTCTGCCGGTTTCTTTTATGTTATAAAAGCATAACGTTGCTTCCTATTCATAAAAAGCTTGTTAAGCTACAGGGAGGTTAGTTGGAGGCTCAGTTTCGAGATACTAGAGTATTTGAAACTAAAATCATTTCAGTTCGTACAAAAGATATAATGTTTTTGGGGAATGGAGAGTAAGTGTTCATTATAAATATCACTGCGATCTCTTTTAACATTTCTATCATAAAGGAGTGAAAACTTGTGAAGTTATTTCAAGCGATTATTGGTATTCCATCTCTCTTATTGTTTTTTATATCTATCTCCTTGAACTATAAAACTGGATTATTCATAGCTTTAGGGGGATGTTTTTTTGCTCTTACTATTAGACAGATCCGTCTACATAAGTATGCTTATAGGTTAGGTCATCCTGATCGTCATTCTGATAAGTTTAGTTACGATGATGATGATTTTATAGACCCTTTAGATCAAGCAGAGACATATGAAATAGACGAAAAGGAACATAATAAATAAGGTTGGGCTGTCACTTTGAGATTGATTCATCAAGAAATGGGGGCAATTCTCGAAGAAATATTACTTGTAGCGTTTTAGAAGCCCTTGTTTATGCACGAAGGATTGATACTTTGAATAAATTGGTGTCATCCATTTACATATCCGTTTCAATTCTTTTGTTTACACTAATAGGGATTGCTCAAAGTTTTCCTAATGTTAACCTTAATTATTCTCATAGCATTGTTCCTTGGTTGCCGTGGCTAGCTCTTGGGCTGGGTGTAATTAATATCATTAACAATGAGAATCGTAAAAAGTAACAGTTAGTAGATTAAAAATCCAATATAAATGCGCATCAATAGAAGCAGCAAAGGGGCTTATCTTTTGAATCCCTTTTGAGAGTTTACAGAATCTTTTATTTAAAAAATTTTGCCTGGACAGTCAATATATTGATAATTATGTCGAAAATAGAAGTAAAGGAATTAAAGGAGCAATGTATAAGTGGTGACGAACGTAGAATCATACTTGGAAGTTATAGACCAGACTGACCACCATGTCTGCCGTAAATGTTCAACCTTGATGAGTCCTAGAAGAATCATATTTATTAGTGAAGTGAAAATAGATATATTACTAGAATGTGGGGACTGCGGTATGGCCTTGCCTTTAATGATAGATAAGTTGCAGACACCTTAAATAGGTGCAGTTCGTTGAGAATACGTATGGAAGAAATTATCGGAGGTGCACACGTTGGGTTTTATATCGGACGCCATACAGCATTTCATCCATTCAGAGGTGAATGAGCCGGCGGCTAAATTAGCCGTTCTCTGTGTGTGTTTATTTTTAACTGTTTTTATCGTTAATTTCTTACTCCGGTTTATTCCGCTGCCGACAAAAGGGAAGGAGATTACACTCATGTGTTCCGTATTGGGAGGAGCCTTTCTCTGGTATTCAGTTACGTTTACATGACCGGCTTGAAATAGAATATTGAATTTGAATGGAGAAGGGATCCGCGGGGGTCGCTTCTTATTTTTGTATGAAGAACAGTTGGCAGAGCCCCTGAATGGAATGGGTATCATTTATTAATAGACTAAGATAGAGTTACACCTTAACCAAAAACGAACATTTTATTTTTTAATATAAAAAATATTCGTTAATAAGAGATAAAACCTTGAAATTACCCCGGTTAAAACTTTAAAATGACTATAAAACCAAACAATCAGGAGGAGTAGCCATGTATGGAGCACCGAACCAACGTAATTCGAAAAAGATGATGATGCTGGGATCTGGAGAACTAGGAAAAGAAGTCATAATTGAAGCACAGCGAATGGGTATTGAAACGATTGCCGTGGATCGATATGAAGGAGCCCCCGCCATGCATGTAGCTCATCGGTTTGAAGTTGTTGATATGCTCGATGGAGAGCAACTTCGGCGCGTCGTGGAAAAGGAACAGCCGGACTACATCGTTCCTGAAATCGAAGCGATTGCAACAGATTCGTTATTAAAGCTTGAGGAAGAGGGATATAATGTCATCCCGACGGCTTACGCTACTCAGTTAACGATGGATAGAGAAGGAATCAGAAGGCTCGCCAGTGAGAAATTAAGCTTGCCGACAGCTCACTACGAGTTTGCTGATTCGTTGGAAGAGCTGAAAGAAGCGGTTCATAGCATTGGTCTGCCATGTGTTATTAAGCCAATCATGAGTTCGTCTGGAAAAGGGCAAAGCCTCTGCAGAACAGAAAGTGAGATTGAGGATTCCTGGCAGGAGGCACTTGGCAGCGGCCGGGGAAACAGCACGCGGGTGATTGTAGAAGAATTTATTCATTTTGATTCTGAGATCACACTTTTAACCGTCAAGGCTTCCAATGGTACATATTTCTGCCCGCCGATCGGTCATAGGCAGGAGGATGGAGATTATATTCAGTCCTGGCAGCCGCATGCGATGAGTGAAGAACACGTCAAGCAGGCCGAAGCTATTTCAAAACAGATTACAGATGAAATAGGCGGATACGGTGTGTTTGGAGTTGAACTGTTTATTACGTCTAGTGGCGTGTACTTCAGTGAAGTCTCTCCGCGTCCCCATGATACCGGAATGGTGACCATGGTAACTCAGGAACTCTCTGAATTTGCTCTTCATGTTCGAGCAATTCTCGGACTTCCGATCGAGAATATTCAACTCATCTCATCCGGGTCGAGTCATGCCATAAAATCGTCGATAGAAAGCCATGATTACACCATTTCCGGTTTGGAAAAAGCGTTAACTGTCCCGCATACGCAGGTGCGATTGTTTGGAAAACCATCCGCTACGATTGGACGCCGCATGGCTGTCGCTCTGAGCACAGGGAAAAATGCCGAAACTGCCTGTGAACGAACGGAAAAAGCAGCCTCTTACCTGCAAGTCGTTGATCCCAACGATACAAACTCATAAATGCGTAATAAACCATCCTGACTCAGGGTGGTTTTTCTTTAGTTGTTCAGCCAGTCATAATACAGATTAGCGGGATCATCCATTACTTCTTTACGTACAGTCTGCTGGAAAGCGGCTAGTATTCCGCCATAAAAATAGGCAAAAAACGTTTTCTTAATCGAGCCATTCTGTTTAGCAAAGACTGCTTGTTTGAATGTCTGTGTAATGATGGTTATATAATGATCAACCGGGTATCTTAAGTGCATTTGCTGATAGGCGTAGTGAACTCTTTTCCACGCGCCAAGAATATCTTTAACGTTTAAAAAAGATTGGGAAAGCTGAATGAATGCTTTCGGTATGTAGAAGGGTAGATAATCGGTATCTACAACCGGCTTAGCAGCAGAAACTTGTTTCGCTGGTTTAGGAGACTCCGTTTGTTCAGGTTTTTCAGCTTTCTCCTCACTAGCGATATCTTTTTTATCAGGAAGTGGATTTTCCTCTGCCGGAGTGATTACGAGAATATTTACTCCGCGCTTACCATTTGGACGTATCGTTGGAATGCGTGAAAGCAAACCTGCCTTCTCCAGCGTGTTAATTGCCCGCACGATGGTTCTGCGGCTGCGTTTTGTGGCTTTTTCAATGGTTTCAATTTTGGCAAAAGAGACACCAGGATATTTAACGGAATGTCGCCAAATAAAAGTTAATATTTCAAGGGAAGCTGGAGATAGTGCGGCTTTATGCTGATAGAGGAAAGAGCGAACGCGTAGATCTAATTCTTTTTTGCTTGGAAAGGATTGAAGCTTGCTAATGTCATGGATATTCATTTTTCATCACCTATTCTTGTCTTGTTACTCTATTAATCGAAAGTTTTAAGAATTTGGTGTCAAAAAAATAAAATCTTTTTTTATATCGTTTTTTTAAAAATCTTTTTTTATAGTTATCTTAGTTTATTCTTTGTTTCCGATGATGATTTTGGTCGATGAGCTCAGTTGTACCAATGCTTTGGCGGGGATCACTGCCGTGTCATCTGCCGTGTCAAATAAGGGTGACGAGTATCTTTTAGGTGTAAAAGTTTTTAACATGAAAAATCTATTAAAGCATTTGTTGTTACTCTTTCAAATCAAATAACATAAAGTTATCTACTACACGTTGATGACCACTGTGAGAGCTAACGATATCTTTAGATTCTTTAAGCATAGTTGAACAAATATTCTATGGATATTTATCTGGAAACTGAGTCTTCGAGAAACGAATGGGATTGTGGAAGACTCAGCTTCGAGATAATTGGTATAAATGGATGATTTTTGAAACTTTAAAATAGGCTGTTCGTAATTTATATTAGGGGTTTTTAAGGTGAGTAATAAATATGTTATATATTCAATCCTTGCTGGTTTGGTTACTTTTGTTTTATGTTTAATCATCTTCATTGCAATTGACTCTCCCTCTCCATATATTGCAGGACTAATTATAGGCTTTATGATTTTCGAAATAAGCTTTTATCACTTATTTAGAAAGGAAAAGAAGAAACGAGAGTTGATGTGACGAGTAATAAGCTGATTTCTTACGGAAGGAGGTCAGGTTGGGCAGTAAAATTATACAAGAATAGGGGAGGTATTAAATGATTAAAGAAATATATGAATTTATAAGTGAAGTACAGCTAAAAAAGTATGCAGAACTTGCTGTACGAGCTGGTGTGAATTTGCAAAAAAATCAACTATTGGTTATTCATAGTGATATACAAAATGCTGCGTTTGCACGTCTAATCCAAACGGCAGCCTACGAATCAGGAGCTTCAAATGTATTTATAGATTGGACAGATGAACAGTCTACCAAAGAATTTTTCTTGCATGCAGCAGATCGTGTCATTGATCACTATCCTGATTGGCAGGCTGCTCGTTTTAAGGAGTGGGACGATGCAAATGCTGCTTACATCCATATTATTTCTGAAAACTTAGAGGTCTTTAAGGAGGTTTCTTCAGAAAGGATAAATCGTTTCCAAAAGGCTTCTCGTACTAAATTAAGAGATTATCATGCGAAAATTAGATCCCACGAGGTACGCTGGTGTCTTCTAGCTGTCCCGAGCGTTGAATGGGCAACGAAAGTATTCCCCAACTTAAGTAAAGAAGAAGCTTTACGATCATTGTGGAAATTAATTTTAAAAGGGTCACGGGCAGATGGAGAAAATCCTGTGATAGATTGGGAAAGTCACAATAGAGCCTTCGAATCTCGAAAAAAAATCCTAAATGAGAGCCAATTTGAATCCCTGCATTTTACAAATAGCTGTGGAACTGACTTATTAGTTGGTCTACCTAAAAATCATCTCTATATCGGCGGGGGAGTCAAAGATGAAAAGGGAATACATTTCTTTCCGAACATTCCTACAGAAGAGATATTTACTGCTCCTCATAAAAATAAGGTGAATGGCAAATTGGTAGGTACTAGACCTCTTATCTATGGGGGAAATATCATCGATGAATTTTATCTGATTTTTAGAGATGGACGTATTACCGACTATCATGCTGTAAAGGGACAGGAAGTGTTACAAAATCTCATCGAAACAGACGAAGGATCACATTATCTAGGTGAAATTGCCCTGGTCTCTAATAAATCTCCTCTTGCTCAGGCAGATACTCTTTTTTACAATACCTTGTTTGATGAAAATACGTCCTGTCATATTGGAATTGGAAATGCATCTCCTTCCAATATTCAAAATGGCAATGACCAATCTGAGGAAGAGTTGAAGGCATCGGGGATGAATACTTCACTTTTGTTAGTCAATGTGACCTTTGGTACTGAAGATACGAAAGTAGTGGGCATTAAAGAAGGTGGATCTGAAGTTCCGCTAATGGAGGATGGGGATTTCCAATTCTAAATTGTCTAGAATTTAAAACAGTAAAAACTGATTTTAGGTGAATTATGCTTAGGGCTGTTTATATTGAAAACAATCAGGACAGCATCCCAGTAACCATGGGTTATAATTGTGAAAGAAGGTACCTAATCAAACGAGTGTAAAAGAGTAAGACTCCCTATGTTATATCTCTAACTCAAATTTTACATAAACGGGTCTATTCTTCAATAAAGACGATAGCTTTAGTACTCACAGAGAAGGATAGTTGAAGAAGGGGTTTCATATTGTGCTAGGGGGCTTAAATTGATCTTTGAGGAAATTGATATAAAGAAACATCGAGATACAGTAGTTAATAATCGGAAAGATTCATTTTATGTCAGTTTTGGAGATACTATCGGGTTCAGTGAAGAAGAATATTTAAGCTGGTTAGAGGAAAAAATCAGGGATTTTCCTGAAGGTTTTGTTTTAGCCAAGGAAGATGGTAAATATATCGGACAACTTGAATTAACGATTCGTGAATACGAAGGTAATAAAATTGGGTATGTAAACTTGTATTATTTAACACCCGAGATGCGTGGACAGGGTAAAGGAAAAGCTTTACACCACTATGCAAAGCAATTCTTCAAAAACAATGAAGTTAGTGAGTATCATCTAAGAGTTTCTCCATCAAATAATAACGCGATCAAGTTTTATCGCACAATCGGAATGGATGAAGTTGGTACAGAATTTGATGGAAAAGTAATTAGAATGAAAGGTTATTTATGAGATTTCATATTGTGCCAGGGGATGAGTTAGTATAGAATAAATTTCAAGATATCTCGAATTCAAGTCTTAAACAAAAAAAGAACTTTCATAAAATTGAAAGTTCTTTTTTTGTTAGCCATATCAACCCTAAACGTTAACAGCAGTTGAAAAAGAAGGCCGTGTCGTTTACACCGCCTTCTTTTTCCTTTCATAAGTACTTTTAATTGAGGATGAGGAAGGTTTTACACTAAGTACGATCACCGTAACCAGGATAATTGCCATTCCAAGAAGTTGAATAATGGTCAAATGATCTCCAATAAGCAGAAAGCCGAATAATGAAGCTGTTACGGGCTCAACCATAGCGACCATTGAAGCGGTAGTTGGGGCAGTCCATTGAATGCCTATCACATAAAGTATAAACGAAATTCCAGCTCCCAGGACCCCCAATAAAACAAAGCAGCCTACGTCGTTTGACGTCATTACGCTAGCGGCTTCATCCATGTCCGCGATAAGCAAAAGGATAAGACAAAATGAAAAGAAAGCGATGGTTAAAGTGGTCTGTGGCTTTCCGATGGAGGAGGCGTTTTTAAAACCGAATATAAATAATGCATAGGAAAGGCCTGCGGCAAGCCCGGAGGTCACTCCTAGTAAACCCACTGATAGCGAATTGGTATTGTAGGCACCTGTAAGCATGACAATCCCTATAAGTACACCTAATATGCATCCCCATTTAAACCAGGTCGGACGCTCGATTTGTAATAAAAAAGAGATGACCAGGACGAACACAGGTGCTGTGTACATTAAAGTAGAAGCAACAGCCACGCTTGACGCCTGGATAGTGAAAAAATAAAAGGTGAAATTTCCAGCAACACCTACACCAGCCAATGAGGACCAAATGTATAAGCGTGGAGAGGAGGTCCAGTTTTGTTTAAAGCGTAAAAGAAACCAAGTAAAAAAGCATACAAAGCCAACAGCCCCTCGATAAAGAGAAATCACGACAGGATTCCAGCCTTTATTCATCAAAATATCTGCAATTCCTCCACTAACACCCCAGCATATAGCCCCAAGAATAACTAAGCATACACCTACAGATCTCATCGTTTGTACGCCTCCTAAAAAATAATAGAAATCTAAAGTGGACTTCATAACAATAAAAATTCAAAAGCCAAGACATCTTCTGTCATTTCTTAATAAAAGGTATGTTCTTTAGAAGGCATACATGGTAATTTTTCACTTGATCTTACATTCGACTTAACGTTTACATGGAAAACAATAGCCAAATAAAATATATGAAACTTTACGGTCAGAGGTGGAAGCTGCGTCTTTTTAATCCATTAAGGGTGTAGCTGATCTTTACTGAAACTCAGGTGCTTTTCAGGAAAAGATACAAGGAAATAATGGAAATAATTAGCAAATGTTTTCTAAGTTTAGCAGGGAGATATCTATTATTCAACTAAAAAATAGAAAATATGGTATTTATAAGAAATTTTAGCTTCAAAAGAGTAGACCGAAATTATAAATGTACTTAATCTTTGCACTGAATTATTTACAGCATAGTATTATTTAACAATTTCATTACCAACAAAGCAGGAGGGTTTAATTGAAGAAATTGGTTTTTACTGGGGTGGAGATTTTGAGAGAATCGTGGAAAGGGTATAGTTTGTTACATAAGTTTCTACCAAAGGGTGAAGAGATATGAAAATATATACGATTGGGCACTCCGACCATGACAAGCAAAACTTCTTGCAGATGCTTGAGGCTGCAGATATCGAATACGTGGCTGATATCCGTGCCTTTCCTGCCAGCCGAAAATTCCCGCAGTTTAATAAGGAAAGAATGGAAGATTGGCTTAGCGAAGCGGGTGTAGCGTACCAGCATTTTTCCGTGCTTGGTGGCAGGCGGAACCGGTCAGGCGAGATTGGGGAGAATCTAAATGCCGGATGGGACAATCGCTCGTTCCACAACTATGCGGATTATACATTAACGAAAGTGTTTCAAAATGGGCTGGAGGATTTAAAAACGGAGGCTGAAGGAAAGACTCTTGTCTATATGTGCTCCGAACGGCATCCGGCAAAGTGTCACCGCCTGTTGATTAGTAACTGGCTGCAGGCGAACGGCTGGGATGTTATTCATGTGATCAATAATTCAAAAGGAAAAACAGAGCTGGTCGGTCATGAACTTGGGAGGTGGGGTGCGATGCCTATTGTGGAAGAGGATGGAACAGTAGTGTATCCGCTCCTTGGGGATTAATGTTCTAAACCAAAGAGTTAAGACTGAATAGCCGGAGAGTACGGCCAGGAATGTGGAGGAGCATTGATAGAATAAAATTTTAGTTTTTTGAGGAGGAATATGATGTGGATCGTGTTTATGATCATTTTTGTGGTGGCGGCAATCGCTGCTCTAGCCTTACCGATTCTACTGCCTTCGAAAAGAGATAAGGAAAATCCGGATAAATATCATGAGTCGCGCTGGATGTAGTAAATAGAGGTTTTTATGCCGCAGGTCTATAAGAGCCGGCGGCTTACATAATAGTGGGTAAACGCAGTGCAGGAGAAGTGATAAAATGAAAGTTTTTCTGCTTATGTTCGTTTCGATATTGATTACTGACTTTTTATCGACCCAAGTTTATGCCTGGATTGATTTGGAGTACCGCTTATTTCAAGATACTTTTAATCTATGGTTGTTTTTACTGGACTTCGGTATCTTTCTCTTGATTGCTATGGGAGTTTATTCTCTACTGAGTAAAATATTTTCAAAAGGAAGTTCTGCTCGTTCGTAGGATTGTTTAGGGTTTGGGACTTGGTAGGGAACACGACAAAAAGCATGATAAGAGAATTAGGTGTACCGGCATGTTAAAATAGACTCATCTTATGAAAGTATCGATAAGGGGAGAAACATGCCGAAATATAAGTTGAAAACAAAATTTAAAAAAGCCGTTTCGGAAGCGTTTGTAAAAATTTTGCTGCCTATCATTCTAGTAATCGGTGGTATTTATCTGCTTACAAGCAGTAATCTGGGGGACGGCATAACGAGCAGTACAAATGAATCTACCGGCTTGTCCGATCAAGTGCTGCAATATGAAGATGAAGTTCGAAAGTATGCAAAGCAGGAAGGCATAGAAGAACACGTAGATGTACTGTTAGCGTTAATGATGCAGGAATCGGGTGGAAGAGGAGATGATCCTATGCAAGCCTCCGAATCTTTATGCGGTTCGGTCGGTTGTATTGATGACCCGGAAAAGTCTATTGAACAAGGGGTCACTTACTTTGCTGATGTGTTGGAGCGAGCCGATCAGGACGTTAAATTAGCTCTTCAATCTTACAATTTTGGCGCAGGTTTTATAGATTATGTTATGAAAAATGGAGGAGAATACACGCAGGAATTGGCGATTGAATTCTCTGCGCAGAAGTATGAAGAGTTAGCCCATACGGGAAAGTACGATTGTATTCGTGAGGAAGCGGAACAGTACGACGCCTGTTACGGGGATATCTATTATGTAGATGCTGTCCTTGATTATTATGATGAAGAAGATGTGCAGGATTTGTAACTTAGTGGCAATAAAAATAAAAGGGGGACTTCTATGATATGGAAGTCCCCCTTTTTTTAATGGAATAGATGATCCGCTTTAATCTTCTGCAGCGATCGCTTCAGCTTTCGTAGTGTGAACGGTGCCGAACGGATGGTTAGGCGGGGCGTAGATCGAGTATAGTTTGAGCGGCGTATTGCCCGTGTTGGTTAAGTTATGCCACGTACCTGCCGGGATTATAATAGCCGAATCATCCATCACATTTCTTGTAAAGGTCAGGTTGTTTTTTCTGTTACCCATCTGTACAAATCCCTGGCCCTGCTCCACACGCAAGAATTGATCAAGATTTGGGTGCCTCTCTAAGCCGATATCTTCTCCTGGTTTGATACTCATCAGGGTCAACTGTAGATGGTCACCGGTCCATAAGGCTGTGCGAAAGGTTTTATTTTGGTTGGTGGCTTTATTGATATCCACAACAAATGGATTGGGTCCATAATCCTTCAGCTGAATGTTTCTTTGCCCGTGCGTAGGACGCCAGGCAGGATGCCCATAGTCCTGAGGGTATGCCCAGTACCCCGGCTGATTTCCATAACTGTACATAGGGATAGTTCCATCATAAGGATAACGATATGGATACATATAAGGATTATAATACACGTTTCTTCATCCTTTCTTAGTTCCTAAAGTTATCCTATGCATTAGCCCAGTGAACGTACGTAAAAATTAATGCGGAAATCCCCTTTAATTCATGGCCCTTAGAATGGCACGTTACTTTAAATCGTTATGTTGATAGTTTAGAAAAGCTCCCATTACTTGAAGACTCAGTTTCGAGACGTTTGTTGAGCGGAAGGTCCTTCGGGGGATGATTTCGCTTTCCGGCCCTTTAGTTTAGTAAATCGCTTATGAATATTACGCAACAAAATTTTACTGGTTTAGGAAAAGGATTGAGATGAAGCAGCAGATTTGAAATAATAGATGAGATCTTAAAGGTAACGAACAGCGATTCAGCCAGGAGGTATGATCATCCATGAGTAAAATCCGTCAGCTGTTTAGCGGACCCATTTTTTCCGAAAAAATCGATCGTTTTATTCTGATCCCGCTTGCCCTAATTGGAGTCCTTCTTGCCAGATATTTAAAATCAGCCGGGTGGGCCACAGGAGATGCGTTAGGCATTCTGGTGCTGGCAGCTATTCTTTTGACTATAGGCTTGCGTATCATAGGAGCACGTTGGAAGGAAAAGAAAAACATTAGCCGTTAAAAGCCGTCTTTTCATAGAAAAGGCGGTATTTTTATAGAAAATAAGGAAAGCACATTTGACCATAAGTGAATTTTGTTTCGAAGTCCGCCCAGGAAATTTTCAGAATAAAAGAAATTTTACTTTAATTTGAAAACGCCTTCATATACATCAACAGTGCCTTTATACTGGAAGTGACAAGAAAAGACAAAAACGGCAGAATTATGAATTTTCAGTGGCCGTTTTTATTTTTGCGAAAAGAGAGGAGAGGACTGTCTTGGCTGACAAACGTAAAGGTATGTTTCAAAAGGGATTGGATGCCATTGAATATGTGGGTAATAAATTGCCTCATCCAATCACGCTATTTGCTATTTTGGCGCTACTGGTAGTAGTATTATCTGCTATTGTTTCCAGTTTTGGGCTGAGTGTCGAACATCCTGGGGAAGAAGGGGAAATCGTTGAGATAAACAATCTTCTTAGCGGAGAAGGGATAGAGTACATCTTTTCCAGTATGACAGAGAACTTTATCGGATTTGCTCCTTTAGGTGTCGTTCTCGTCACAATGCTAGGAATCGGAGTAGCCGAAAGAACTGGACTGATTAGTGCTTGTTTACGCGGGTTTGTGCTATCCGTTCCCAAAGCATTGATCACCTATGGTCTTGTATTTGCAGGTGTCATGTCCAGTGTGGCTTCTGATGCTGGTTACGTAGTGTTACCTCCGTTAGGTGCTGTCATATTTGCCGCACTTGGGCGTCACCCATTAGCTGGACTAGCTGCTGCTTTCGCAGGGGTTTCTGCAGGATTCAGTGCAAACTTATTTTTATCAGCGACGGATCCTTTATTAGGAGAGCTAACGATTGATGCGGCTGCTATTATTGATCCTGCTTATGCTGAAAATATGAACATAGCTATGAACTACTATTTTATATTTGTTTCTGTATTCTTGCTCACGTTTGTAGGGGGATGGGTCACAGAAAAAATTGTAGAACCCCGTTTGGGAGAATATAAAGGCGAATTCCGTGAAGAGTTAAAAGGACTGGATGCTGTCGAAAAGAAAGGCCTGAAGTGGGCAGGTATTTCTGTTGCTGTGGCAACCGTCCTCATTGCTCTTTTAGTTCTTCCAACTGGTGCTCCTTTAAGAGGAGAGGATGGAGGTATCATTCAATCTCCATTTATGAGTTCCCTTGTTCCTATTATCACCATTCTTTTCTTTATTCCCGGATTGTTTTATGGCATCGCAGTGAAAGAGATTAAAAATGATAAGGATGTTGCTGACCAGCTTTCTGAGACGATGGCGTCCATGGGGATGTTCATTGTACTTGCTTTTACTGCCGGTCAGTTTGTTGCTTACTTTTCAGAAACCAACATGGGACTCGTGATTGGGGTTTATGGCGCGGAATTGTTGGAATCAGCCAATCTGTCAGGCATACCATTAATACTAGGTTTTATTTTGGTGGCCGCTATTATTAACTTGTTTATAGGCAGTGCGTCTGCCAAATGGGCTATGATGGCTCCGGTGTTTGTACCTATCATGATGCAGCTGGGATATTCACCTGAATTAACGCAGATGGCCTACCGTGTTGCAGATTCTACGACAAATATCATTACGCCGCTCATGACTTACTTTGCCATCATTATCGCATTTGCTCAAAAATACGATAAACAAATGGGAATCGGGACGTTAATTTCCGTTATGTTCCCATATACGATCTTTTTCCTGATCGCTTGGACAGTCATGCTAATTGTCTGGATGCTGACTGGAGTCGATTTGGGACCAGGTTCACCAATCCACTATTAATGAATAACCCACTTGGAAGAAAGTACAGCTGTAAAAATGGAATTCCAACTATATGGAATTCCATTTTTTTGAGGTTCAACAGTTGCAAACGTATTAGAAGTCTTTACCCGTTTACAATTACGCCCCCATTCACATGGAGCATCTGACCAGTGACGAAACTTGCATCCTGGCTCGCGAGATAGACGTAAGCCGGGGCTGCTTCCTTCGGCTGACCGGGGCGCTCCATCGGATTGTCGGAACCGAATTCGGCAACCTGTTTCCGGTCGAAGCTTGCAGGGATCAAAGGTGTCCAAATGGGTCCTGGAGCTACTCCGTTCACGCGAATCTTCTGACCAACAAGTGATTTAGCAAGCGCACGGGTGAACGATGTGATCGCTCCTTTGGTTGAGGTGTAATCAATCAATTGCTCGTTCCCCGCATAGGCCGTAATAGAGGAGGTATTAATGATCGAGCTTCCTTTTTTCATGTGCGGGAGTATGGCTTTCGTCATGTAGAAAAAGGAGAAGATATTTACACGAAAGGTGCGCTCCAGCTGTTCATTCGAAATATCAAGAAGGCTTGTCTGCGGGTATTGAACGGCTGCGTTATTGACCAGCACATCGACCTGGCTGAATTTACGCTTGATCTGTTTTACGGCATCTGTACAAAAGTAAGGATCTGCAATATCGCCGCTGATCAGTAGACAGGTGTGTCCTTCTTGTTCAATTAAGCGTTTCGTATCCTCGGCATCCTTATGTTCATCAAAATAAAGGACGGCTATATCTGCTCCTTCACGTGCGAAATGAAGACTTACGGCTCTGCCTATGCCGCTGTCCCCTCCGGTTATTACCGCAATCTTCCCCTGAAGCTTTCCACTTCCCTGATAATGTTCATCTATATATTCTGGAAGCGGCGTCATTTCATATTCAAATCCCGGCTGACGATTTTGATGCTGCTTCGGCTGAATTTCTTTCTTTTGCTGGTTCATGAGGTTTCCTCCTAAATAGTGAATGGCTATTTCTAAGGTGCCCAGTAGGTCAGAGAATATTTGCGCAGTCCAGTTAGGATTTGCAAGATCTATTTTATCTACCGAATGTTTATATCTTCCAGTTTCATTTGTTCTTTGTTGTGGTAAAATAAGAACAAATGTTCGATCAGAAAGGAAGGTACCGCATGGATGGCTTGTTTGCACGATCCCTGGATAAAAACGAGAAGCTGGTTGTCATCTATATGGATAGCCGGGGCGAGGTCTCCCAGCGTTTCATTCGGGTTATGGATCTACGTGCCGATGATATTTTAGTTTATTGTTTTGCGAGAGAAAAGGTAAGAACGCTTAAAAAAGACAGAATTCTGTCGGTTTTTCCTGCAAGCACTGTAAAGAGAAAAAGAAGTGCCGCAATGGAATAGACCTCTCTATGGGCTGAGGCAGTTGTTACTAGATTTTTTTAACTTCCATCGGATTTACCATCATAGTCCTTCTCATTTCCGCATATCCTACAACTAACGAAATGAAAGTAAGGAGAGGGATAGGATGGGCTTCACTTACGGAAAAAGAGAGTTAATGCAGGATTTGCAAAGGGTGTTTGCCAAGCATAATGTCCAGTCCATTAAAGTCAATAAGCCAGGTACACTGTTTAAAATAGAGGAAGATGGATCCATGAAAGTGGAAGTAGGAGCAACGATCACGGCCTTTGATTACAAGCCAGGTGAAAAACCGGTGAGCAAATTCAGAGTTGTAAATGGTGGGAATCAGAAGAAGCAGTAAAAAATCAGCGCGTTTGACCGGGATTCTGGTCAAACGCGCTGTTCACTTTTTCCACCTGTAATTTAGTAACTTCACATGAAGAATAAACATTTCTAGTCAGATTAACCTCTGTCCGTGGCATTTTTAGATGTTAATAGTACATGAAGGCGATTATTCCAGCTAGAACGATACGGTACAAAGCAAAAGGTAATAACTTGACTCTATTAATAAGCTTTAAAAAGAATCGGATCGTGATCAGAGCAAAGATAAATGCGCTGACAAAACCGACCGCAAAGAGAGGAACAGCCTCAGCTGTGAAATACGCCAGGTTATCGATTATAGAAAGGCAGCTCGCGCCAAGCATAATCGGTACCGCCATAATAAAAGTGAAGTCTGCAGCCGAGCGGTGGTTCATACCAACAAGCACTCCGGCAGAGATGGTCGAACCTGAGCGGGAGAAGCCGGGCCACAAGGAAAAGCACTGCATCAATCCAATTAGAAGAGCCTGATGGTAAGTGATTTGATCCACACTCTTTAAAGAGAGGTTGCGGGTTCCGTAGAGGTCAGCGAAAATCATAAAAAAGCTTCCTAACAGAAGTCCTATGAGTACGGTTTCGACCGTAAATAAATGTTCATCGATATAGTCTTCGAAAAGAAATCCGAGCAGAGCTGCCGGAAGCAGCCCTGTCAGGATATGACTGATTTTAAGACGACTGGAGTTCTCCTGTGCACGCGGTCCCGCACCCAGTAAATCCATAAACCGGTGTCTAAATGTAATAACTACCGCAAGAATAGAACCAAGCTGAATAACGATTTTAAAGGTGTTGGCTGTATAGTAGCCTAAAAATTCTCGAGAATGTAACCACATTTCATCCACGATAATCATATGGCCAGTAGAAGATACGGGTGCGAATTCAGTTAATCCTTCAAACATCCCGAGAAGCATCACTTTTATGACTTGAATAACGTCCATTCTGATCCCCTTACGCGCTTAGTATTTTTTTACGAATGATGATGAACGCCAGGAGGGCGCACCCTGTTCCAAGTCCGATATAAGTGATGGTTGAATAGACCTCCAACAGCCGGGAGATTTCATTCCACGATTCACCCATCAACGCACCCACTAAAATGAGGATGGTATTCCAGGCCAGTGTGCCAAGGATGGTGAACAGTAGAAACAGGGACAGCTTCATGTTAGCCATTCCGGCAGGCAAGGAAATCAGACTGCGGACGAGCGGAACCATCCGGCCGAGCAGCACCGCCCATATTCCGTAGCGCTGAAACCATGATTCTACTCTCCGGACGTCTTCTTTTTTTATTCGAAGTCTATGTCCATGCCGCTCCACAAAGGATTCTAATTTTTCTACATCCATCAAGGAGCCGATACCATAAAGCACAACTGCTCCTGCAAGAGATCCGGTCGTTGAGACTACAATTACCCCAGCTATGGATAGATTCGCAGCTTGAGTCATAAATCCGCTGAACGGAAGAATAACCTCAGATGGAATGGGAGGAAAGATATTCTCTACTGCCATCATGATAAAGATGCCTGCATACCCATAGTGACTCATAAATTCAGTAATCCAATCAGCCATTGTGTACCTCCGTATTTTTGTAATGGTTGGACTTAAAGCAGCTTTTTCAGCAGTTCCAAGCCCGTCCGCTCTATTTATAATCCTATGATTTGTTTCAGTTCTTTTATGTTAACCATGCTCCAGTGAAATTCAATCCAATAGTCCTGCCATTCCACGCCTGTAAACAGACCGGACGTCCAGATTCCGCCAAATAATAATAAGAAAATCACGAACGTAACTGAATAGTAGGTAATCCAATCTTTCATTTCTGAATTTTTCATTTCAATCTCCTTTAAAAATGTTGTTAAAAGCGCACACGAAAAATAAGCTTTCCTATCGTGCTCAAAAGAAAAGCTGTGAAGCCTCTTTGTAAAAAAGGAGAGGAATGTATTTACAGATAATTGGAATGGAATTGTTCTAAGGTAAAGAAGCCGGATGAGTCGGCAAGTGGTTCGAGGGTGCAAGTGGACGCTGAAAATAACCCTTTCACATCCAGCTCGGCAGGAGGAAACAGAAAAGGTGGTAAAGCGTAATCTGCTTTTCCTTTAGGGAGAAGGACTCGAGAGACAGCTAAGGCTCCCTGTTCCATATCCGTGAAATTGGCCACGAGTGAATCCTTCTGTTCTATATTCACATGTGCTTGTAAAGACACGGCAGGGCTCAAACCTAAGAAATAGGTGGCTGTGAGCACCGCGAATAGGATTTTAACTATATTCATGTCCTTCTCCCTCTTTTCCAGATACTAGATATACAATACCCTAAGCTCACGCGAATGGGAAGCATTTTTAAAAATATACGACAGGGGAGGCTCATCCATGCCAGTATGGGTACTAGAAGTTGTATTGATTCCTGCGATTGTGGCAATTATGACTCTCGTATTTAATTTGCTTTTGCACTGGGGCAAAAGCAAATTTGACTACCGCATCGATACCACGAAGTTCAGGCGAGAGCATGATTACATGCAGTTGAGCGAATTGTATATGGAACTTTATGCGGTTATCGCCCAGTCTGAATTTCTAAGAGTATTTCACCATTTAGAGGATTTAAGCTCCTTGCATGATCTTCCTTTTGTGGAAGTGGAGCACAGGTTAAAACGATTTTCGGATGGTTTATTTCCAGGCGAATTTCAGGTGAACCAGGGGATGATGGGGAATGCGGCCATTCACTCGTTTAATAAAATGCAGCTGGTAGAACTAATTCTGGAGAAGAAACCATATGCCTCCCAGGAACTTATCAAGCTTGCGGTCGGCTACCGATACTGTCATGAATTTCTAAACAAGGATGGTCTCGTGGAATCTCAATATGAAGAATTTCTTGTCAGCGGGCTGGACTATATTTATAATATCGTGACCACGGTTGTAAGGGAAACGAATGAGAAGCGGGAAAGCTGTCATTTGGAATTTATTGAGTCGGAGAAAAACGAAGGAATCATGGAGCATGATGTTTACAAACGGAGGCATTGAAAGAGGGGAAGGGCTTTTACGCTCAGGCAGTTCAACTGATTATCTGAAATCTTGAAACAATATCCGTGCTCAGTTCGTACGTAAATCAAAGGACATTTTAGGAGTGGTAGTTATCTTGGATCTAGTGATATTTGGTGTAGTTGCCGTTGTGGGCGGAGTGGTTGCTTTATTGGGGTTTTTGATCATACTAGGGAGAAAAGTCACTGAACCCAATAAAGAATTACAGCAAAAAGTCGAAAGCCTTGAAGACGAAATGAAAAGGCTTAAGGAAAAAAGCTAATACTATTTTCTTTTGCCGGAATTAGCGTTAAAGGTAGAATAAATTTAAAATTCATTTGAAATCAACTCTTCATAACAAGGGGCTGATACTAAATATAAGGGAGTTTTAAAAAACTTAGCTAAGTATTAGAAGATTGGTTTAGAAGAAATAGGAGTGAAATGAAGTTGAGACGATGTTTATTGATTACTGCTGCGTTTTTTTCCTTCGTCCTTATGACAGGATGCTCGAATGCAGAGGCACTAGATATTACAGATAAGAGTAAAATTGTGCTTATTCCAGATGGAGATGGTGGTGAGGCCTTAACAATTTCCACCTTTATAAAAAATAATTCTGACCAGACTTCAGAACCTTTTTATATAGAATTTGAAATTCTTAATAACCAACTCCAGTCTAAGTTAAAAGAATCAAAGTTAATTGTTGGTGAAAATTATTCAGGTGATCCTCCTGGAGAGGTGTATAAAGTAAAATCACATACTACGTTACAGGCTGGTAGTACACTTCGGATTAACGGAAAAATAGAAGAAGCTGCATTGAAAAAGATAATAACCCAAAACAATGCGGTCAAAGTAAATCTTTTAAGCAAAAATAATAACCTTATAAAGTCAAGTTACATAAATGGTTTCGCAAAAGATTTAACTACAGATGGAATAGACGATTCTAAATAGTAAGTATCACTGATTTAGTGGGTTGAGATGAGTTATTTTATTTAGTACAGTACCGAAACTTTCTCTATTAACGATTTCTTTAATTACAACTCCCACATGTCTTGATATCAAGTTTTCCTGTCTAGGGGCAATACTGCAGCAAAAGTGAAGTTGAACGACTGATTAGGAAGTTAATTAATCACTGGAGAGAGTTGAATCTAAGGAAACAGAAAGGATCGAGTTGGATTGTATTTATCATTCATCAGCAGAAGACTCCCTCTTCAAGCGCCGTGTCGAAGACCGGTGGTAAGGGGGGAGATGAATGCCGTTGCCGTAAGGCGAATGT
>NZ_FOOG01000083.1 GCF_900113125.1 Halobacillus alkaliphilus | reverse complement strand
CTGTCGTCAGCCTCGAAGAAGTGGCTGAATCGAATTGACTGGTATGTTTTGAAACGTCTAGCTCTGTTTAACAACAAGAAAAGACAGCGCCGAAATCTTCATGGTCATTTGGAGGAAGTAAAGAAACAAACCCAGTATCAACTGGTGTGCTTAGCCAAGTAGGGTAACCGTAATGCCAAAGAAAGAAGAACATCGGAAAGCCGTATGAGGGAGAACCTCACGTACGGTTTGATGAGGGGGAGCTGAAAGTAAAAGGGGAGAAATCCCTTTTGAAATCAGTTCTCTACTCTACCGCGGAAAGCGAAATCGTCCTCCGGAGGACCTAATTCTCACAAATGTCTCGAAACTGAATCTTCCACTAATGGGAGCTTATCTTTAATAGTTAATAGATCGTTTTAACAGTGTCTGCAGTAAAGGAACTGTTTTTTTATTGGTCATCTTCACCTTGGGTTTACTTCCTTATTCCAGATCGGTTTAGTTAAGAAGTTGAAGGGTAAAAGAATAGGAAGATTTAATTTAAGTTATTCCAAGATGAAATATATCCATTCAATATACCAATAGAGGAAGTGAGCGGAAAATGAGTCAACAAGCTTGGTCTGTAGATCAAATCCCTTCATTAAAAGACAAAGTAGCCATTGTAACGGGTGGAAACGGAGGCCTTGGGTTCGAAGCGGTAAAAGTGTTCGCTGAAAAAGGAGCAACTGTTATCCTTGCTTCAAAATCTTTAGAACGTGGAGAAGAGGCATATGAGGCGATCAGGAAAGAAAATCCGAATGCCATCATTGATGTTATGCCCTTAGATCTTCAGGATTTGGATTCTGTGAAAGAATTCTCACGTATATTTAAAGCCAAATACTTTAGGCTGGATATCCTGCTGAATAACGCAGGAGTAATGACGACCCCTTACGGTAAAACGAAAGACGGTTTTGAACAGCAGCTCGGTATTAATCACCTTGGTCATTTTGCTTTGACTGCCCTTCTTTTTGAACGCTTAAAAGAAACGGAGCAATCCAGAGTGGTTAACATCAGCAGTAATGCCCATAAATCAGGAACCATTGACTTTGATAACCTGATGTTTGAAGGCGGCAGAGGATACAAACCAATGAAGGCCTATTCCCAATCTAAGTTGGCCAATTTGCTATTCACCTTTGAATTGCAAAGAAGAATTGATCAAGCTGGCCTGTCTATAAAAAGCGAAGCGGCTCATCCCGGAGGAGCTCAAACCAACTTGGCGCGACATGTAGAAGACAAGTTTCTTTATAAAATGCTTGAAGGGGTGCTTACCCGCGTTACACAAAGTGCCTATGATGGAGCGCTCCCAGGTATTCGCGCAGCTACCGACTCTTCTTTAGAAGGCGGACGTTATTTAGGGCCGTCTGGTTTTATGGAGATGAAAGGTGATCCTGTTGTGGTTGCTCCTAAAACTCATGCCTACGATGTGATGGATGCGGACTTGCTTTGGAAAGAGTCAGAACGATTAACAGGCGTGAAATTCCCTGTATAAGAGAATGAAAGACTAAGCCTACCAGGGGCTTAGTCTTTTTTTAGGCTCCGTTAAACGTATTGATTTTTCATAAGCAGGTTGTTGAACAATAGAGACGTACAATGTAAGAAGACAAAGTTTTGGCCCTGCACGATGCAAGGTCGTTCGATCTCCCCTCAGGATGTGGCGTTCTTAGTCGAACTTCCACTTTTTTTAAAAACTGCCCTGCTTCTATGTAAAGGAATAGTATTAACAGTAATTTCAACGAGATCAAATCAGAATCTTACTATTCATAAAAAAGTATTTTAATATATTAAATTAGTTTTTTTTTGTAATGAGCGGGTAAGCAGGGATATATACCAAAAAATAAGGAAGGATTGAGGAGGATTTAGATGGATAGGAAGAAGCTCATTGATTACAAGATTTTTATACCCTCACTATTAATTATACTGGGGATTAGCATCCCATTTGCTATGTATGAAAGCCAGTCGTTGGAAGTTTTGAATTCTATATTTGATTATATTGTAGAGGTGTTTAGCTGGGGTTATCTCTGGTATGGAATTATTTTGGTTATAGCAGGATTGTATTTATCATTTTCAAAATACGGACAAGTCGTATTGGGAAATCCTACCGAAAAACCGCGATTCACTTTATTTGAATATGCATCCATACTAATTGCTATGGGCGTAGGTTCCACGATTATGAGAACCGGCATGCTTCAGTGGACTTCAGTTGCAAATGATCCGCCAGCAGGAGTGGAAGCTGGATCACCGGAAGCTCTTTTATGGGGTAATGCTTACAGCATGTTTTTATGGGGTTTCCAGGTTTTCGCTATCTTCGTGTTGATTGCTCCGGCGATGGGGTACATTCTTCACGTGAGAAAACGTCCGTTAATGAGGATATCTGAGGCCTGCCGTGTTCTTTTTGGTGATAAGTTTACCGATGGATTAGGCGGTAAATTGCTTGATATTTTATTCCTTATTAGTATTCTTGCAGGCGCAGCTGTAACACTTGGATTAGGAGCTCCAATTATTACTCAGAACTTATCTCACCTTTTAGGTATAGAAGTTAATTTTGGTCTAACCATAACAGTTACGATCATCTGGGTGTTCTTATTCTCGCTTAGTGCGTATTTAGGTATTGAAAAAGGAATTAAACGGTTGAGTACGTTTAATATGTATTTAGCTGGCCTATTTGCGTTATTTATTTTAATAGGAGGACCAGGTGTATTTATATTAAATTACTTTTCTGATAGTGTATCCTTCCTATTAACTAATTACGTTAACATTTCGTTAAATACACAGTCTGTGCACCAGGGGGCAACTTCACACATTCAAAGTAATACCGTTTTCTGGTACGCATATAGTGCCACATGGGCCATGCTCCACAGTGTGTTTGCTGCTAAGATTTCACGAGGCAGAACGATTAAGGAAATGATTTTAACTTACTTGCTAGCACCTACCCTTATATCATGGGTGGCAACAGGAGTTCTCGGAGGACTAGGAGTCCATAGGTATCTTATGGGAGACCTGTCAATCTTGCAAATGGTTGAAAATAATGCAAGAATGGCAGCTATTCCAGAGATATTGTCGACTCTTCCGTTTGCAGAGGTTTCTATTATCATCTTTATGATTGTAGCTCTCGTGTTCTTAACGACCACGCTTGATTCAACCACTTACACTGTAGCTGCTTATACAAGTACAAGAGATATGAGTAAGTATGAACCTCCGAAATTGCTGCGTATTATTATTGCAGCTGTTATAACTGGTTTAGCTTTAGTGCTCATGCGTATTGGTGGCTTACCGCCTCTTGAAGTTATTTCAGGATTAATGGGTCTGCCTATTATTTTCCTTCAATTTATACTCATATATGCCGCGAAGCGTATGATCGATGAGGATAAAGCGTGGAAGCATAACGTTAGAAGTAACTAATATAAAGAACTCTCTCTCCGTTATATCTATTAACAGAGAGAGGGTTTTTTAATGTCGAGGATCTGTTAAATCACGACCTTAACTATAAGACTTTTCTCAAAATTGAGTAGGAGGTCCGAGACAACATCTTGAATTGAGTATTCCAGTAAGCCGCTCTAAAGATTGAAACGAGTTTTATGAAAAATCAAACTATAACTTTTACTAAAACGATCTCTCGAATTAGATTAGTTAATCAACAATGAACTTATAAAATGTTTCACAGAAACATTTTGAGTGAGAGGCGAACTATGGCTTCTTAAGACCAGGAATTAGAGAGGGGAGGGGGACGCTCTCTTTGTATTATAATTTAAATTAGCAGCATATCGCTTGTAGCAGGAGGCGATACGCACTTTCTAATTCGTAGAGATATTGGAAAAAACAACAAAAATAGCTGAATGGAAACCAGGGGAATACTCCGTTAATAGGGAAATATGTCTTTAAAATCTAGTTGTATCGCAAGGCGATATATTTTATAATTACTAAGATACAGTAGTTTTTATATTAATTAATCGATTTATTCCCGCGGTGTTAGATCGCCTGTATCGGAGACCGATATAAGGACTTTTTAAATTATAAAGACGGCCCTCAGTCACATGGAATTTTTTATTTTTAAGGCACTTTTTTAATAGTCAGGTATATCGTTAGGCGATATGACCTGGAGGTCCCAGGTAACCTTGGTATTTAATAGAAAGAGGTGCGATATGCGAAGCGATATTCAACCAAATGAACAGGCTTTCTCCTCCAAAGAGGTAGCCGAAGAAGTGGGAATTGCGACCCCGACTGTTCGAAAGTATGCTCAAATCTTAGAACGGAATGGATATGAGTTTTTCAAAAATCGTGACCGGCGAATCTTTGTTCATTCTGATATCGAAGCGCTTATATCGATACGCGATACGGATAAGCCGTTAGACGTTATAGCTCAAGAACTGGTGGAACAGCAGACTGAACGCTTGAAGGGGTATAAGGAAGCTGGTATATCGGTGCCCGATACATACAATCCTTCACTCCAGCACAACGATCAATTAAAAGAATTTTTCAGGGCTCTCTCCAGTGAACTCGCAGCTACCCGTGAGATGAATGTGCAATTAACCAATGATATTTCAGAGTTAAAAACCACTGTGTCACGCCTGCAGCAGGATCATCATCATATAAGTGCGGGGATTAGCAATTCGGCTCAAAAAACTAATGCTAAAATTGAAAAATTGTCAAAGCAGCAGGAAGAGCATTATGAAACATTACTTCAACAGGAAAAAGAAAAGACGGAAGCATTACAGGAAGAGATTAAGAATATGCGGGCCGAACAAAATAAAGAGTGGCGCCTGCAAAATGATTTTAATACACGTTTAGAGCAAGCAATGAAAAAAACAGAACAGCCGAAGGGCAGCTGGGAATGGTTCTTATCCCTTTTTGGTAAATAATCGATTGTATAATTCACCGGAGAGAGATCGTTATTCAATGTCAGACCGGGTTTAAGATTCATGATACTGCAAAAAGCTACCATGCCATCTATAAAAATAAATTGATATAGAAGACATAAAAAAAAGACGGGCTAGCCCGTCTCAGCTTGTAGAGAAACCCCGTGTTTTTCTGCAAGCTTTTTTTGTGCAGATCGTGCGGGCGAATACCACTCGCTTTCCGCGGACGAACGTCCGAGCCTCCTCGTGAAAACCCACACTGCGGGGTCTCGGATCGCCCGTTTTTCCGCAGGAGTCTCCTGGTATTCGCCCGCCCTTCACCGAAAAAGACTCTCCTTCACCTATCTCACCCTGGATAGGTGAAGGGCAATCTTTTTCATGTTTTGGCAGGCCGCCGTCAGTAACGCTTGTTCGCGTACATTCTCTTTTCCGCGCAAGCGACAATACCGCAGCCCGTGCAGTTCTTTTGAATCTGC
>NZ_FOOG01000012.1:18002-84156 GCF_900113125.1 Halobacillus alkaliphilus | reverse complement strand
ATGAGATTTCCCCTTACGCCAAGTAAGTAAGATCCCTCAGAGACGATGAGGTTGATAGGTCCGAGGTGGAAGCGTGGTGACACGTGGAGCTGACGGATACTAATGGATCGATGACTTATCTATCCTTTAATAAAGAAGTCGGAAGAGACGTTCGCTCGTCCGATGGTTGAATGATTGCCTTATCCAGTTTTGAGGGTTTACCTCAAACTGTATATGATGTGGTGGTGAAGGCGAAGAGGTCACACCTGTTCCCATGCCGAACACAGAAGTTAAGCTCTTCAGCGCCGATGGTAGTCGGGTCGATCCCCGTGAGAGTAGGACGCCGCCACGTTGTATCAATATTTTATCAAGAATAATTTTTCCTAAACTTGGGAATAATGTAAGTATATCTTACACATCAGTATATCTTATGGGAACAACACAATTAATTTCCCACACTATCGCGGGGTAGAGCAGTCTGGTAGCTCGTCGGGCTCATAACCCGGAGGTCGCAGGTTCAAATCCTGCCCCCGCAACCAATTTATATTGATGTCCTACGTCGAACCTACTTCTTCGTTCATCAATAATAGTAGCACTGTAAGTGCAACCAAATTATTTCAACTTGCTGCATTGAATAACATCTTGGCTAGTTGAAAATCAGTAGCACTGTAAGTGCAACCAAATTATTTCAACTTGCTACATTGATAAACTTCATGTAACGATGACCCACCTTTCAACTACTTTGCTTTAGTTGATTTTTTTAAATTTAATACATATATTTACCTTTACTGGTCCGGTAGTTCAGTTGGTTAGAATGCCTGCCTGTCACGCAGGAGGTCGCGGGTTCGAGTCCCGTCCGGACCGCCACTTTAAAATTAATTTTCCAACCTTAGGAATCATTCCTAAGGTTTTTATTATGGAATTTTTTATAAAAGGTCTTCTATTGGTATAATAGTTAGAAGGAGTTATGCTACTTAGGAGGCAGATCATGGACGAATTTCAATTTATTCAATCAATCCAGCCCAGTTATTATCGTCAGTCCACGCTAATTAAAGGAGTGAGTGATGATGCAGCGGTATTTAGACCTACAGACAAGGATGTGGTTACCGCTGTAGATACGATGGTGGAAGGGGTTCATTTTTCAAGAAAAACGATGGATCCTTATCATATTGGGTACCGCGTGCTGGCAGCAAACTTGAGTGATTTAGCTGCAATGGCCAGTTCTCCAGCTTTTTATTTGGTTTCAATCGTGATTCCGCAAGGGTGGAGCGAACAGGAACTGGAGGAGCTCTACACCGGCATGCAGGAGTTAGCTTCTTTCTACCAGATGGATTTAATTGGAGGGGACACCGTGTCCGGAAGTGAGTTGTCCATATCGATTACAGTAATCGGTTATGTGGAGAAAGACAGAGCGAGATACAGATCGCAGGCGGAGCCCGGGGATGTTGTATTTGCGACAGGTACCCTGGGAGATTCAAGGGCCGGGTTGGAGATTCTTCTCAACGGTTCATCTGGTGAAGCTTCAGAGACATTTTTTATTGAAAGACATCGGATGCCTGACCCAAGAGTGTCCTTTGCACTTGAGCTTGAGGGGATTCCAAGGATCGCTCTTAATGATATTAGTGACGGGGTGGCTAATGAAGCAAATGAATTAGGTGAAGCGTCTCGTGTCGATTTACATCTGGATATGGACAGACTCCCTTTCAAATCCTCTATAAAAGATCTTTTTCCAGATACATATAAAGATTGGATGCTTTCCGGAGGAGAAGACTTTGAGCTGGTTGGAACAGTCGAGGAATCCTTGTGGCCAAAAGTTCAGCAGGCAGCAAAAAAAGCGGGAGTAAAGGTATGCCAGATTGGATACGTGCAGGCTATGAAGAAAAAAGATCCTCACGTATATTTACATGAAGGTGAAAAGAAGAACGTTTTAACGAAATCCGGGTACACACATTTAAACAAAAAGGGTGAGTAGATGGCCGTACATCAATGGAAAAGTTCTTCTCCTGAGGAAACGATGGCTTTTGCTGAGAAGCTGGGTCTTCGACTTCGTGCGGGAGATGTATTAACATTAGAAGGAGATTTAGGCGCTGGGAAGACAACTTTTACTAAGGGACTTGGCATAGGCCTAGGGGTGAAGCGCACGATTAATAGTCCAACGTTTACGATTATGAAGGAATATATGGGGCGTCTGCCTTTTTATCATATGGATGTTTATCGCCTTGAAGATAGTGATGAAGATTTAGGATTTGAAGAGTTTTTTGAAGGGGACGGCGTATGTGTCGTAGAATGGGCGCATTACATTGAGGAATTTCTCCCTGAAGAGCGTCTGGATATAACGATTTCGTACGATAGCGAATCAGGCCGGACCATTTCTCTTAAAACTTCTTCGGCTCATTTTGACGAGGTTTGTAAGGAGATCATGAAATGAATATTTTATCAATTGACACTTCTAATTATGTAATGGGAGTAGCAGTCGTAAAAAGCGGCACGGTGATAGGCGAATATACGACGAATATAA
Source organism: Halobacillus alkaliphilus (assembly GCF_900113125.1). Classification (GTDB taxonomy): domain Bacteria; phylum Bacillota; class Bacilli; order Bacillales; family Halobacillaceae; genus Halobacillus; species Halobacillus alkaliphilus. Next base: position 81,659 of record NZ_FOOG01000012.1, on the reverse strand, counting down.
AAAAGAATCACTCGATCCGACTGATGCCCGCGATTGACCATCTAATGAAGGAAACCAATACGCGACCGGAGGAGCTGGACCGGGTTGCAGTAGCGCAAGGGCCAGGATCTTATACAGGCGTAAGGATTGGTTTAACGACGGCTAAGACGATGGCATGGGCACTGGATATACCTGTGGTAGGAGTTTCAAGCCTCGAAGCCGTAGCTGGACAAGGTGTATTTTTTGACGGGTATATATGTCCTTTTTTTGATGCCAGACGTGGACGTGTCTACACGGGGCTTTACAATAATAGGATGGAAATTGTAAAACCGGAGACAAACGTTTCGATGGAAGACTGGTTAAAAGAAGTACAAAGTCTTGATAAACCGATTTTATTCTTGAGTCAGGATGTACAGGTTTACGAAGATATGGTCAGAGACACGTTAGGAGAACAGGCTGTTATCCCGGCTGGTCCTTACCATTTTGCCAGACCTTCGCTCATTGCTTTTGCAGCTCAAAGTAAAGAACCTGACAGCCTTCATGAACTGGTTCCTAATTATTTACGCCTGCCGGAAGCAGAAGCTAAATGGCTGGCTCAGCAGGAGAAGTAAGATGACTTCAATACGTGAAATGACTTTAGAAGATATAGATGAAGTAATGGAAGTGGAACGGGCTTCCTTTGCCGTTCCCTGGTCAGAAGGTACATTTCGGCAGGAAGTCGAGGATAACCCGTACGCGCATTATTACGTGTTTGAGAGAGACGATCATGTGGTGGGTTACTGCGGGCTGTGGCTCGTGATTGATGAAGCGCATGTTACGAATATCGCCATCCATCCAGAGGCACGTGGTAATAAATATGGGGAACAGTTATTCAAGCATACGTGTGACGAAGCAATCCAGCACGGAGCGATTCAGTTATCATTGGAAGTAAGAGTTTCGAATACGGCTGCGCAGCATATGTACCGGAAATTCGGCTTAGTCCCAGGGGGCATCCGTAAGAGGTACTATACAGATAATGGTGAAGATGCGTTAGTCATGTGGGTGGGATTAAAATGAGTCAAGATCAGTATATCTTAGCTATTGAAACAAGCTGTGATGAGACAGCTGTAGCCATTGTGAAAAACGAAAGAGAGCTCGTCACGAACGTAGTGGCTTCTCAAATAGAAAGTCATAAACGTTTTGGCGGTGTAGTTCCTGAGATCGCGTCACGGCATCATATTGAGCAGATTACGGTAACACTTGAGGAAGCTTTGAAAGAAGCAGACCTTAGGATAGATGATATGGATGCCATTACGGTCACAGAAGGTCCAGGATTAGTGGGCGCACTGCTTGTAGGGGTAAATGCGGCTAAATCCATAGCGTTTGCCAAGCAGAAGCCGCTTGTCGGTGTTCATCACATTGCCGGTCATATCTATGCTAATCGATTGGAAAAAGAATTCGAATTTCCATTGCTTTCTCTCGTCGTTTCCGGAGGTCATACCGAGCTGATTCTTATGAAGGAGCACGGATCCTTTGAAATCATCGGAGAGACACGGGACGATGCTGCAGGTGAAGCTTATGATAAGATAGCTCGGACATTAAAGCTCCCTTACCCTGGCGGACCAGAAATTGACCGCCTCGCTGCAGAAGGGGAAGAATCAATTGATTTTCCGAGAGCGTGGCTTGAACAGGGGTCTTATGATTTCAGCTTCAGCGGATTGAAATCAGCGGTGATCAATCGTCTTCACAATGCGGATCAAAAAGGCGAAACGCTAAGACCGGAGGATGTTGCTGCCAGCTTTCAGGCAAGCGTGGTAGACGTGTTATCCACAAAAGCTTACCGGGCTGCTGAAGAATACGGGGTAAAACAGTTAATTGTGGCTGGAGGAGTAGCTGCTAATAAGGGACTGCGCAAAGCTCTTGTTGATAAGTTTGAAGAATCTGAAACAGAGTTATTAATTCCTCCCATGCATTTGTGTACGGACAATGCTGCCATGATTGCTGCCGCAGGAGCCGTAGCTTATAATCAGGGACATCGCTCAGGCTGGGACCTGAACGCTAATCCGGGCCTTGATCTAGAGCAATATGGTAATCGGAAACATTCAGCTGAAAACTCTCCTTAACATTTAAGGAGAGTTTTTTATGGGAAAGGATAATACGAGTTATACACATATGTATATTTATACTGTTGATAAGTTAAAAAACTCCTATTAATAAAGATAAAGAAAACGGTACCAAAAATGTGGATAACATTTCGTTTTTCTGTGGATAATGTGTATAAACCTGTTGAGAACTAATAAAAACGGTGCACAACTGTTGAAAACTATGTGGATAAACTGTATTCAACCATACACCCCTATACAAAGGTGATATGGATAAAAATAGGCACCTCAGGTCATCCAGAAACTGGATGACCTGAGGTGCCTTTCATTTCCTTACCATCTTAACTTGCTATTCGTGAAGGGATTCCCATTCTTCCATCAGCTTTTCCACACGCTGCTGGGTTTGTGTGCTGCTCTCTGTGAGTTCAAGGGAGCGCTCGTGGTCCTGATAAACCTCAGGGTCGCATAAGAGCTCTTCGATTTCTTCGAGCTTTGCTTCCAGCTCTTCGATTTCTTTTTCAATTTCAGCTATACGACGGTTTTTCTTACGCTCTTCCCGTTTCACTGCTTTATCTTCCTGGAAGCTGTTTTTTGCCTGGGGCTCTTTAGTCTGCGGCTCATTTTCCAGTCGCTCAGCTTCTTCTATTTGCTGAAGCTCGTACTCTTCCTGCTTTTTATTCACATAGTAATCATAGTCCCCGAGGAACAGGCGAGTTTCTTCTGGCAGCATTTCCACAACGTTTGTCGCGATTTTGTTAATAAAATAACGGTCGTGGGAAACGAACAGCAAAGTCCCGGGATAATCAATAAGCGCGGCTTCCAACACTTCTTTACTGTCCAAATCCAGGTGGTTGGTCGGTTCATCTAGTACAAGGAAGTTAGCTTCCAGCATCATCAGCTTTGCTAATGAAAGACGAGCCCTTTCTCCGCCGCTAAGGGCAGATACGGGTTTAAGCACATCTTCGCCCGAAAATAGGAAATTTCCAAGTACGGTACGAATATCCTTTTCATTTTTAAAAGGATAATCATCCCAAAGTTCCTGAAGTACATTTTTCTTCGGATTAAGCTTGGTCTGTTCCTGGTCGTAATAACCTATTTGAACATTGGTTCCAAGCTTAATATCTCCTTTAGCCGCTTTTAATTCACCGAGGATGGTCTTAAGCAGGGTTGTTTTTCCGACACCGTTTGGTCCGACGAGAGCCACCGAATCCCCACGGCTTAAGTCGAAGGAGACATTCTCAAATACGTAGGAATCTTCATTATACTTGAAACCAAGTTCTCTTAGCTTCAAAACGTCATTTCCGCTTTTTTTAGAGACCTGGAAGCTGAATTTCGCCGACTGGTTGTCGTCTTTAGGTTTGTCAAGCTTGTCCATTTTCTCAAGCTGCTTCCGACGGCTTTGTGCTCGCTTACTGGTCGTTGCACGAACAATGTTCTTCTGAATGAAGTCTTCCATCCGCTTAATTTCTTCCTGCTGCTTTTCAAAGTGCTTCATTTCAATCTCAAAATCGGCTTCTTTTTTCTTCAAATAGTCGCTGTAGTTGCCAGGGTATTTCTTAGAAGATTGAAAGGCAATTTCATAAACGGTATTTACGATCTTGTCTAGAAAATAGCGGTCGTGCGAGACGATGACAACCGCGCCCTTGTAACCCTGTAAATATCCTTCGAGCCATGATAGCGTATCGATGTCCAGGTGGTTGGTCGGCTCATCGAGAATCAGAACATCCGGACTGGTCAACAATAACTTACCAAGAGCTAAACGAGTTTTCTGGCCACCGCTTAATGATGTGATCGGTGTGTTCCAGTCAAAATTATGGAAGTTCAATCCATTCAGGACGGATTTAATTTCCGTTTCATACTGATAGCCGCCCGCTGTTTTAAAATACTCCTGCTTCCGGTCATAGGTAGAGAGGAGCTGCTGGTAGCGATCGGGATCATCCATAAGATCTGGATCCGCCATATTGACTTCCATAGAACGCAGTTCATCTTCCAGTCCCTTCAAATGAGAGAAAACCTTTTCCATTTCGTTCCATATCGTTTCCTCGGACTGAAGGCCTGTATCCTGAGCCAAGTATCCGACGGTCGTTTCCTTTGGTTTGAAAATATTACCGGAATCGTAGCTCATTTCACCGGCCATCATCTTCAACAATGTCGATTTTCCTGTACCGTTTCGACCGACAATTGCAATGCGATCATTCATTTGTACTTCCAATTTAATATTTGATAAAATCAATTCCGCTCCAAATCGTTTGGTTAATTGATTTAATTGCATGAGAATCATGTCGTTTCACCTCAATGAGATAAGTGTATCGTATCGGGGATTCTTCTAGCAAGATAATGACCCTGAGTTTGTGAAATCTTTAACGTCTAGCCGTTGATTTTTTGTTAGAATAAGAGTAATGTAACTAACAGTAAGTTTGTGAATTTACTCGTAAAGGGGTAAGACCATGTCAGAGTTTACGCATTTTAATGAACAGGGGCGCGCCCGTATGGTGGATATCTCCAGTAAGGGAGAAACCGTTCGGACTGCAGTAGCCTTCAGCAGTGTACAAGTCAACGAAGAAATTTATCATAAAATTACCAATCAGGAAATATCCAAAGGCGATGTGCTCGCGGTGGCGCAAGTGGCAGGTATTATGGCAGCGAAGAAAACGTCAGATTGGATTCCCATGTGTCACCCATTGTCTTTAAGCGGGGTAGACGTATCATTCGATTGGGAAACAGGCAATTCTTATACATTACAGATTCAAGCGGCTGTGAAAACGAAGGGAAGTACAGGGGTAGAAATGGAAGCGTTAACTGCTGCTTCCGCTACAGCTTTGACTATTTATGATATGTGTAAATCTCTTGATAAAGGAATGGTTATCGGGCCGACCTATCTCATGGAGAAAACAGGCGGCAAAACCGGTGATTATCAGCGAGAGAGCCGGTAAAGGAGGCAGAGTCATGGATTTAGAAGAACATACTAAGATCCCACAAGCTACAGCAAAACGATTGCCGTTGTATTACCGCTTTTTAAACAATCTGCACGGCCAGGGAAAAATGCGTGTCTCATCGAAAGAGCTTAGTGAAGCGGTGAAAGTGGATTCCGCTACAATCCGTCGCGACTTTTCTTATTTTGGGGCTCTAGGGAAAAAAGGATATGGCTACAATGTAGAGTACTTATTATCATTTTTCCGTAAGACGCTCGATCAGGATGAAACGACAAAAGTTGCGCTAATTGGAGTCGGTAATTTAGGTACCGCATTTTTAAATTATAATTTCACAAAAAACAATAATACGAAAATAGAAATTGCCTTCGATGCCAGCCGCGAACGTGTTGGAAGCGAAGTCGGTGGTGTCCGCGTTGAGCATATTGACGATATGGAAGAGAAAATGGGAGACCTGGCCGTAGCCATTCTTACTGTTCCGGCGTCCGAGGCGCAGGGCATTGCGGACCGGCTCGTAGATGCAGGGGTAAGCGCGATTCTGAACTTTACACCGGCGCGTATCACCGTCCCGTCCCATGTTCGTGTCCACCATATTGACCTTGCTATCGAACTGCAGGCACTGGTTTATTTTCTAAAGCATTATCCTCTGGATGAAGAAGAGGAAGAATAGATTAGAAAGACAGTCCAATTCTGATTGGGCTGTTTTTTTGTGGGGCTAAGGATATAGGGGAAAGCTGACTAAAAAGAAAAGCTCAGAGTTTTTTCACTCTGAGCCCAATCTACTTAATCAGTAGTTTTTTTCCATTGATTATCAATTAGCATTTTACCTGGCCACGTATAAGCCATAATACCACCATCTACCGTAATGTCTTCCCCAGTAATATACGAACTCTCGTCTGAGGCTAGGAACAGCGCGACATTTGCGACCTCTTTGGGATCACCTAAGCGCCCCATGGGAGTGACCCACTTGTTGGCTTCGCGGAATTCACGTCCCTGCTCCTGCTGTTTCGAACCGGCCAATTCATCGATCAGCGGTGTTTCAATCGTTCCTGGCGCAATTGAATTCACACGAATGCCTTCACGTGCGTAATCGATCGCCATGGCCTTGGTAAAGTTCGTAATGCCGCCTTTAGCTGCGTTATATCCGGAGCGGTCCAGATCAGCCGCCCTTCCGGACATTGAAGACGTATTAATGATCGACCCGCTTCCTTTTTCCAGCATAAGAGGGAGTAAGTATTTACTTGTTAAGAAGGTACCGCGCAGATCGACGGCGATAATTTGGTCGAACAGCTCCACGGGATACTCGTGGACTTTTCCACCTTCTTCGTCGATTCCAGCATTATTAAATAAGACGTCTATGGATCCGTACGTGTCTTTAACGTGTTGGGCTAAGCTTGTTACGCTTTCTTCATTCGATACATCTACATATACAAACTCGGCTTTTCCGCCGTTTTCTGTTACTTCGTTAACCGTGTTTTGAACGTCTTCTTCGTTCACATCCGCACAGACAACAGTTGCACCTTCTTCTGCAAAAAGCTTGACCGTTGCCTGGCCAATTCCTGTAGCAGCGCCTGTCACTACGGCTATTTTCTGATTTAGTCGTCCCATTTTCGAAAGCCTCCTTTAATCATTCTCCTACTGCATACCCCCCTTTTTTAAAGCAAAAACTCTCTCTATCTCTTTAAAACGCTTCCAATCGGTTGAAAATGTTTTTTAAATCTCTGATGTGGAATAATCTAAAAGGATCTTTGAAACGCTTGGGTAAAGAGATAAGCATACACGTGGAGAAACAAGATAATCAGTGGTATAGTTGAAAAATAATTCGAGTTCCGAAGTAATTAAGAGAGGAGGCATCTGATGAGTAAACTACCTAATAAATGGCTCGTGGTTGTATCCGTTCTTTTCGGTACATTCACAGTTATCCTAAATAATAGTATGTTAAATCCAATCCTGCCGAAGTTTATTGAGATCTTCGACTCCAATGCGGTGGCTGTGGGCTGGATCTTAACCATTTTCATGGTCTCTATGGGAATGACGATGCCGCTGACGGGTTATTTTGGAGACCGCTTTGGCAAGAAAAAAGTGTACGTCACAGGACTTGTCATCTTTATCGCAGGTTCCGTGTCCGGCTTTTTCTCAGAAACGTTAGCCATGGTCATCATCTCCCGGGCTATACAGGGAATGGCCGGTGGTTTAATGCTTCCCATTGCGATGGCATTAATCTTTAATTCCTTTCCGAAACATGAACGTGGTCTTGCAGTCGGAGTCTACGGCATTGCTGCGATGGTCGCACCAGCCATCGGACCAACAATCGGCGGATTCTTAATTCAATACCTCGAATGGCCCTGGCTGTTTGCCTTTAATATCCCGTTCGGGTTAACAGGATTAATACTATCTTCTAAATTTCTGGAACGAACAGAGACGCATCCCGAGAAGAAGTTCGATTTAGTCGGATTCCTGATCATTACTTCAGGTATCGGTTCGATTCTGTTTGCCTTAGGCCGGGGGAGGAGCGTTGAGAACTTATTCGACCCGCTCAACATCGCTTTAATTGTCGGAGGCTTGATCGCCGTCATTTTATTCGTATTCTATGAAAACCGACAGGACGATCCGTTACTGGACTTATCAGTCTTTAAAGTACCTACGTACTCAGTGTCCATCATCGTAACGAGTGCAGCTTCCATCGGGTTGTTTTCAGGTATATTCCTGCTGCCTTTACTCATTCAAAATGTCTATGGAATGAATGCCGTCATGACCGGACTGCTCTTCCTGCCGGCAGCGGCTGCGAGCGGCATATTCATGTCTCTTGGTGGACGACTGCTGGATAAAAAAGGACCCAAGTACGTTGTGCCACCAGGTCTTGCGATAATGATCCTGGCAACACTTGGTCTAAGCTTCTTGCAACTATCTACGCCGTACTGGCTGATTCTTGCGCTGAACACAGTCCGGGGTATGGGTATGGGAATGAGCAATATGCCAGCGACCACATCCGGTATGAACTCCATTCCGGAGCCGCTTGTAGCACAGGGTTCCGCGATGAACAATATTATTCGTCAGATATCTTCATCCTTAGGGATCGTGTTCTTTTCCATTTATTACGAAGTGAGGCGCGCACAGGTATCGGCAGCTCCTGATATCGATATGCAGGCGGCTACCTTGCAGACACTGAATGAAGCTTTTCTCGTATCCGCAGTGGTCCTGATGATTGCCCTGCCCTTTTCTTTTATTTTAAAAGGAGTACAGGACGACAAGAATACAGAAAAGCAGGAAAAAGAAGCCTAATAAAAAACGCAGGGAAGACAATGATGTCTTATCCCTGCGTTCTTTGATTCCAATCTTTTCGTAAAAGGCCGTATAACAGCATATCGTAGGCATGGCCATCCCGGAGAATAAACTCCCGGTGCGAACCCTCGTGCACAAAGCCGAGCCTCTCATATAAACGGCGGGCCGCGGTATTGTATTCAAAAACAGTAAGCTGCAGCCGGTGCAAATTAAGCTCGTGGAAAGCAAACTGGATTAAAAGCTCCATGGCCTCTGTTCCATAGCCCTTACCGTACATATCCGGATCCCCAATTCCAATCGTGAGCCAGGCATTCTGCTGGGTCCAGAGAATGCCGTCCAGCTCCACAAACCCGATAAACTGGTCAGCTTCCTTAATCGCAAAGAGGAAATGGCTGTCATGCTCATGAGCTTCATCCCGCCACTTTCGCAAGTCTTCCGCTCGTTTGGGCTTTGCGGGAAGGGCATCCAGATGCCTCGCATAATCGGTTTTATTGTACCATTTCGCCATGTGATCAATATCATGATCATCGAGCAGCGTCAGTCTGACGCGTTCGCCGGTGAGTAAAGGTTCCATCGCCATTCCCTCCTTAGGCTTCGTTATTTATTATTCGACTGGTTCATACGAACGTGTAAGTTATACAAACGGATCGCTACAATAATATTTACTGTCGCGACACCCGATAAGACAATCGTTGTAGCATTCCAAATCGTTTCCACTGCGGCCTGGGACGCGAGAAACATAAAGGCGATTCCCACACCGAAGTAGAGGACAGCCATAAGCAGTGGTGAAGTCCTCATATTATAAAAATCCTCCAATAAAGATGGTTTCCAATTGTTCCTGCATCCGCCGGATATCTTCCTCATCCACGAAATACTGCGTAATGACCACAAACGAGTTCATCGCCATATGAGCAATGATTGGTGTGATAATTCGTTTTGTTTTCACATATAGGAAGGCGAATACAACCCCCATGGAGAAGTAAACAAGCATGTGCTTAAAATCAAAGTGGAAAGCACCAAAGACCAAGGCAGAAACTAAAACGGCAAGAAAGAAATTCGTCCGCTTATAAATCGAACCGAAAATTACCTTTCGAAAAATGATTTCTTCGGTAATTGGAGCGAACAATACAGGCAGCAGAATAAACAATGGTGATTCACGTGCAATCTCCATAAGCCCCATCGTATTTTCCGATCCAGGCGGAATCCCGAAAACTTGATTCTCAATAGCAGCAGCGACACCTTGGGCAAGCAGGGCTAAAATGACTCCGAGAATAGACCAGAGGACGATGCCTCCCGGTCCTGCCTTATCTTCCCGCATCGCGGTTTCTTTCATATCCGGTTTAAGCAGAACGATAATAATGATCGTTGCAGCTAAAAAGCTCAGCACCGACCAGATCGCAATCGCGTCATAATTGCTGACGCCAAACAGCTTAACAATTGGTACCCCAATTAAGGCAGAGAGCTGAGCAGCGACATACGTCAGAATAATATACCAATAGCGATTTGGCATAGGGTGAACGACTCCTTTTATCTATATATGATGTAAGTTCATGCATGCGATATTCAACAAAGCTTACGCCTTAAAATATCTCACAATTCATACTTTATGTATTTTATCATAGTTTCAAAACCATCCCTAAGGATAAAGGGTTATCATACATAATTTGTCGAAAAAAGATGTGAAAATTTTCTAGGTTTTCTACTTGAAAAATGGAAGTGAATTGATTATGATAAGAATTGTGTTAGCACTCATGTATCACGAGTGCTAATAAACGACAAAAATTGAAATCAACCTTATCAAGGAGGGTGTCCTAATTGTTAAAGCCACTTGGTGATCGTATTGTTATTGAATTAATCGAAGAAGAACAGACTACTGCGAGCGGTATCGTACTTCCGGATTCTGCGAAGGAAAAGCCGCAAGAAGGTAAAGTCATTGCTGTCGGTACTGGCCGTATCACAGATAACGGAGAGAAGATTGCTCTTGAAGTCGCACAAGGCGACCGCGTAATTTACTCGAAGTTTGCCGGTACGGAAGTGAAGTATGAAGGCAATGAGTACTTGATTCTGCGCGAATCAGATGTACTAGCTGTTATTCAATAAGTACAACCATCTCATACTTATAGATGAAGAATCGGTACGATTTTAATAAGGAGGGCATTTTTAATGGCTAAAGAAATTAAATTTAGTGAAGACGCACGCCGTGCGATGCTTCGCGGAGTAGATACATTAGCAGATGCTGTAAAAGTAACACTAGGACCAAAAGGACGTAACGTCGTTCTAGATAAGAAATTTGGTTCTCCACTCATTACTAACGATGGTGTAACCATTGCTAAAGAAATCGAACTTCAGGATCACTTCGAAAACATGGGCGCTCAGCTTGTGTCCGAAGTAGCTTCTAAAACAAATGATGTTGCCGGTGACGGTACAACAACTGCAACGGTTCTAGCGCAAGCGATGATCCGTGAGGGTCTGAAAAACGTAACGTCCGGTGCGAACCCAGTAGGTATTCGCCGCGGAATTGAAAAAGCAACAGAAGTTGCTACTCAGGAACTTCGCAAGATCTCCAAGCCAATCGAAGGCCGCGAGTCCATTTCTCAGGTAGCTTCCATCTCTGCTTCCGATAACGAAGTCGGCCAGCTGATTGCTGAAGCGATGGAGCGCGTAGGAAACGATGGCGTTATTACAATTGAAGAATCTAAAGGCTTCAACACAGAACTAGAAGTGGTTGAAGGTATGCAGTTCGACCGCGGTTACGCTTCTCCATACATGGTTACAGACCAGGATAAAATGGAAGCGGTTCTTGAAGATCCTTACATTCTAATTACAGATAAGAAAATTAACAATATCCAGGAAGTTCTTCCTGTACTTGAGCAAGTGGTTCAACAGTCCAAGCCATTACTTCTGATCTCTGAAGACGTAGAAGGCGAAGCCCTGGCTACACTTGTTGTGAACAAACTGCGCGGTACATTCAACGCAGTATCTGTGAAAGCACCTGGATTCGGCGATCGTCGTAAAGCTATGCTTGAAGACATTGCAACCCTAACAGGTGGTCAAGTGATTACAGAAGACCTTGGACTTGATCTGAAGAATACAACCATTGATCAGCTTGGGCGTGCGTCTAAAGCGGTCATCACGAAAGAAAATACAACAATCGTTGAAGGGAACGGAGATCCGCAGCAAATCGCTTCTCGCGTAGCTCAAGTCCGTGCCCAGGCAGAAGAATCCACTTCTGAATTCGATAAAGAAAAACTACAAGAGCGTCTTGCTAAACTAGCAGGCGGCGTAGCTGTTATCAAAGTCGGCGCAGCTACTGAAACAGAATTGAAAGAGCGTAAACTACGTATCGAAGACGCCCTGAACTCTACAAGAGCAGCTGTAGAAGAAGGAATCGTTGCCGGCGGTGGTACAGCTCTAGTCAACATCATCAACTCTGTTGAAGGACTTGGTTTAGTTGACGACGAAGCAACTGGCGCAAGCATCGTACTTCGTGCCCTTGAAGAGCCTGTACGTCAAATCGTACACAATGCTGGTCTTGAAGGCTCCATCATCGTCGAGCGTCTGAAAGGCGAAGAAGTCGGCGTAGGATTCGATGCAGCTACCGGCCAATGGGTTAACATGGTCGAAAAAGGTATCGTAGACCCTACAAAAGTAACTCGTTCTGCACTTCAAAACGCAGCTTCCGTAGCCGCTATGTTCTTGACTACTGAAGCCGTAGTTGCTGATAAGCCAGGCGAAGACGACAACGCTGGTGGCGGCATGCCTGACATGGGTGGCATGGGCGGAATGGGCGGCATGATGTAAGCTGTCCTCAAACCCTTTGATAGACAGGGGTTTGAAACCCTATAAATGAATATTGACTGGATTTTGACTGGATTTTTAAGAATTCAAGTCTGACAAAAAAGCCTCTCATTAAGTTCACTTGAACTTTTGAGAGGCTTTTTTTAAAATAGGCTCTATTAAATTTTGTTGTTAATATTTGGACAAATGTTCTTTAAATGTTTATCTCTAAACTGAGTCTTTAAGAAACGGGCAGGTTAGTTGAATAACAACCCTCGTGAATTGTCCTTTATTATGAAAACTATTCGCCGATTTTGATCAAATTTAACTTTTAATATTGTAAAATGATAGAGTAAGAAATACGGAAAGGGGAAAGTCTCTTTGACAACACCAATTATTATTTCAATAATTTCGTTATGCGTTGCAATTCTTGCACTTGTGGTGAACGTAAGTAAATTCTTTATTGAGATTTACGATAGAAAGCAAAAGCGAATTGAAGGGACAAAAGCAAAAATCACGGTAGAACGTAAAGATAGTTCTAAATCAAAATATCTTATATTTAAAAACGAGGGCAGCACGGCACATATTCACGAAATAAAAATAAACGGAGTAAAGTGGGAAGGTACAAATATATTCCTTGATAATGAATCTCCTTCATTACTTTCGGGTGGTCAAGTTCGCAATATACAGTATTTTACTTCGAAAACTTCAAAAATAGCACCGCCGTTTGAACTCGAGATTACATACGAAGATGACTATTCAAGAAAGTATTTATCTACTAGAAACAAAGTAGCAATCCAAGCATAGGGTAGGGAAGATCGATACTTAATCTTTATATAAGAAGGCTCAAACGATTATTATAAGATCGCTGCGGCGGTCTTTTTTTTGCTTATTTTGTATCCGTAGCGTTAGCTTAAAATCTACTTCACTACACCTCGAAATTTTCTTGAGTAATGGAGAGTTAATCTCTAACAAGTGAAGAGTTTTATATTTGTGGAGGAGTTTTGAACTGTTCTGGAAATAGATTTATTTATAGAAAATTGTGGGTTATTTTGTTATTTATGGTATTATTTATATAAGTATATTTTGGAATATTCAATATTTTTAGGTTCCAAAGATAGGAATTTAAAGTGATCTAATGAAGACTATATAGGTGAGGTGTTTAATATTGAGTAAAGATAGTGCAATAGTAGAACCTAATGTATTTCAAAAAGTCTTAAAGCCTATGTTTCACATGCTAACAGGACGCCCTGATAATATGGTAAAGGTCTTTAATAAAAACAAAATTATTGCATTTGATGAAATAGTGAACCTGCACGAGCAAATTATAGAAAAACTCAATCATTTTCAAGTTGAAGGTTTAACTTTTCATGCGGACCTTAAGTTGAGCGATAATATAAATAAGCAATTTGGTTCGTGGGAGGAATTCGAAAAGCATAGATGGAATATAAAAAATACTATTACTACTATGGTTTTAAAGTGGGATTTTTTAATAAAGATGCCGAATTTTGAAACTCCTCAAAGACATACCGTTGTAATGAGGGTATCCTCGGGATATTCTACTAAAGAAATGATTCAAGCGCTCTTCTCTAATAATTTTGAAGACGCAGATAAAATAGAACTAAATATGTCTCCAATGTTTGTAAGAGTAGATTTTGTTAATACTAGATTAGGCATGGAGATAATAGATATTGTTGAAAAATGGAATGAGGCTTTACCTAATCCTCCGCACATTTATAACTGGCCTTTTAAGTTAAAAAAAAGAAAAAAAATTATAGCTGATATTATTAGATTATCAATACCCGCCTTTATAATTATTTTACTTTTTTCAAGTATTGAACTCACCACGAAAATTAATGGTTTCGGAAGTGATATGAGTATAATTATGTATTGGGGGTTAAGTGTGGCGGTAATATTTATAGCTTCTTCAAAGTTTGGGTATTGGTTAGCAAAAAGAATATATCATTCCTTAGATGAGTTTGGTGGGTATTCTGTTTTTGAATTAACCAATGGGGATATACAAAAAAAAGAAAAACTAGAGGCTAAGAACAAGTATAATTTTAGAATTATACTGGGGGGATTTCTCTTTACTGTAGTAATTAATATAATTAGTAGTATCTTCGCTGCAATGATTTATGAATTAATCTAAAAAAAAAACCAGTTCCAATTCGGAACTGGTTTTTAGCTAGAGTATTTTCCATTTATTTCATAAGGGTTTTTTGTAGCAGTTTCATCTGGGAATTTTTGAGTGCTTAAAATCCAATGAAGTTTAATATTAGATGTAACCACCATAAAAAGGGAACTCAGCGCTAAAGTAATTAGAACACCAAGTAAAATAGCCATGATAACCAATCCTTTGGTATTTAGATTTGTGCTAATTTATTTTATGTAATCACAATTAGAAAGATGTGTAAATTCCTTTTGTAAAGCTATTTCCTTAATTATACATAAATAAACCTGTCTTTGCGAACAATTTTTATTTAGTAGTATAAAAATCGGTGTTTTATGGACTTCCTCTAGTTCTTGAATGGCCTCATTGTATCATTTTAAGGCTTTTAATAATGGTATCTTCACGATTCTTTATATACTTTTAACGTTTAATCTAATAAACCTTTCATGAGTTGATTGAACTTATCAGACGCTTTTTGTTCCATGTTTTTAGTAATGTGAGCATAGATGTTCATAGTTGTATTAATATCTCCATGACCTAATCTTTGTTGTATTTCCTTGGTTCCTACACCTGCTTCAATTAAAAGAGAGGTATGGGTGTGCCTAAAGGAATGTGGTGTAACTTTTTTCTCGAGTCCACTAAGCTTTAAAAGACGTTTCATCCGGTTTTCAATAGTCTTTATAAAATCAGGATAGCCTGGATTGTTAATCTCTTTAGCAAAAACAAATCCAAAGTCATTGTAATGATCTCCAAGAGACATCTTGATTTCATTTTGATGAGTTAAATGCTTCTTAAACTCACTCATTACTTGTTTATCCATTTTGATTGTACGAATAGAGCCTTTTGTTTTAGGAGTGAGCAGCTGATAATCTTTTGTATTGTTATTTGGGTTGTAACACGTTTTTGTAATGCGTATGGTTTCATTATCAAAGTTCACATCTGGCCATTTAAGTGCCAGCATTTCACCTACACGTAAACCACTGTAGGCAAGGGTGAGAAACATAATAAAATCTCGATCTAATCCCTGTATCTTAGCTGTTTTTAAAAAAGTTATTAGTTCATTCTTCTCTAGAAATTTTATTACCTCTTCGTTTTGCTCAATTTCCTCCACCGTTTCAATTTTCTTAGGGATCTTTGCGAATTCACTTGGATTTGTTTTAATAAGATTATATTCAAGTGCCTTCTTAAATAACATTCGACCAGTTGTATGGATCCCATCTAAGGTATTGTGAGCGTATCCTTTTTCATGTAGATCATCAAGGAATGCTTGATAATGTTTTCGTGTAACATCAGATAACTTCATTTTCGAGAAGTATCTTCTGAGGTGTTTCAATTCTTTCGTACGCCCGCGATGGGAACTAATCTTAGAATTTTTGGCATAGAAGTTAAGCCACTTATCGGCAAATTCGTTTAGAGTAATATTGTTTTCTTCAACATAGGAGTCTTCCCTTACCTCCCTTTCTAATTCTTCTGCTTCAATTCTTGCATCGGTTTTTCTATTGAACCCACCCTTAGATTTTGTTTTTCTTTTGCCAGTTATTGAATCAAACCATTCTACTTGGTAGGACCACTTGTTACCTCTTTTCCTTATATATGCCATAGTTTTTACCTCCCATATAAATACTAAGTTATAAAATGGCTTTTGACTGGTACAATAGGGCGGCGTTTTATTTTTTCTAGTCGTTCCTGGCATACCTCTAACGGAATATTAAAATCTTGAGACCATAGATTAATGATTTCAGGGTCACTCAACGTGTATTCTTTAATCATGTGGTAGGGTAAAGAGGCGTAAAGAGTGAAGTGCCTTGCATCTCTTTCTTGAAGCGCATAAAAATCTTTAGGCATTATTAACTGCCGGCCAGCATGTCTCAGTGCATGGCAAAGCTCATGGAAAAATTGCTCTCGTTGGTTTATGTGCGGAAGGCGACTATCTAAAACAATTTCTTGAAAATTTCCTACTTTCATGTAACTAGCCTGAGTTGGTCTGCAGTTGATAAAGATTTGGTTCTCAAATCCAATGTTATGAACACTTAAATCGGTCGGTTCTGTAAAATTATGAGCTTTATACCAATGAGTTATAAGGTCTTCTAGAGTTGTGGTTGTGTAGTAAGGGAATCTCAATTTAATCACCATCCTTATAAAACATTATACGAACATGCGTTCTTGTTTTCAATACTAATTACATACAATAGATTTTTTGGCTGTATTAATTAATCGTATGTTTTGAGGATTCACAAGTGTTTGTAGAAATGAATTTAAAGAAAAAATAAGAGAGGTTTTTAGCTAGGGAAACAAAGATGAATTGTTTAAATTTTGATAATTCACATGAAAGGTTTTAAAGGAATTTTCTATTTATTAGATAAATATTGCCAAAAATGTGGGTGTTTGGAATAATTAATAATAAGATACTTGGTCTTTTTATTGAAAATAATAAATATAGAGGTACTAGCTCAGAAGCATCGTTTGTCCCTAAACTAGATTTTAGAAAGGAAGATTATGTGTCTAAAGAAAGATCACTATTAGATTTGGAAGATATCATAAACTATGTGAACGGAAAGAACCATAAGGATAAATTAGAATTGTTAGCTAGTGTAACAGTAACTGGATTAATGCTTGTAAACCCTGTTGTAGGATCTACGGCCTCTTCTGCATATACATTGTTGGGAGCAAGTGTTTCTAGCCAAATAAAAAGGATTTTTCATCGCTTAGATACCAAGAATAAAGAGAAGCAGGCACTAGAAGCGTATGAGAAATGCAGACTTACGGCAGTCTTATTGTCTAGGTTAGCCGTTAAAAATACAATAGAAAATAGTTTAAATGGAAGAGACACGCTGTTTGCACAGTGGAAACTTACAAGACATGTCGAGGAAGAAGAGAAAAAGCGCATTAGTCGTTTAGATGAAGAACGTGAAAGTAAGTTTATGCAAAGTTTTATTGAAGAAGGATCTTTTAATAAAGAAAGCTATTGGGATGAATTACTTAATACTATCCTTAAAGCAATAGATGTCTCTGAAGAAGAAACGAAAACATTCAAACAACAGATGTTAGAAGAGATAGAAAAAAAATATCAGGCATTCGTTAATCAAGTATCGTATGAATCACAACTTTTTAAAAATTATATCCAAAACCTTGATAACGATAAAGAAGAAGTAATGCAAAAGCTTAATGAGATAATGGAATTTATGAGTTCATATGGCAGCATTTATTGGACTATTAATGAAGTTGATCAATGGTTAAAGGAAAGTACTGATCCGACGATTAGTTTAGATTTTTTTAATTATGAGGAAAAATCCTTTGAGGAGCAGTTTATTCAGAAGTTAGAGAATGATGTTATTTACTTAAAGGGGAAAACAAGAGAAGAGGTAGCTTTCTACACACTCTTTATTATTAGGGATCAAGTGCCAAAATTTGAACAAGACACTTACATTATTGACTCAAAGGAACAGTGGGAGACTCTTAGAGGGAAATGCAAAGGAAAGATATTAATTCCAAACTTTAATGCAGCTGTGGTGGAGATTATTCCTAATAATACCAATATTATTATTTATAGCGAAGAAGACTATGTGGGAAACAAACAGCCCATCGAATTAAATAAGAGAATTCTAAGTAATATGAGTAAAATGCTAGAAAATGAGATAAGTAATCAGGAATTAACTAACAAAATAGTTAATAAGTCTAATGGTCTTTATACTACTTTTAAGAGAATGGTGTTTAAAGGGAAGACTGGATATCCAAAGTGGGAAGCACGTATTAATCGCTCTTTCACCCCTGCGTTATTATTGGGCAGTTGGATACAATCAGAATCTTTTGCTGATAAAGAGATACTTTGCAAACTAACACAGTCCACTTATGATGAATATTTAAATTCAATTAACGAAATAGTTGGAGGTGAAGATCCTTTTCTTATAACGTATAAAAACAACCGTGATAAAGTCTATAGGTTGGCTAATATAGAAGAAGCTTGGGAATTAAACTTTCAACTTTTGACCGAAGATGTAATGAATGCTTTCAAGCTAATAGTAGTAGACGTACTAACTGATGTTGATCCTGTTTATAACTTACCTATAGAAGAACATTATAAAGGAAATATAATGACCAAAGGAACAAAGTATTCTGAGACTTTGAAAAACGGTATGATAAGGTCATTAATAATGTTAGCTAACATGGATGGTAAAGATAACTCTATGGGCGTTGAATCAACACAAATTTGGGTGGATGAAACATTGAAACTAGTACTTGACCAGGTTGATTCTCGTGAGAAATGGTTCGCAATTTCAGGATATATGCCAATGATTGCAGAAGCTTCACCTAAGATAACACTTACTGTACTTAACCAAGAAGCAACAAATCAAGAATCTGACTTTTGGAATTTATTTGAGCAAAATAGTGACGGTTTCTGGGGGAGAAACTATTATACGCATATATTGTGGTCATTGGAAAAATTATTATGTATAGAAGACACTTCTCCAAAAGCTGTAAAAGTGTTGGCTTTACTTGCAGAACGGAATGTTAAATACTCTATTAGTAATAGCCCAATGTCGACATTGCATCGCGCTTTATGCGCTTGGTTACATGAAATTAATGTATCTATTGATGAAAAGATACAATTGGCGGACTATCTAGTTAAACAAAGCAGTATTGGCTGGGAATTATTGGAGTTATTAATGCCAGAAAGAACACCTGGTCAGACTATGATGAGTATAAGTAAGCCTCAATATAGATTGTTCAAGATGAATTACAAGCTAACAAGTAGAAAAGAGATTATCGACACTTACAAAGCTTATACTATGATTGCTATACGAGAAGCTAAGGATGACTTGGACAAATGGGGAATTTTTTTTGATAAGTTCTTTTTCTTTGAATTAGGGCTTGCAGATGATGTGATAACTGGAGTAACTAAGGCAATAGCTCGCTGTAGTATAGATATAACAAAATATGCATTTAAAGAGAAAGTGCTTGATTTATTGTATCGACATCGCTTTTACTCGGACTCTAAATGGGCAGTTAAGGAAGAAAATCTTTGGAGAATAGAAAAAGAAGTCTATGAAGCAATTCAATTTGAAAACAGACTCTATGATTACCTCCATTTATTTACGACAGAGAAAATGATTTCAATACATCCAATTCCTTACCGTAAAAAGGGATACGATTATATCAAGGAGAGAAAATTATTACGTCAAAAACGCGTTGCTGTTATGTATGAAATACAAGATACCCCTCAAGTAACTATCTTGGAGTTATTACTGATGCTAAAAGAAGAACACCAAAATGGGGCTAAATCAATCGGGGAGATTATGGCAACTGAGTTCCATGAAAACAAACCCGATGCGGAATTCATAGATGAGCTGTTAGAAAAAGGTTTAATAGTAGCTTTTCTTTCTTATATACGAACTATTTATACTAAGGAAGGATTGCAGGTAATAGAAAATTTACTAGAAAAAACGGAGGATAATCTGAAAGTTGATTTACTCAAAATAGCTGAAATAGATGAAGATTTAATAGCGTTGGTAGACAGTTGTGGGCCAATGGTAACTAAAAAATATTGGGAAACTATTACAAGTTATATAGAGGAAGGAAAAAATCAAGCTGTAGGGCTGCTTATTTGGGATAATTTGTTGAAATATAAGAATTACTCAGCGGCACTTAATATGCTAAATCGAAGTTATTTCAACGATGTACCTAAACACCTCGAATTATTAACGAAAATCTTAGAGGATCAAGGGGACTACGATGTTTATCGTGACAAATATTATATCTGCAGAGCTTTTCAACATATTTATGAGTTAGACAATTTAACCACGGAGCAACATACATTAGTTAGACAGCTAGAGTGGGCTTATTTTAGCATGTTAATAACTGAATTTAAACCAAAATATTTAAAGGAAGATTTAAAGACTGACCCTACTTTAATGGCTGAATTAATTCGTTACGCCTTTAAATCAGAAGATGAACCAGAGAGCCCCAAAGAATTAACTGAAAGTGAAGAAAAACTAGCAAAACAGGCATTTAGTATATTATTTGAATTGAAGTTTTGTCCTTGTGTGGATGAGGAAAAAAATATTTCGTTTGAAGAATTAAAAGAATGGACCGAACAATATTTAAAACTGATTGAAAAAAATAACCAACTTAATATAGGTAGGAGTAAATTAGGGGAGTGTTTTTCTCAATCACCTATAGGTACAGATGGGAACTTTCCCCACGAATCGATAAGAAAAATCTTTGAGGAATATTATTCAGATGAATTAAAGCGTGGCTTTTTAATTGGGATGATAAATAGCCGAGGTGTTTACACTATATCGAATGGAAAAGAAGAAAAACAACTGTCTAATCTATATGAAGGATATTCTAAGTCCTTAAGGATAGAATACCCATTTATGGCAGATGCCTTAAAGGAACTGGCAGATGATTATTCTAGACAGGCTGAAGCAGATAGAGAGAGAGCCACTTATGATTTATAGGGGCAAGAAGTTAGAATTCCAAAAAGCTGAGAAATTAGGAAGAGGGGGGAATGGTGTTGTACACGAAATTGTTTGTATCCCGCCCTCTGACAATCGTTTAGTGGTGAAAATTCTAACCTATTCTCAAAGAAACTTCGAGAAAAAATTTACCCGGTTTAAACATGAAGTACTTACAGTTCAACGCCTTTATCATATGTGTGAAGGATTATTGCCTATTATAGATTATTACTTACCTGATGATGTGCCCCCAAAAAATGATCCAGCTTGGTTTGTCATGCCTTTTGCGAGACAGTTTAAAGATCACATATTTGGAAATCAGTTTAATATAATTCAAAAAATGAAGTTGGTAAAAGATATAGGGCGGATTTTAAGCCGAATTCATAATGAGGGTTATTCCCATCGTGATATAAAACTAGATAATTTGTTGATTTATAATGATCATGTAGTACTTAGCGATTTCGGATTAGTTAGTCATGAGGAGTATGATCGTTTAACAGGAGTGAATGAGCGAGTAGGACCTTGGAATACAATTGCTCCAGAGATGCAGAGGGAGGCTCGTGAAATAACAGATGCTCAGCCAGCAGATGTTTATTCTTTTGCGAAATTAATATGGATTATATTAATGGAAGATGAAGATTGCTTTGAAGGACAATACGGGAAAGAAAAAGTTTTTGCATTAAATGTTCATCAGTTTGCTGTTGACTCAATTGAGTGTATTGAGCGGTTACTTATAGATTCGACGAATGATGATCCAGGTCAGAGACCAACTGTTTTAGAAGTTCTGAACTATATAGATCAGTGGGAGCGAGTCAATTCGGATGAAGTGTTATTGAAGCAAGAGAAGAGGATGGTCGCAGAAGAATCCATTAGACGTACTTTAAGGCCAGCAAGCACCATTTTTACAGAGTTTGAAGCTATTTTAGATATTATAGAAAGGATTATTGATTCTTATGTGTTTAGCAGCCACCAGTTTAATGATCTATCACTGAAAATATGTAAGCCATCCCAGGTTCCAGGATGTTTGGAGGTAGGAGATGAAAGAACTACTTATATCTTTAAACCAACAAAAATCACATTGGAAACAAAGCCAGAAACACATTTTATTCTAGAAATTGAGGAGATTTCGGATGAAGAAATTCAGGTGCTGGAAGATGAGATAATAATGTCAGAAGATGTAACAGCCCTAGATTTGCTGACAGCTACTTCTGAAGTTACAGCACCCAAAATTGTTCTCCATGCAGAAGAAAGAATAGTATTTAAAGGTGACTAATCTGTAAATAAAATAAACTGATCTTAACTTTTAAGGGTATCTTTATGTAAGGGTTTGATAAGGGTGATAAAAGAATTTTAGGAATACATTCTTAAAATAATGGGCAGAGAACTTTAAATCTTGAGTTCTCTGCTTTTTTTGATTTTCTATTTTTCTAGATCTTTAGATTTTTTCACTAAGTATTGAAAGTAACTTTCTAATTCCCTTATTTGCTCAGGACTCATTGACTTCCACTTTTCCAAGTCAAAAAAAGCTGCATCTTCGATCCCGTAATGGTCCATCAATTTATTTAATTCTTTTATAGAATCAAATTCATTACTTTTATCCACTTGATTATCTGAAATATCTGATCGGCCTAAAAGGTAATCGGTGGAGACGTCAAAAAGATCAGCTATTTTGTTCACAGTATCTAAAGTAGGAATTTTAGTTCCTCTTTCATAAGCTGTGTAAGTTGTCCGAGCTACTCCAATTTTCCTCGCAATATAATCTTGAGTCCAATTTGGATTTTCCTCTTTTTTTATTTGTCGGCATCTTTTCAGCCTGTCTGAAAAATTCATGTTAATACCACCATGCTTTTCACTAAATTATAGTGTGTTATGTATCCATTATAAATGTTTCTCAAAGTAACTTAAAGCAAAGTTCCTAAAAGTGAAAAATAAAGTTTATGGATATTGTTGACAATGTTACCTAAAGGAACTTATAATACAATACAAGATGTTCCTTAAAGGAACTTTAGGAGGTGATTAAATTGAGGATGTGGTTAAAAGAGATTCGACTTCAGAAGAATTTAACGCAAGAACAAACAGCCTTTAAATCAAACATATCGAGAAGCTATTATACTCATATTGAATCTGGTGTCAAAAAACCTACAGTAGAAACTGCGAAGGACATAGCTTTTGCCCTAGAGTTCAAGTGGACAAATTTTTTTGAGAGTCAATGTTCTTTAAAGGAACAATAAACTAATAAGGAGATGTTATAGATGTTTGAAGCTAAACTACAACCTGAATCTGATTTTAATAACAAGGTCTATGATATTTTTTATGATATTGCTAAAAAAGCACAAGAAGATGTTCAGAAAGAATTGGAATTACCCTATTTACTTGATCGAACAAAATTAGCTGAGTGTGTGTTTAATGTCAGTGTACAATCTCTTGATGCTCACGTATTAAAGCGGAAGGACTTTCCAAAAGTTCATGTAGGTGGCCGGACACTCTACCCCAAGGATTTAGTCATTACATGGATTAGAAATCATGTTGATGTATCTAATGATATTGCTCCAGAAAGAAACTTTGGTGTTATTTGACTCTATGAATCTAGTATATACCTCTGAGAAAGTAATTAATGGTACAAATCAATAAGTAAGGAGGGGGAGACTATTAACAAAAGTAAATCGGCGCGGTTAATGAAGGAATTAAGAAAAACCAAAAATAAAACCCAGCAACAGTTAGCTGTAGATATGTTCCAGTCAAGAGAGTATATCTCTAAACAGGAGGGGGGAAAACGGAAGATTCCTCCCGTATCCACTAAATATTTTATTGAGAAGTATAACAATCCTTGGTTAGCACTTGAAGTTGTTAATGAATATGTTGGGTGGGGGATCTCTCGCTTAGAGGGACCGGAAGTAGAAGAGGACAATTTTCTCTTGCAACTTCTATTAGAGGATGAATTACAAAAGGCTATGAATGTATTAGCTAATGTAAATTTAACTGCCAAATTACACGATAAGCACTCTATTAAGATTCATGACATACGGAAATCAGCTGAAATTATGACTGGTGTTATTCATTACTCTACCCTATATTTAGCGACTGTTTGTGAAAAATATGAAATCAATTGGCTAAAGATTTGGAAGGATCATCACCAAACTCTATATTCTAAGAGATTATTAAATTAGGAGGTGAGGTTGTGCAGGGGTGGTTAAAGCTGCATCGTAAAATTCTTCATAGTGAAATTTTCGAAAATGAGAAGTTGTTAAAAGTGTTCATTTATTGTCTGGCGAAAGCAAGCCATAAAAGTACAGAATCGAGAGTAGGGAGGCAAAAGGTTGCTCTTAAACCTGGTCAATTTATATTTGGCCGAAAAAAAGCTGCTTTAGAATTAAGTATGAATGAATCCACCGTTCGTGACTATATAAAAATACTTCAGGAAGACAGTGTTATTAGTATAAATACCACCAACAAATATAGTGTCATAGCCGTTGAAAACTGGGGGATTTATCAATCTAACGATGAAGAAAACGACAACAAAACAACACCAGATAACCAGCAAAATAACAGCAATTTACCATCAGAAAGACAGCAGAAAGACACATACAAGAATGGTAGAGAACTTAAAGAAGTTAAGAATGTAAAAGAATTTATTACTACAACTACTGCAGAACAGATGGAGTGTCCCATTCAATTTTATAAAAACAACATTGGCGCTATACGTCCTAAAATCTCAGAAGAAATAGCAAACTGGAGTGAAGACCTTGGAGAATCGTTAATCTTGGAAGCCATGAGGAGGTCTCTGGATCGTAATAAACCAACTTGGGGGTATGTGAAGAGTATTCTTCAGTCTTGGATCAATAAAGGAATTCGAACAATTGAACAAGCAGAGGCAGAAGAAGTTGAATATAAAAATAAAAAGAATAGAAATGGTCCATTTACTAAAAGATCTTCCCAAAAGGAAGTGATTCCTGAGTGGTTCAATGACCGAGAAGAACAAGAAAAGCATGATATAAATAAACAACCTAGCATTGATGATACAGCTCGGACCATTGAGTTAGCGATTAAGCTAAAAAGATCGAGGGAGAATATTCTTGAATCGATTAATGATCGTTATAAACTTTCTGAAGAAGATATAGCTTCTATTAAGGAAGGTAAATGTTCAGCTAAAGAGGTTTTATTAGAACAATTAAAGCTTAGAGTAGCTGGGGAGCCATAACATGGGAGGTGGTAAGGTTGAAATCAAATAAAAAGCACTTTGCTTACTATGACATTTCTTCACAAGCTGACAATGTAAAAACCTTTGAAGGAAAAAGGTATAATGTGCATGGCATTTGGGCGGTGGATCGCCATGGTAATGCTGAAAAGCTTGCCAGTATCTATTATCGAATTCGAACGGTAAAGGATGGTCAATTTAGAACCATTGCTAAACGTAAAAATCCTATGAGTGAATTGAGACCTGTTAAGTAAATATAACGATTTTAATACGTGCTTAAATAGCACACTCAGATCCTTGAAAATTACATATCTATGCTAGGAAAAGAAAGGTCACAGAATTTTCCTAGCTGTTGATAAGTGTTGGGTGCGTGTTACGCGAAACGCATCTAGTGACCGGAAAAGCGATGTATCAACGATGGTTTTTCTATTTAAAGTGAGGGGAGTACTGATGAAACTTTTAATAGTAAGAGCTCTAGATACATAAAGTTCTTCGTATATGCTAGAAACGTTGTGCTTTGCAGTACAGTATTATCATTAGTGAATGCTGCATAGGGTTGATTGTATCTTGCCAAAAACAATCTTTATACCCTTAAGATGATCTACCAAATCATGGATTTATATTTAAGTAGGTGTTAGAATCGTTATACAAATCACTTGAGAGGAGATTGATCTGATGGCAAAGCGTTGGATCGGTGGTTTGACTGGATTTGTTATAGTTTTAATCCTAGTTGGTTGCGGATCCCAAGGAGCCACAGGTCAAGTCGAGTCTTTATCACCAGAGGACATGAAAGAGACTATCCAAGATAGTGAAAAAGTTTATGTTCTGTTAACAGATGCCTCGGAGGAAGAGAAGAGAGATGAATATATCGAGGTTGTAGAAGAGAACATTGAAGAGATTAATGTAAAAGAGATGAATGCGCAAAATCCAAAAATTGTTGATGGAGATATGGATCTGAATGAAATAGGTTTGGAAGGTAGTGAATTGTTCCAATCTCTAAGTTATTATGAGGATGGACAATTACAGAATCGTATCTCTTTAAGAACACAGAAATACAAAACCCTTGAGGATAGGGAACAAGCTATACAAAATTTCATCAACGATACTTCAGCTTAATGGAAGTGATCTTTAATAGATCGCTTCTTTTTTTTATGGACAAAAAACCTTGAAAGGGGGTGAATGGGAATGAGCGTTACCAATCGTGAACTTAAGCAATCCAAAGACTTAGTTCAGACGCTGCTAACCATCCAGGACATTTCTTACAATGAGTGGCTTCATGAAAAACATCAGGAGTACATTCAAGAAAACCAAGATGTCGTTATGAAGTCATTGCTTCATTACAAAGGGGTTGGTGAAGAAAACAAGAAAAATAATATTTAATGAGGAGAGATAATAATGAAATACTTTGCACATCATTCCATGCTTGCTGCCATTAGTAATTTACAATCTACTGGGGCTTCTATTTTATCGGCCATGCAACTATTAGGTATTGTTTCGGCTGCCATTGCTTTTGGTATCGGAGCCTACCACCTTATTTGGGGTGGAGTGAGAGGTCGTCAGAGCTCTATTGTTTGGTTTATCGGCGGTGCTGTTGGGCTTGTCGTACTAATGGGGGCTACGGCTATCGCTGAATACATTGACAGTCAGGTGATCTTTTAAAGGAGTGTAGGACCATGAGGGTATTATTTACATCAAAAGTGGAGGGTGAAATTTCTAGCTTTCACCCTTACTCCTTTCAAGAAATTGTCGTTCTAACGGCAGAATTGGATGCTAAATTAAAAAAGAAAAATGCTGAGCCAATGATGCTTGATTTTATGATTTTTAATGAAGAAGGAGATAAGTTGTACAACGGCTCCTATGAAGTGGGAGGAGAAGGAACCTCAAATATTTATGACCATGTTTGTCAAAAGCTTTTAGACTTACCTATGAAAAATAAAAATGAAGAAACAAAAAGGGATGTCTTTCTTCAACAATTAACTTCTCATACCCCAGCATCTTATCAAATAGATCTGACAGAAGTATGGAAAGAGAAAGAAGGACAAAAGTCGAGTTGGAAGCAGCTTGGTAAGCGAGGCAGAGTTTTTGTGAGTGTGCTCAGCACCACGTTATTGGTAGCCATAGTTACATCCATCACTCTATTTATACTCCTAAACAATCAAGGCAGGGATCTAAAAGCCACATCTCAAGAGATGGAAAAAATGGAGAATGTCAAAATGGCATACGAAGGGTATTGGACGGGTGAGCAGGAACAAGCTGTTCAACAATTATTAGGAATGGAAAATTTATCGGAATCGGAGCGCCAAACATTGCTTCATTTTCTGGTGGACCTTAAAAAGTATGATCGAGCTTTGCACTATGTAGGAAAGGAAAATACTTCCTCTCTAGCTGCGCAAGTCATGGAAGTTCATGGTCTGGAAGAATTGAGTTCGTTCAATGAATCTTATCCGAGCCCTTTAGGTGAATTTAAATTAGCTTTTCATCATGGGGAATACAAACAGGCGGTAGATATTCGAGATATGCCGATGTCTTCTAAATTGTATAAACAAAAGGGAATCGCCTATCTGAGACTTGAGCAATTAGAAAATGCCAAAAAAATGGCCAGTGAAGCGAAAGACGATAAACTGAATAAAAAGATTAATGAATATCAAGAAATTGAGAAGCAGTTGATGAAGATTAACAGTCAAATAGAGGCAGAGAAGAAGTCAGAAGATCAAAATGAATCTAAAATCGATTCGCTTAAAGAACAACAAGAAGATCTGGAGAGTCAAAAGAACAGTATATAAGAAGGTGATTCATTTGAAATCAGTCATTGCTAAGAAACAGGTGCTTATGGTATTAAGCATCTGTTTTTTTATAACCACGATGCTGGTCAGTACTTTTCTATGGAATCTAGGAGAGGCCATGTGGGAAAGCTTAAAGACATTCCCGGAATTCAGTAAACCCATAGAGTTTAAATTTTCGTATTGGACAGATTTTCATTTCAAGGAGCAATCACTCTACTACGGAATAGCTGCTTTAATTGGTTTTGTCGGTATAGCTCACATGATTTACAAACTTAGAAGTAACTTTAAACCCGTAGGTACAGATGAAAAGGGTTCTCAGAGATTTGCCACAAGAAAAGAAATCCAACAACAGTACAAAGCTATTCCTGACCGAAAGCAATCTTATGAAGGTCAAGGTGGTCCTGTATTATCGAGAAAGGGGGACAAAGCTTTTATTGATCCATCCCCTGTCAATAATTTAATCATTGGTACGACAAGGAGTGGTAAGGGTCAAACGTATGTGATTCCAACCATCGATGCCTATTCTCGTGCTGAACATCAGCCTTCTTTAGTCATTAATGACCCTAAAGGAGAGTTATTCGCTTCTAGCCGGGAGACATTGGAGAAAAGAGGGTATGAGGTAGAGGTATTAAACCTAATGAATCCTATGCAAAGCATGAGCTTTAATTTGCTGGAGTTGGTTAAACAATCGTATAAGGATGGGGATTATTCTACAGCTCAGACGCTTTGCGAAACCATTACTCATATGCTTTACCATAATCCGAATGCTAAAGAACCCATGTGGGATGATTCAGCTAAATCCCTTGTGAATGCCATGATCCTTGCCGTTACAGAGAAGAGCATAACGGAAGAAACAGAAGAAAAAATTACGATGTATACGGTCGCTAATATGCTCTCCGAGTTAGGAACTAGAAATGAGATCGATGAAGATGGCCAAGAATATAATGCATTGGATCGGTTCTTCCAAGAGTTACCTCAATCCCATGTAGCCAAAGGTCAATATGCAACGAGTAATTTTTCCAAAGGGAATACTCGATCTAGCATTTTTACGACAGCTATGAATGGATTGACGAAATTTACAATGAGTGAAACGGCAAAGATGACAGCTAAAAACTCTTTAGATTTAAAAAGAGTGGGATTCGGTCAAAGTATTAAGGGGCGAGGACATCCTTTTTCCAGAATAAAGGTTTTCTTTCCCGATGGAACAACCGAGACCAATCAATCAGGAGAAAGTGGCACATGGACCATTAACTTTAACACTTCATTATTGGCCGGAGATCAGGTAGTTGTGTCTCAGGAAGCCACACCAGTCTCTTCGGAAGATGAAGAAGTTCAAAAGGATAGGTCGACCATCCGGATTGACGAAGTGGATGAGAGAAACGGCAACGTTTCCTTCACTTATCTTTCTGAGAGCGACACTATCGAAGTAAAAGAAATTATGTACTCGAATAAGCCTATCGCTGTGTTTATGGTTACACCTGATTATGATACCTCTACGCATGCTATTCCATCAATTTTCGTTAGCCAATTGTATTATGTACTATCCAAAAATGCAGCTATTGCCAAAGGACAAAAATGCTTACGTGAAGTGGTCTTCATGTTAGATGAGTTTGGCAATATGCCTGCAATAGCCGATATGGATAATAAAATCACGGTATGTTTGGGAAGGAATATTCGCTTTCACTTAGTGGTTCAATCCTATGCTCAATTAAAAGATTTGTATGGAGAAGATGGGCAAGCGACTATTCGTGGAAACTGTGGGAATGAAATTTATATTTTGAGTGCTGACTATGATTCAGCTTCCTATTTTTCTTCCAAGTTAGGAAAGAAAACATTGAATACACAAACTCGGTCTGGATCTACTTTCTCCTTGGATAAGTCGAAGACGGAAAGTACGGAAGGAAGAGATCTTTTAACGGCCAATGAGCTGCAGGAATTAGAGGAAGGAGATACGGTCGTACGTCGTGTGTTATTACGACGTGACAAGAGAGGGCGAAAGATTCGTGCTTTTCCTATTTATAATACAGGAAAGTACAGTATGAAATATGCTCATACGTACCTCAGTTCAGAATTTCGCCCAGGGCGGTCGATTACGGAAGAAGAAATTTTGACTCCGCACCGCCATGTTCATCCATCAGACTTAGTGATAGATTTCCAAGTTGACGAATCTAATAAACAAAAGACAGACGAGGTAGCAGAGGAAATGGAAAGTTTCTCGAAAAATGGACCATTTAGTGATGCAGAACCATCAACGGAATGGTGGCAGAAGGAAAAAGTCGGAGATTTCTTTGATAAGAGTACATTTGCCCTGATCCATCAGCAAATTGCTCCACATTTGGAACACAGTGAAGAGGAAATGAATGAGGAACCTATGGAAGCTTTTCTTTATAACTTAAAGCTTCTGGGCGATCATGAAGAAATTAACCGCCAAGTGTATAGTCACATACGCAAACAAGTAGATAAGTTAATTGAAGAACAGGAATCACCCGTGGTGCAAGAATGAAAAGGGAAAAATCTTTAAGGTGGTGATGGAATGTCCGATGAAGAGTTGTTAGAGATATTGTTAAGGTTTTCGGACGTCTTATCGACCAATAATATTTTCACCTCTGGATTAAGGATCATGGGGTGGGGAACAATCCTATTCTTGAAAATGATTGTCGATGGCCTAGAAGGCATGGTCGATAAAGTTTTAATCTTAACGGATTTCTTTTCGAGCGATCCTGTGATTAACTTTCTAGAAACCATCCAGCCTGTTCTCTATATTTTGTTAGCCATTTCATTGGGAATGATCGGCTTTCGATTAGTTTTTAATAAAGAAAAGAATCGATCTGATGTACCCATGAACCTATTTATATCCATCATGACGATTACTCTATTGTCATTTGGAATGGGGAAAGTGAATGACTTTACTGGCGATGCCATGGATGTAGCAAAGGTACAGACCGATTCATTTACTACCTCTGATCGAGTAATGGAAGACTATATTACTGATATAGCCGTTTATGAAGAATCCGATTGGAAAACCCCGGATATAGAAGAACAACATCATATAAGTCCAGCCTCAATTGATAAAATATCCATTAATGAAACGATTGACGATAGTTTTGAAAAATCTAATGGGGATAGCCTATCGAATAAAGGCCAAAAAATTGTAATGAACAAAGTAGGATTAGAATCAAATGGTGAAGAAGGACTTGTGGAGTTAGGAAAAAGTGGTCTGTTTGATTTCCTTCCAGAAAATTATTACCGGTGGCATGTAGATTGGTTTACGGCTATCGTAACCCTTTCCGTTATGGCTTTTACCATGATATTAATATCCATTAAAGTGGCCAAGCTCTGTTTTGAGCTTGGCTTTAATCATATCGTAGCCTTAATCATGGCCTATGCGGATATTTCCACAGGTCAGCGCTTGAAAGCGATCATTAAGAATATTGGAAGCATTTTTGCTTCTCTTATCATGATTTTTTTAAGTTTGCGTGTGTATATGTATTACACAACCTTTATAGATAATAATCTTGAAGGACTTGGGTACTTGATTGCTTTGATTGCCGGGAGTTTAGCCGTCATTGATGGACCTAATATTGTACAAAAGCTGTTTGGCATTGATGCTGGATTGAAAAATGCTTGGCATGTTGCGATGGGTGGTTACCTAGCCTCTAAAACCCTCGGGCCTCCTGTGAAGAAAGCTGCAGGAGCTATTACAAGCGGTGGAACATCAGCCCTAATGAATACAGGTGCCGGGACAGCTGGTGCGGTCGCTGGTATCTATGGGCGCAAGGATGAGGGAAAATCTAAGACAAATGGAAACAGTGATCTATCATCACCCCAAGGAAATAGAAGTAAAGGAGACCAGAAAAAACAAGAGCCAAGTCCAATGACATCCAATCAGGAAGGACAAAAAGGTTCGTTGGGAGGAAAAGAAACGAGAAGTCCAGAAGCAGGAAATCGTTCATCCACCAATGAAACTCAGGGGCCGTCTCATCCTTCTTCTCGGAAAGGGTCTTCTATGAACACTACAAAAGAAGACACCCCAGGTGGGTCGGACCTACCGTCTTCCAACCAAAGCAATGAGCAGCCTATATCTACTCCACCTAATAAAGATAAAAAACAAGAGAAAGATATAAATAGTAGTGAAACAGGAAGCGAACGTTTAGGTGCGAACGATAATGAACCTAAGGAGGGGACAGACCAAATAGAAGCAAGCACGAAACCAGAAACATCAGATGTGAAAACGCCAGAAAGTACGGAGGATATTCCTATGCCGAATCAATACAGAACAGAGCAGCGAACCGTTGGAGGATATATGAAAGATCGATTTAGGGAACGATTCAATCATAATCCCAAGGTTCAAAATGCAAAGAGGACGTATAACTTATCTCGAAATACGACGGAAAACTGGATAAATAAAATTAAGAAACGCGGACCAGAGGAATAACTTCGTCCGCGTTTTGTTTATGAAGGAGTGGTTTTATTGCAATACAAGATACCATCCGAAATTGGAAGTGAGTTGAAGATCAACCGTCTATTTTACCTTACAGACTTACTTGTGGTCCTCATCCTAGGCGGCATAGGCTTTACATTCCGGTATGTCGTTCATTCTTCATTGGTGTGGTGGTATGCAATCTTTTGGATCTTATTGATGGTTGCTTGGTTGATCCGACCCAAAACGAATCCAAAACTGCGTATGGCGAAAGCCTTGTTCTTAGCTGTCACAAGAGATCGAATGACTTATTGTGCCATCGATAAAAAAGAAAGGGAGGATGGTAGGAATGGGGATCAAATATGAAGGGTTTCATGATGAAGAATATGCCTTTCAACAGTTTAAGGTACTTCTTGAAGAACAGCTTGGACGAAACCTAACAATAATAGAAGCACGGAAGGTTCGGTGGTTGTCTGGATGGGAGCATGAGACGGTCGGCGTATTTTTTGACCTGATTCATGAAGTAGCTGGAAAGAAAAATGAGGGAGGACTTTAAATGAAGAAGAATAAGAAAGACCACCCTGTCTTTAAAGAAGACAGTTCCGAAAAAATGGCTCTTTTTGATGAACGAAAAACTGTTGAGAAAAAGAAGAAACAAATAAGTTTGAAAGCTAATAAGAAAAAAAGAGAGGTGGCCATTCCATCCATAGCGGAGATTCTTCCCATTCAGGACATGACCGAGGAAGGATCCTTTCATTTACAGGGGGAAATGGGCTACATGGACGTGATGCAGTTGCAGAGTAAAGATATTTATTCTCCATCTACCCAGGAAACCGAATACGACATCATGAAGATGGCCAAGTTCTTTCAATCGTATGCGCCGGATATCAAGATCGTCTCCATGAATTTTCCGGTGAATATGAAAAAGCAACTGGATGCGATTAATTATAAGATTGCTCATAACGAAGCGCCTCTATACGAGCGCTTTTTAATTCGAAAACGAGAGGAACTTCAGTTTTTAGAGACCTATCGGACGAATAGAGAGTTTTATCTATTTATTTATGCAACTAGTCTTAAACAGCTTGCTGAATACAGAAACAATTGTCGGCGCTATCTCGGGCGAGTCGCTCCGATTATGGAGTTAACGGATGAAAAGAAGCTCGATTTGCTCTATAAGCTTTATAATCAAAATTCCAAATTAGAAAAGAGGGGTTAAATTTTGTTCTCATTTCTAAAAAAGAAAAGTGATACCGAAGCAATCCAAGAAAAAGGCTACAATCCTTTCTTGCTTGCCCATATCCAACCACAAGGAGGGGTTAAGTTCCAAGAATCTTTTATTCGTAAAGGAGATGGCTATGAAGTTTGTGTCCATGTGTATGCCTTCCCTAAAAACGTTTCGGACTTTTGGCTAGAACCTATTTTCAATATGGAGAATGTCATTACAACGATGGATATTGTCTCGGACGATCGTTACAAAGTCCGGGATGGTTTAAACAAAGGGATGGCTGAACAAAGTTCCCGAATGATTAATGAAAAAGATAATGCTGGCATTATAGAGGCGCAAAATAACTACGATGATTTGAGGGAGCTATACAATCAGGTCTCTGAGGAAGGAGAAATCATTAAACGTGTTCACCTAAGACATTATGTAAGTGCGCCAACAAGAGAAGAGCTGGAAGATAAAGTGAAAGTCGTCTTATCGATATTACAGGACGAGAATTTCAGAGGATCTATTTTCTTAAACGAACAGGAATTCGAATGGAAATCACTTCTCACGAATTATACAGAACAATCCACTTATCGAAACAAGAGGGAAGGTCATCCGATACCCGCACTAGGGTTAGCGGGTGGCTTTCCTTTTCATTTTACTAGCTTAAACGATCCTTACGGTACGTTCTATGGTACGACACTCACCGGAGGAAATGTCGTCTTTGATCTTTTTCATAGAGATCAGCAGCGTAAGAGTTATAACGGAGTCATGGTGGGGGCGATGGGAGCAGGAAAATCTACTACGCTTAAGAAAATTATGATGGATAACGCGATTAAAGGATATAAGGTTCGGACGTTTGATGTAACCGGAGAATTTGTAGAGCTAACGGAAGCTTTAGGCGGGAAACAAATTGCGCTCGATGGGTCAGATGGGGTCATCAACCCTTTGCAGGTATATCGAACGGCAGAGGATGAATATACCTCCTTTACTCAGCATTTATCCAAGTTGACGACATTCTATAAATTCTTAGCCCCTGAAGCGAATGATAGTGAATTGAAAGAATATGAAAATCTATTAAGAAAGCTCTATGAAAAGCTCGGCTTATGGAACGATGATTCAAAATCAAATATAACCGAACTTTCTGTTCATAAGTACCCGGTCTTTACCGATTTTCTTGCCTTTATCGAAGAACAACTCTATGAAAATATCAAGGAAGGAAAGCAAAGGGAGAAGTTAAGTCAGGAAAGGAAACGACGTCTGGAGAGCATCGAATTAAACATTCGAAACCTTGTAGAAACCTACGCGCATCTATTCAATGGCGTATCAACCATTGCACACTTTGATGAGCAACAGGTCGTTACGTTTACCCTCAGGGGCCTATCTCAAATGAGAGCTGAGGTTTTCCAAGCGCAATTGTTTAACGTTCTCAATCTCTTATGGGACTCCATGCTAACGAATGGGTCTCCTCAATTTGATGCTTATAATCGAGGAGAATTAGCTTTTGAAGATGCTGTACGATATCTCATATTAATGGATGAAGCCCACCATATCATAAACACAAAGAAGAAAAGTGAGAGTGCTCTCGATTTCCTAACAAAGTTTAGCCGAGAGGCCAGGAAGTATTTTGGTGCTCTTCTCTATGCCAGTCACACGATTCGCGATTTTGTTCCTGAGGGTTCGGATCAAAGTATGGTGGAGGAAATCAAGAAGCTTTTTGAACTGACCCAATACAAAATTATTATGCAGCAGGATAGTAACAACTTGGAGATGATGCAGCAAATATTCATGGGGCAATTAAGCCAAAGTGAATTAAAAGATATCCCTTATCTACAAACAGGAGAGACGATGTTAAGCATTCGTGCGGTGGAAAACATTCGCTTCAAGGTGGAGGTATCGGACGAAGAGTTAGCGTTATTTGGAGGAGGTGCTTAAGGATGCCTTGGTCCCTTCTCCTTGGGTTAGTTCCTCGGAAGGTATGGCTATGGTTGATTGGTATTTTAGTAGCTCTCTTCCTTCTACAAGTGCTCTTGTATGCATCTGTCATCACAGGGGTGATTGGTTATCAAAAGTCTTCCTCTAGTGAAGATGTGAGGTCCGTGGATGTAGTCAATGGTACAGCGCAAGTTTCCCCTGCCTTAGAAGAGTATCGTCCTCTATTTGAAGAATATGCCGAACAGTATAGGGTGTCCAAATATGTGGAGCTTCTCTTGGCCAAAACGATGCAGGAATCGGGAGGACGTGTAGATGATGTAATGCAAGCAAGTGAGTCTCTTGGTTTACCTCCAAACACGATTGAGGATCCCGAAAGAAGTATCAAGGTGGGGATCCGATACTTCTCGGAGATGCTGGAAAAAGCCGGAGGAGATATTAAGCTGACCCTTCAAGCTTATAACTTCGGGGGAGGCTTTATTGATTACGCAAACGAACACAACAATGGGGAGTACAGCAAGGAGTTAGCCATCGAATTTTCAAGAACGAAATACCAGGAATTGAAACACACAGGCATGTATTCCTGCATTCGACCGGAGTCGGCAGAAACAGGAGCTTGTTATGGCGATATTGGTTATGTGGAGGCTGTTTTAAGTTACCTTAAAGGCGGAATTATTGAAGCCGATTTACAACCAACTGGAGAATGGGTGATGCCCATTGAAGGGGCTCTTACCCAAACCTCCGATTACGGTATGCGCTCCGATCCCTTTGATGGAACGCCGGATATGCATAGAGGAATTGACTTTGCCTGTACGAATGCCGTAACGCCTATTCAAAGCGTCGATAACGGCCAAGTGGTAGAGGTGGTAAGAAAAAATTCTGGTTACGGAAATAACGTTCTAGTGAAACATGAAGAGGAACTTTATAGTCACTATGCCCATTTGTATGCGATAAGTGTACAAAACGGAGAGATGATCCAAAAAGGTTCAGAAGTTGGCAAGTGTGGTACGACAGGAAACTCTACAGGCCCCCATCTTCATTTCGAAGTCATGACCAAAAACCAGTATCGTTCGGACGTGGACCCTGCTCCTTATCTGGGGCTTTAAGAAAGGAGAACATGGATGAAAAGACGGGTTCTTTTTGGTGTGTTTGTCGCTCTATTAATCATTCTCACATCGGTGAATATATATGCTGCACAAACGATAGCCAATGACGATCAACAGAAGGAATTGCAACAATTAGAAGAGAAAAACGAAATGATTTTGGAAGAAAATAAGGAATTAAAGAAGACGTTACAAAAACGGAAACCTGCGGACATTCAAGCGAGATATAACGCTTTAGTGAAGCAGGTTTCTACGTTTATAAAGGTATCCTTTCAACAGGATAAAGAGACCTATCAAGAAAGAAAAGAGAAAGCAAAAGAGGTGATGAGCAACGATTTAGCTGCAACCTTCTTTCCTACAGATACCTATAAAGGAGACAGGAAAACGGAAGTAGAGGAAGTAGAAATATATATCAAAACAGGTAATCTCACAAACAATCAAGCAAGCGTGTTCGTTCAATTTAAACACACGCTTTTTTCTTTGCAGAGTGATCAAAAACAGGTGTCTCCCGTGTTCCTCCATATAAAAGTTCATAGGGAAGATGGCCATTGGAAGATAACAGATTTCCAAGACGTAGAAGAGGGAGGCTAATCATGAAAAAACAAACGAAACACATCACGGAAGGGACCTCAAAAAAATATCTTATTGGATTAAGCGTCATGGCTATGGCGATTCTTTTTTTCTTGTTTTCAGGTTTTATCTTTGGTGATGAAGAGCAGAGTAAAGTTCAGCAAACGCCTGTCAATCAACCTCTGAACTTACAAGGATCAGGCGAACTGACCATAAAGGAATGGGTTTATAATCCAACGAAAAACCTGATGGTTGTCACCTTGAACCTTAATAAATCAACTACTTTATTAGATGAAAAATTAAGCTTCACGGCTCAGGAAAAAGAGCATCCCAAACGTGATCT
This sequence comes from Halobacillus alkaliphilus, assembly GCF_900113125.1. Lineage (GTDB taxonomy): Bacteria > Bacillota > Bacilli > Bacillales > Halobacillaceae > Halobacillus > Halobacillus alkaliphilus. The sequence goes on along the minus strand of NZ_FOOG01000012.1, from coordinate 44,432 downwards.
ACCAACACACGTAGAGTATAACGATGAAAGCAGGTACGTCATAAGCATCCAACAGGTAAGTCCTTCCTTTGATGTTATGGCCTTAGATGTAAACAAAGAAAATACCAATACGCTATTAACCAAAGGGAATGCTCAAAATTCCCTGAAAGGAGGTGAGGAAAAGAAAGAACTGGCGAGGATTTATACCGATCAACGCGAAGTAGAAATGGACAAGCAATTAAGCATTTTATCAGCGCAAAAGTATGAAGTGGCTGCTGTATCTGAGGAGATTGAAGAGGCGAAAGAAACAAGGAAAGAGAAGAAGAAACGTATCCAATCCATTGATGAACGAATCAAAGCAATTGATCAAAAAACCGTTGAATTAGAATCGGAGCTTCTATACGAAACAGAGGAAGAGAAAAAGCAAACAGAGGCTCGAATTCATCATCTGGAAAATGAAAAAGAGCAGATCAATCAAGAAGCAGCCGAGCATGAATTAGCCATTCAAACCATCAAGGAGAAGATAAAGATGTTAGAAGAAAAAAGGGAGATGTTATCAAACGAATAAGGGCAGTGATTACGCTATACGTCAACACAAGGACCACACACCTCCGGTGCAGGGACCACACATCAAGGTGAATACACGAATGATTGTTCCTGTTTTAGACGCACAGTGACCGCACATCTGGAGATTTTCTTGTTCCCTCGTTTTGCCCGGCTCTGCCGGGATTCACACGCCAAGTGGGAACAAAAACCCCTTATGCTCTTCTCTTTATTCACTAGTTTTAGGGACTTCATCAAAAGGAGTGATGGTAATGGAAGTAAGAATTCGATATATGGATCCGAAAACTGTTCAACGAATTGACGAACTTGCGGAAGAAAAAGGGTTAAGTCGGCAAGAGTTTTTACATGCTCAGTTGCATCAGTTGGCTGTCTTTCGAGAAGAGAACCATCGTGAACAAAGACTCCAGCAATTAGTCGATCGAAACATTCAAACGATGGCTCATTGTTATACAGCGATTCGAGAAATGAATGATCTCTTACAGATAGAAGAACCAGGTGAAGAAGCATGAGTGAAACTATAACGCCTGGCGTGGTTTTAAAAACAAAATTCGTGACAGCGAAAAAAAAAGGATTCCAAGATTATGTGCAATACGTGGATCGGGAAGAGGCCAAAGGAAAGGGTGATGCTCATCGGTCCATGTTTAGTTTGTATAATCATTATATGGACAATCCGGATAAAGCCTCTGCCTTGTTTACTCAGCAGTCGGATCATTTATCGCAGGAAGGAAAACAGGGCATTAAATCTCTGTTTGAACAGGCACAAAAAAAGAATAGTATCATGTGGCAAGATGTCATTACATTTGATAATGAATGGCTTCAAAACCGAGGCGTTTATGATTCAAAGACACACACTTTAGATGAAGATGCTTTGAAGCAAGTGACACGGAAATCCATGCAGTCGATGATGAAAAAAGAGGGATTACAAGAGAGTGCTGTTTGGTCGGCGGCCATTCACTATAACACCGATAACATTCATATTCATGTGGCCACAATCGAACCAAATCCGACTCGTGAACGTGGAAAGCGAAAGCCGAAAACTCTAGACGCGATGAAAAGTGAAGTCGTGAATGGCTTGTTAAATCGAACGCAAGAACGAAATCAAATTAACTCGTTGATTCGTGATCACATGGTTAATTCAAAGAAAGAAAATAGCAGCATGAAATGGAGCAATAGAGAAATAAAACCTATGTTCCTCGATGTGTATAATCACTTGCCTAAGGATAAGCGGCAGTGGCACTATGGCTATCAAACGCTGAATCCTATTCGGGCGAAGATTGATGAACTAACGACAAGGTATTTAGATAAGTATCATGGCAAAGATATGAACCAGCTACATGAAAAATTGGATCAAGAAGTCAACGAATTAAAACAAGCCTATGGTGATGGGCTTAAGGATAAGAAGCGATATCAGCATTACAAACAAAACAAGTTGGATGACCTCTATAAACGAATGGGCAATGCTTTCTTACAAGAAATGAAACGGTACGATCGTCAGCAGTATCCTAGACAAACTTCCAATATAAAGCACCCTTATAAGTCCATGCCGTCAGGAGTTCAATTACAACGTTCCTTGAGAAGCATTCAACGTTCGATGGGACAAACGTATGATCAGTTTATCAATGACTTGGATCATCAGAAGTTGGAACGAAAAATCGAAAGAGAAGGGTAGGGTGTATAAATGGGAAGGCGGCAAAATGTTACGCTTCATGAAGAAACGATAGCGTTAATTAATGAGTATCAGGAACAGCATCATATTCGTTATCCTGGTGAAGCCTTAGATCGAATGATTGAAGAGTGGGAAACGCAAAAATCGAAGGACAACTCTCAGGAATATGTCATGAGTTTAATGGCTCAACGTTTTCAAGAAGTGTTTTCTGAAGAGATGAAAAGACTGCGGTTAGCAGCCAATCGAAGTGATAAAAATACGCAGGTACTCCTTGAATTAATGAATGGTTTTGCGATGGACCAAAACTTAGAAAGCTGTGTGACGACACCAATTTTTGAGAGCCAAGCGATGAAGGATGCGAGGCAAGCGGTAGAAGAAAGAATCAGTCATCAGCGTCAGAAGAGAATAAGTGCCGGAGAGACTCAACCAGCATCAAGCTAAGGTTATTCATGAGGAATTATCCAATAAAGGAGTGGAAGGAATGCTTTTGTTTAATAGCAATTATGAAGTTGGTGTGTTTAAGCGTTTAAGTGAAAATAATGAGCTCGTAATGGACGTGGGACAGAAGGAATATACCTTAGCGTTAAGTGATGAGGAAATGGATGATCTTGAGCAACATTTAGTGAATCAAGAGAACCTACTCATTCCTTTTCATAAGAAAACAAAGGAACTGATATTAAATACAGTACCCAATTACGATGAGGAAGAAATGGAAGAACTCATGAACATCAGCGAGGGAGCTGGGGATCATGGTGCAGACTAAACAATCTTATAGTAAGAAATCACCAGAAAAGGTTAAAGAGGAAATCAATCGACTGACAGAGGGAATGGAAAAAAGTATTTCAAACCACTTTCATTCTCCTGAACAAATGAAAGAGTATCTAGACTTTATGGGGAAGTTTCACCGGTATTCCCCACGTAATACGGCATTAATTGATTCACAGTTTCCAGGAGCAGAAGCTGTAGGTTCCTACGCATACTGGAAAGATAAAGGGTTTTCCGTAAACAAAGGAGAGAAAAGTCTAAAGGTTCTCGTGCCTAATCGTTTAGGCCAGCAGTTTCAAGATAAAGAAGGAGAATGGAAACCTTTGAAATATGCGACGAAAACAGAAAAGCAACAAGTCAAAGACGGTCAACTCGACAAACGAGATGGCCGTCTTGTTTATTCTACCGGGAGTGTGTTTGATGTATCCCAGACAACAGCAAATCAAAAAGATTTGCCACAAATCTTTCCTAACAAATGGATTGATGGGGAGATTGAAAACTACACTCAGCTACGGCAAGGAATGGAAGCTATAGCTGATAAAAACAATATTCAGATTGTAGAGCCTTATGAAGAGTTAGGGTCAGCTAAAGGAGTAAGTTACACAGGAAAAGGAGAAGTAGCTCTTAATCCGCGTAACTCTGAGCGACAAGATACAAAGACTCTATTACATGAACTAACTCATGCCAAGCTTCACACAAAGGAAAATATAAATGACTACACTAAACCTGAAAAAGAATTTCAGGCGGAAATGACAGCTTACACGGTTGCTTCTTATTTCAATATAGATACCAGTGACTACTCGTTAGATTATCTGCATCACTGGACTAAGGACCATGAATTTAAAGACCATGAATACTTATTACAAGAGGTTCAGTCAACAGCTAAAGAATTCATTATGACTATTGAAGAATCAATGGAACAAGAAAAGGAAGGGGAGAAGAGTATGAATGCTAAAGAACAAAAACATGAAGTGGAAGAGGAGAAACAAGAAAGGGAGAAGTTACCTTCAGAAAAGCTTCGAGAGATGTACAGAAGCCAAGTGAGCAAGGCTGAAAAGGATAACGGGCCATTTGGTAAGGAGGAAAAGGCCGATGAGGAATATTCTCATCATGATTTCAAAGATGCTTATAAGAAGGAGCTCATGAACTTTATTGAACCAACAGTTGGAAAAGAATTGGATAAAGAAGAAAACAATGACCGGCAAGACCGTTTAAACCGGATGCGTGCTTTTCAGGAGACTCACAGCAATGAAGATGTGTACCAGCTTAAGAAAGAATCTCTTCAAGAATTAAAAGAACTACCATTGACCGATCGTGGGGAGCAGCGACTATCTCAAATCGAAAGTAAGCTGGACCGAGAGTTCCATGAAGAGAAAGAAAAAGAAAGCACCACTTCAGAAATGAAGAATGGAAAGGGTAACAATGAGGCTATTCAGCAAAAGGAAAAGCAAAAAGAAAAAGTAGAGGTTGAACGCTAGACAGGGAGTTTTCTCCCTGTCTTTTTTTATATCTAATTTTAGAAAGGAGGAAGTCCTGCATGGCCAAACATGTAAGCGCGGACCAAGTGGAGGTTGCTCGTAACGTGGATCTCATAGACTATCTTGAGCGTAAAGGGGAGCCATTGAAGAAAGAGGGGAGGTACTACCGACACCAAGTGCATGACAGTTTAGTAATTAAAGATCAAATGTATGCTTGGAACTCCAGAGACGAAAAAGGAGCTGGAGTCATTAACTTTGCCAAAATGTTTTATGGCATGAGTTTTCCGGAAGCTGTTCTGGATCTGAATGCACAAGGTTATAAAGTGAAAGACAATTCCCAAGTGCAAAAGCCTAAGGAGCCTTATCAATATCCTTCCCATTATGAAGTGAACGATAGGACAAAAGCTAAAGATTATCTTACGAAAGAGCGGAAGATTCATCCTAAGATTGTTGATTGGCTTGATAAAAAAGATTTAATCGCACAGGACAAGCTCGGGAATGTAGTGTTTAAGTGGAAGCATCAAGGGGAGATTGTAGGGGCAGATCGACAAGGTACTTCTCCAATGAAAGATGGGCGAATGTTTAAAGGTATTGATAGGAACAGCCATGGTTCAGCAGGGTTTTCAGTTGATATTGGTAAGCCTAATTCTATTTATCTTTTTGAAAGCCCGATTGATGCACTTTCATATTGGAGTATAAAGAAAGAAAAGCTGCAAGACACACGTTTAGTTTCTATGTCCGGGCTCAAAAGGCAGACCATGATTGATGAAATAAAACGAATGGTCAAGGAAGGCCATAACGTGAAGCAAATAACTTTCTGTACGGATAATGATAAGGCTGGAAGGGAGTTTTCCAATAAATATCATCGGCTAAATAGTAAGGAAGTTTCTAAAATTGATTTACCTTCTTATAAAGACTGGAATATAGAGGTTAAGAAACAGAGGAAATTAGTAATAGAAAGGTAAGCAACAGATATGTAAATATGGGTGAATTTCTAAGCATTAAATAATTATAGTATATTTATTTGAAAATTACGCTCAAAAAGGTGGTTCGAAGGGAGGCGGTTCCACCCCGATCACTACTACTGAAAGAAACAGTTATGGCTCCTGGATTTATAAGCAAAACAGACGACAAATGATAGTGTAATCGCGCGAACGTTTCTCTTATGAATTCACATATAGAAATAATTTCCATAAAAAGAATGACTGTTTGGGGATTTTAAGCACTGATTGAACATTAAAGCGACCAGGAGGTCATCTTTATTTATGGAATGCGCTAGAATATCGGAGTGTGTTCTTTAAAACAACAAAATCTCTTCATATCCTCATTCAGAAGGGTTTCAGGCTCGTTCCTTCACTTCCTTGATCAGCCATACAACCATTTATCTAGCAGTTCATTGTGTGGTCCTGACAACCTCGGTATAGCACCGACAACCGCACATTAGGCGAGATGTTTTATGAACGTTGCGTTGAAATCAGTAACTTTGATTGGGGTGTAGCGCTTTAACAGCTGATCGAGCTTTTTGAAGATGCCATTAGTTGGACCAGCAAAAGAATTCAGGCGATCATCGAATTGCAATTACATGTTGGAACGCAGGGATTCCAAGCTTTATCAAGGGATACCTGCCTTTAAGTGTGTGAAAGTTGGAATATTATATTTAGTCTAGTTTACGATTCAATTAATCCTCACACTCCATCTCAAATGTGGTTGAGCCCCATATTGCAAGTGTTGTATAATATAAGGATTATGGACAGTTCATAAAAAGGTAATATTTTATAAAAAAGGAACAATAGCGCAGGAGGATAATAAATGTTTGAACTAACTTTTAAAAATATTGACGATGTACTTTGGAAAGATGCAGGTTGTGGGAGTGAATTAGATTACATAGAGCAAACTTCATGGATACTTTTTTTAAAGTATTTAGACGACCTTGAGAGAGATAAAAAAACAATGGCTGAATTATCTGCTCATTCATATAAAGAAATTATTAAACCTGAATTTAAATGGGAAGTTTGGGCAGCTCCAAAAGATGAAAATGGTAAATTAAATCACCATAAAGCTCTTACTGGAGATGACCTAAGAGACTTTGTGAATAATGAATTATTCCCATATCTGCAGAAATTTAAATTGGAAGCTACAAATGCTGACACGATTGAATATAAAATTGGTGAGATTTTTTCTGAATTAAACAATAAAATTCAAAGTGGATATAACCTTCGAGAAGTTATTAACTATGTAGATGAATTAAGGTTCCGTTCACATGCTGAAAAACATGAGATGTCACATTTATATGAAGAGAAGATAAAAAACATGGGTAATGCTGGTCGTAATGGTGGCGAATATTACACCCCTCGTCCACTAATAAAATCTATAGTAAAAGTCGTAGATCCTAAGATAGGAGATAGCATTTACGATGGAGCTTCAGGTTCGGCTGGCTTTTTAGTTGAGGCTTTTGAATATTTAAAAGGAAGTAAGGATTTAAGTACAGCTGAAATGGACACATTACAAAAAAGAACATTTTACGGAAAAGAAAAAAAGTCGTTAGCTTATATTATTGGGGTTATGAATATGATTTTACATGGAATTGAGGCACCCAACGTTGTTCATACAAATACATTAACTGAGAACATAGCAGATATTGAGAATAAAGACCGTTATAGTATTATACTTGCAAATCCTCCATTTGGTGGTAAGGAACGAGCTGAAGTTCAACAAAATTTTCCCATTAAAACTGGGGAGACAGCCTTCCTATTTCTTCAGCATTTTATGAAAACCTTAAAAGCTGGGGGACGAGCAGGAATAGTAATTAAGAACACATTTCTCTCAAATACAGATAATGCTTCAATTAACCTTCGCAAACAGCTCTTAGAAAACTGTAATCTACACACCGTTCTGGATATGCCAAGTGGTACTTTTACAGGAGCAGGGGTGAAGACAGTAGTACTATTTTTTGAAAAAGGTAAATCAACCAGTGATATTTGGTATTATCAACTAAATTTAGAAAGAAACTTGGGGAAAACAAATCCTTTAAATGAAAATGACTTACTGGATTTTATTGAACTACAGAAAACTAAAGCTGATTCCGTTAATTCATGGACAGTTAATATTTCAGATGTCGATTCCGAAACATTTGACTTATCAGTGAGAAACCCAAACAAAAACAACGAAATAATTTTACGAGACCCCGAAGAGATACTAGATGAAATAGCAAATTTGGATGATGAGAGTGCGGAAATATTAAGTACTATCAGGAGGTTACTATGAAGAAAGGTTGGGAAAGGAAGAAACTAGGGGATATTTGTAGTTTTATAAATGGACTTTGGAAAGGTAAAAAACCTCCTTATATTGAAGTAGGTGTTATCAGAAATAAAAATTTCACAAAAGAAGGAACACTGGATTTTACTGAAATAGCATATTTAGATGTTCAGCAATCTCAATATGCTAAAAGAAAATTAGAATATGGCGACATAATCCTGGAAAAATCAGGAGGCGGAAAAAAGCAGCCAGTTGGAAGAGTAGTAATTTTCGATAAAACGAGCGGGGATTTTTCTTTTAGTAACTTTACTTCTTTAATAAGGATTGTAAATAAAGAAGAATTAGATTGTCATTATTTGCATAGATTTTTGCATTATTTCTATTTGTCCGGCTTGACGGAGGATTTACAAAAACATTCAACTGGTATTAGAAATCTTCAGCTTAAGGAATATAAGGAAATTGAAGTACCTATTCCACCATTATCTGAACAACGCCGAATAGTCGCTCTTATTGATAAAGCTTTTAATCATATTAATAAAACAAAAGAAAATGACGAAAAGAACCTTAAGAATTCTCGAGAGTTATTTGAGTCAACTTTGCAAGGAACTTTTGCTAATCAAAGAGATAATTTTAAGAGAGTATATATTGATGATGTATGTGAATCTATCATAGATTGCATAAATAAAACAGCTCCAATAGTAGACGAGTCAACACCTTTCAAGATGATTAGGACTACGAACGTGAAAAATGGTCAAGTAAATCTAGATGCTGTGAAATATGTAAATGAAGAAACGTTTAATCTTTGGACCCGGCGTCAAGTTCCGAAGCGAGGGGATGTAATTCTGACCCGTGAGGCTCCATTAGGTCAGGTCGGTATGATTAAAACCAATGACCATGTATTTTTGGGACAGCGATTAGTTTCCTATAGAGTTAACAGTTCTGTTTTAGAAAATAGATATTTGCTATATGCATTTCAATCAAATGATATACAGCATCAAATACAATCGTTGGCTTCTGGTTCTACTGTTCAACATATGAGAGTACCCGATTCAAAAAAACTGCAGATAAATCTCCCACCTCTTAAGAAACAACAAAGCATTGTAGAAAAGTTGGAGGCACTTTCAGTAGAAACAAAAAAACTAGAAGATATATATCAAAAGAAACTCACTAACTTAGATGAGCTGAGAAAATCAATATTACAAAAAGCTTTTAACGGTGAACTCTGAGGAGGCCTAAAATATGAATGAAGCTGAAACAAGGGCTGAGCTTATTGACCCAAAGTTGAGAGAAAGCGGTTGGGGAGTTGTTGAAGGTTCAAAAGTATTACGTGAGTTTCATATTACTGCTGGGAAAATTCAAGCTGGTGGGCGTGCAAAGCCAGTAATAGCTGATTATACCCTTGTTTTTAATGGCATTAAGTTAGCAGTTATTGAGGCGAAGAGTGATGAATTAGAAGTAGGCGAAGGAGTAGCCCAAGCCAAAGATTATGCCCAAAAGCTAGAGTTAGATTATACATATTCAAGTAATGGAAAACAAATTTACGAGATGTGTATTAAAAGCGGAAACGAAGGCTTAGTGGCTTCTTTCCCGACTCCTGATGAGCTATGGAATAGAATCTTTTCAGATCAAAACGAATGGAGAGATAAGTTCAATAGCGTTCCATTTGAAGATATAGGTGGCACAAAAACCCCTCGTTATTATCAAGAAATTGCTATTAATAAAACAGTTACGGCCATCGCTGAAGAGAAACAGCGTATATTACTTACTTTGGCTACTGGTACAGGTAAAACCTTTATTGCCTTTCAAATTGCTTGGAAGCTATTTCAATCACGTTGGAATCTTAAACGTGATGGGTCACGTAGGCCACGCATCTTGTTTTTAGCTGATAGAAATATTTTAGCCGACCAAGCTTTTAATGCTTTTTCCGCTTTTCCTGAGGATGCTCTTGTCCGTATCAACCCTAAAGAGATAAAAAAGAAAGGAAGAGTACCAACAAACGGCAACATTTTCTTTACTATTTTTCAGACGTTTATGAGTGGAAAGGATAATAAGCCTTATTTTGGTGATTATCCACCAGATTACTTTGATTTTATTATTATTGATGAGTGTCATCGTGGGGGAGCTAATGATGAAAGTAGTTGGCGAGATATATTAGAATATTTTCATCCAGCGGTTCAGCTAGGGCTAACTGCGACACCAAAGAGAAAACATAATGCTGACACTTATGAATACTTTGGCAAGCCAATTTATGTTTACTCGTTAAAAGAAGGAATCAATGATGGATTTCTAACTCCTTTTAAAGTAAAACGTATTAAAACGACTTTAGATGATTATCTTTATACATCAGACGATGAAGTACTTGAGGGTGAAATAGAAGAAGGGAAAATATATACCGAAGATGATTTCAATAGAAATATTGAAATAAGAGAGCGGGAAGCTAAACGAGTGCAAATTTTTCTTTCTGAGATTAATCAGAAAGAAAAAACAATAGTTTTTTGCGCAACACAAGCTCATGCGGCACTTATTCGGGATCTTATTAATCAATATAGTAATAGTAAAGAAACTTTATATTGTGTTCGTGTAACTGCAGAGGATTCAGCTTTAGGGGAACTTTATTTACGGGACTTTCAAGATAATGAGAAAACAATCCCAACAGTTCTCACAACATCTAAAAAGCTGTCTACAGGTGTTGATGCTCGGAATGTTCGTAATATAGTGCTTATGCGTCCTGTCAAACAAATGATTGAATTTAAACAAATTATTGGACGGGGAACAAGACTATATGAGGGTAAAAAATTTTTTACTATATATGACTTTGTTGATGCTTATCTAAATTTTAATGATCCAGAGTGGGATGGAGAGCCAGTAGAACCAGAACCGAAGGAGCCTAAGGATCCAAGAGGTCCAGATAATCCAGGTAACCCTGGTGATCCAGGGGATGATCCGGGGGATCCAGATGACCCAAATGAACCAAATAAAAAAATAAGGGTGAAGCTAAGAGATGGAAAAGAACGAGAAATCCAACATACGGTTGCTACGAGCTTTTGGAGTGTTGATGGAAAACCTATTTCGGCTGAAGAGTTCTTAGAAAATTTGTATGGTACGCTTCCGACCTTCTTTAAAAGTGAAGAAGAGTTACGTGAAATATGGTCCAATCCTAAGACTCGGAAAGCATTATTAGAAAATCTGGCAGACGCAGGATATGGAAAAGATGAACTATCTGCATTACAAAGTTTAATAAATGCTGATAATAGTGATTTGTTTGATGTCCTTGAATTTGTTTCGTATGCTATCAAGCCTATTTCCAGAGAAGAGCGAGTTGCAAAAGCAAAGTCTAGTATTTTTAAAGATCTAGAAGACAAAGAAAAAGAATTTCTTGATTTTGTACTATCTAAGTATGTTGAAACTGGCTTTGAAGAGCTCGATCAAGAAAAATTACCACGATTACTTGAATTGAAATATCATTCAATTTCAGATGCGTTGGAAGTACTTGGTGACGTAAGTAAGATCCAAGAAACATTTACCTCTTTTCAAAAAGCTTTGTATCACCAAGAGGCGTCTTAATTCTATAAATGTATAAGTTAGTCCTTCAAAATGGCGCACTTAATTTGAAAAAATGGATTGATAAGTTTTTTAAATGAATTGGCAATGAGAAAAAGAATGATGCGATAATAGTTATAGTTGGAGAGAGCATTGTAAGAGCGAAATTTTCTTTTGGGGCAGAATTATTGGGGCAGAACTTTATTATTTCTGCCCCAATTTCTTTATTTTATATTTGACTAGATACCAGAGAAAGTTAATTTAATAGGGTTTTAAGCTAAGCAGTGCTTTTTAATTAGGGTAACCCCAACAGCCTTCTAAGCTGTAGGTCGTTTCGTGGCCGGTTTGAGGTGGTACTCCCGACTGGATATTGACTGGATTTTCTTTATTAATACTGATATCTTATTTAACATCATACTAATACCGTAAAGTTGGAAACCGATTATATAGGGGTTTTTACATCGTATCTTTTATTATTTATTTAATACAGTGAATGGGCGGCATGATGTAGGAGAAAATCCTGCACTTCCCCTATTTAGCTGATATGAAGCTGTCCAATGTATAAATAGTTAGTAATTAAAGGACTACTTCCTAAATAAAGGAGGTAGTCCTTTTTTGCTTTTAAAATTTGCATTTCATGTTTTTTAGAAGACCGTAAATTCTAGCCTTGTAAAAACATTTCTAAGAGAGTGGCAAAACTATGGTAATAATGCTGGAGCGATAAATACAAAATTACAGCGAATCAGGGCATTTTTAAATTATTTGGTTGAAGAAGGTGTCATTAAGGAAAATGTAGTTTCTCAATTGCTTGGTATAGATTTCAGAGGCATAAAGGCCCCATATGAGAGCTAATATTTCGTGGGGATTTAAAACTATCTAAGTAACAAATCCTTTTCTTAGGAGCTGTATTTAACTTCGTTACAATCCAAATAACTTTTTCCAAAAGGATTTGTTTTTTAATTCCCTCTACTTTATTTCGGGCATCTGGCCATCGTAAACCGAGTGAACGATGGCACCTGCCACTGTTCCGAACGCGCCCACAGAAAAAAATAGCAGATATTATTAATATCTAAAGTCCCCATACCCGAATGGTTTATACATTCAAGAAACCCAGGTGTGGAAAGGGACTAATGCACACCTCTTTTCCTGATAGTTCTTTTATTAGTTTTTGTCAAAGTAAAGAGTGTATAACTTTTGACAATACTCAGCCCTTGATGATGTGGTATTGTACTTGTAAGGAGACGAATATTTTACGACGAATTTTCTTTGATGAACTTCAATATTGGGAAGCCTTTAAGAACAAATATGGAGCTAAGATCCGGCCATTCGTGCAAAAGAAAGTGGAGAAGTTTCGAGATTGTGGAAATTTTTAAAAAGGGCTTTAAGCGTTTAGTCTATGAATAGATACACTAAACATACTGTAATACGAATTGAGGTGACCGAGTGGAGCGTACAGAGGATTTAATTGAGTTATGTTTATTAATGGGGAAGATTATGCAACAAAATGGAGCAGAAACCTATCGTGTGGAAGATACGATGACGCGGATTGCCCAATCTTTTGGACGGGATGAAGCACAAAGTTATGTAACACCTACTGGGATTTTGTTTACGATCAGCCCTGGTGCCCCTGCAAAATTAGTAAGAGTTTCAGCACGAGAGACAAATCTCGAAAAAGTAAAGCTCGCGAATAACGTCTCTAGAAAAATTACAAATGGAGACATGTCTACTCATGTAGCGTATAAAGAGCTTAGAAAAATTGAAACCAGTCCTACAGATTATACTATGCTCATGCAAATCATCGCTGCCACGTTAGCGAGTGGTTTCTTTACTCTCATGTTTCAGGGAAGTTGGTACGATTTCCTGCCAGCCTGCATAGCAGGAGGACTGGGATTTATTGCATTAATGAACTTTATTCGATTATTTGAAATTAAATTTGTTGCTGAATTCGTTGCTTCGTTGTTGATTGGTTTTACAGCCTTTTCCCTTTTTTTATTAGGTATTGGGAAGGAAGTTGATAAGGTAGTTGTTGGTTCTATCATGCCGTTGGTCCCTGGCCTGCTCATCACCAACGCTGTAAGGGATTTGATGGCAGGTCATCTTATCTCAGGACTCGCCAAGGGGGCGGAGGCCTTTTTAACGGCTTTTGCAATTGGGGCAGGTATTGCTGTGATGTTTGCACTATTTTAGAGATCGTGAGGAATAACTATGTTGATTGAATATGCCATAGCAAGCTTTTTTGCATCAGCTGCCTTTGGAATCATCTATCAGGCGCCAAGAAATACGATCATCAAATGTGGTCTCGTCGGCATGATTGGTTGGGTCATTTACATATCCTTAGTATGGGCAGAAGTCGACAGTGTCCCAGCTACACTCATCGCCTCCTTTGTTATTGCCATTGTCAGCCAGATGCTGGCAAGGATATACAAAACGCCTATGATTATATTTAGCGTACCAGGGATTATTCCACTCGTACCAGGAAGTCTCGCGTATGACGCCATGCGAAGCTTTGTGCAAAATGACTACAGCGCCGCTATCTCCATTGCAGCGAAAGCTTTTATGATATCGGGTGCTATTGCATTTGGGCTCGTGTTCTCGGAAGTGCTTAACCAGATTATGAAAAAGATGAGACAAACAAAGACGCAATTGAGGTAATGGGTGAGCCTCACTTGCGTTTTTGTTTGTCTTTATAATCCACATGGATTATGACTGGATACAGTTCATAAAGTGTTTAAAGTTATTGTATTATAAATTAACTTTGCGATGGAAACCATAGTATAATTAGGTTTTGTAGGTCTTATTATTGTCCTATTATATAGCACGAGTGAATGGTCGGCATGATGTGATAGCCCTCAAAACTCTTTCAACCTCTACAGCTAAAGATGAGCTGTCGGATTCTGCAGAGAATGAAGTAGTAGCTACCACAAGCGCGTTCGAACAAAAAGATGACGATAATAATAATGATTCTACTGGTGCCAACAAAGGTCCAGTAAACTGACAATACAAGCATTAAGCAGCCAGGGGTGTCCCTTCTGGCTGCTTTTTTACGTGGAATATTCTTACGTGACTTTTGGAAAGTGGAAGTGGTGTGTCCTTTTTGCGAAGCACGATGGACATAGCGAAAGACGCCCCAAGAGACTAACCGATGCTTGGGACGTGGAGAAGGCGCGTTAGCGCTTTTATTCTTGTTCTTCTAATGCATTCTCTTTAACGTATATAGAGACGGTAGAGCTTTTTACACGGAACTGCCCGAAGCCATCCTTTGTAATTTTTACGCGTGAGGGATGGTTACCCGTTATGTCTATCCAGATTTGTCCAGCGAGTTTTTTTCCGACATACATGCGTTTTTTTCCATCATCACCATTAGTCATGACTACGGCACACCCTGATCCTGGAAAGTCCGAGACGCCTTTTCTTACCCAACCAATCGTATTTCCATGATCAAAATAGTCTTTTTGGTCACCGTAAGCGTAATGATATCTTGCATCTAAGATCGGATCAATCATATCTTTTTTACCTTGGATCGGATTTTCACCATTTATACCAATATAGTCTCCGTAAAAAACGCATGGATAACCATCTTTACGAAGGAGGATGAGGGCATATGCCAAAGGTTTGAACCAGTCTTCCACCCAGGACTCCAAAGCTTCTTGAGGCTGCGAATCATGATTATCAACAAATGTCACTGCGTTCTTAGGATGAGTACCAACAAGGGTGTCTTCAAAAATTTTACTTAAATCATAATTACGACCAACCAATGAAGCCTCGTGAAAGTGATAATGAAGACTTACATCAAATATATCAATTTCGTAATCTACATAGTTTAAGAAGTTTTGACATGCTTCTAGGTCTGGCTTCCAAAACTCACCTACAAAATAAAAATCTTTTCCAAATTTCAAACGCATGGAATGAACAAAAACAGAGATGAAGTTATGATTAATATGTTTAATCGCATCTAGCCGAAGACCGTCGCATGTGGTTGTGTTAATAAACCATTCACCCCAGTAAAGCATTTCTGCTTGTACGGCTGGATGGTGGTAATCAATGTTAGCGAACATGAGATAATCATAGTTTCCAAATTCTTTATCAACATGTCTATTCCAGCGTTTATTGTCTCCTAATATTTGAAAAATACCAATTCTATCTTCGTTGGCATCATAGTCCGTGCCGTTAAAATGGTAATGGGACCACTTAAAGGAGGAATGTTTCCCGTTTCGTGCAGGGAATGAAAACTTTGTCCATCCATCGATTTCAAAGGGCTCAGAGACAACTCTATATCGATCATTAGGATCTACTTCGATCACTTCAAAGCGCTCCGTATCATCGGCACCGGCTTTATGATTCATGACAACATCTGAGTAAACTTGAATTCCTACATTTTTACAAGCGGCTATGCCTTCTAAGAGTTCTTGCTTCGTTCCGTATTTTGTACGAACTGTACCCTTTTGATCAAACTCGCCTAAGTCGTAACCATCATAAATTCCGTATCCATTATCTTCCTGGCTTATACCCTTTGTTGCGGGGGGGATCCATAAAGCATCGATGCCACATTCTTTTATTTCACCTGCTAGCAGCGCTAGACGATTCCAGTGGTCACCGTCGTTAGCCAAGTGCCATTCAAAAAATTGCATCATGGTGTGATTACGCTCCATATTATCTTCCTCATTTCACTAATTTCTGTCTCTCTCATTTCCACTTATATAGCGCTTCCTTATACTCATAATAATTGGGACAATTTAAAAATAATAAACGAGCATGAGAAGGCCACCGATTCGATGGGAGTTCTGGAGGGGGATTAGTTGGAAAATAATGCGCGGGTAAATTCTGCACTTAACTCTCTGTCTAAATCTCGCTCCTATATTTCCTTAAGGGATCTCCTTATCGTATTCCAATCGTCCAGTACCTATAATGTGTGTACTAACCTTGGACATCATGAGAAATCGGTCTGCCTCTTATGAAGAAACTAACAGCTCTAACTCTTCAACTGCTGCATTTATTTAATCTGCTGATCTATTTGTATGTAGTGAGGGGAAAGCTATAAACTCATCGTCAAATCCTTGCAAGAGCTTAATGTCTCCGTGACTATTAAAGGTTCTATGGTAAAAGTACTTAAATATTTTTCCTGAAGGGCAAATCTATCGGTACCATAATGATGAAAAAGTGTCGTTTGAGCGCCCTAGCATATATGAAGGACAGAGGTTACATTTTCCTCTACTCAATCCATAATCAACTTTTCCCAATATTGGATTTTTTCAAACTGGAAGTGCTCAATAGGAACCCTTTTTAATAATTATTCCGTCAAATTTGCGGTGCTTTAATTAAACCTGTACATTCTCTTAGCGGGTCTTTGCTTTTTATAGATAATTAATTATAATGAAGTAACTTCAAAACTAACAACACATGAGATGGGGCAGAATTTTATTATTATTATTGCCCCATTTGTTTAACGGTAGTATTTAATACTAAGAAAGAATGATTTAATAGGGTTTAACCTAATATTGATTGGATTTTCTATATTATTACTGATATCTTATTTAAACTCATACTAATAGAGTAAAGCTAGAAAGCCGATTATATAGGGGTTTCTATATCCTATTCGTTATTCTTTATTAAATACAGTGAATGGGTGGCATGATGTGATAGCCCCCGTAACCCTATCATCATAGGGTTTGAGAACAAATTGACTGGTTTTTAAAATCTTTTACTAAATCTAAAAGTCTCTCAAGAGTTTATAAACTCTTGAGAGGCTTTTCTTTTATTCTTAAATATGAGCCGGGAGGATACATTTGTTTATCCCAAGATTAATAAATAGGAGTGTTTACAGGGAAAGAAAGAGAAATCTGCTTTAATAAAGTTGTTAGCTTTGGTTGGAGATATATTAGAGGAATGCACTGATTATGGTGGATATTTATTAAAAAGAGAGGATCTAAGAAGGAATGAGTATTAAGCTTATTCGATATAGTATTAAACGGGTTTCAAGTCGCGTAAATATTAATAAAGAACACCTCATCAATTAAGAAATAGTTATTCTACTCATATGCTTAATAATGGAGAGACAATCGTAGTTATTCAAAGCTTGTTAGGACATGAAAAACTGAATATACTTCTAATAGACAGATTAACATCCTCATTTTACAATAAAAATAGGTTCTATAAGCAACTTGATGATGTTAGACGATTTGTTAGATATGACTTAATATATTTAAAAGCTGAGATCAAATTGCATGAAGAGGGATAATTCATGAACGATTTAGAGCGGAAATTGGAAATCGCATTAAAGGAAATTACCCAGCTAAAAGATGAAAACCACAAATTGAAAAAAATGCTGGCAAAGCATCAAATTCCTGTCTCTAA
The DNA here is from genome assembly GCF_900113125.1 of Halobacillus alkaliphilus. Classification (GTDB taxonomy): domain Bacteria; phylum Bacillota; class Bacilli; order Bacillales; family Halobacillaceae; genus Halobacillus; species Halobacillus alkaliphilus. The sequence continues at coordinate 26,834 of NZ_FOOG01000012.1, read as the reverse complement.
CAATCAGGCCCCCCAAAGTCAACACATGGCGAGAAATGAAATCTTACAGAAGCGCATCAATATTTTTAGAGGTCTGTTTAAAGGACGAACAGACGTGTATGCGGTGCATTGGGTATCCGATGGAGGGTCAAATTATGCACCGGCAAGAAAATATGACCACAATAAAAAATATAAAGAGCGTGAGTTGTTGCCACTAACGGACCATGTTATTGAAAATCACTTGCGTGGCAATAAAACTATTGGAATCTATCCTTTATTAAAAGATGAAACGTGTTGGTTTTTGGCAGTTGATTTTGATAAAAAAGACTGGCAAAAGGACGCTTTGACGTTCATCGGTGTTTGTAAGGAAGCAGGCGTACCTGCAAGTATGGAAATCTCTAGATCCGGAGATGGTTGCCACGTCTGGATTTTTTTTAGTGATAAAATGACTGCGAAAACTGCTCGTAGATTAGGGAATCTTCTTATGAACCGGACCCTGGAAAAACGTTACGAGACAGGTGTGGATTCGTTTGATCGTTTTTTCCCCAATCAGGATACTATGCCTAAAGGAGGATTTGGAAACCTGATTGCACTACCTTTACAGCAATTCCCCAGGAAAAACGGTTATAGTGTTTTTGTTAATGAAAAATTCGAACCGTATATTGATCAATGGACGTACTTGGAGTCTGTAAAAAAAATCAGTAAAAAAACAGTTGAATCCATTCTGGTAAGACACAATGATTCCATCAGTTACACTGTAAAAAGTAAACCATCATCATATGAGGTAAATATACCTTCTGAAGTAACCATCATAAGAAAAAACGGCATACATATTCCCAAAAATAAGCTTCCACCAAATGTTTTGAACGAGTTAATAAAACTTGCCGTCATTAACAATCCAGAATTTTTTAAAGCACAATCCAAAAGGCTCTCTACGCACAGGATCCCCAGAAAAATTGACTGTAGTTATGAGATGGAAGACTCGGTGATTATCCCGCGCGGTTGTCTGGCAGATATAAAAGCTGTTTTATTTAGGAACAAAATCAAATTCTACATCGATGATCAAACCACCAAAGGTAGCAGTTACAATATACATTTTCGTGGGAGTCTTCTGCCAAAACAAAAAGAAGCGGTCAACGCTATGGAAATAAGTACTTGTAGTGTCCTATCAGCGGCAACTGGTTTTGGTAAAACCGTTGTGGCGGCAGCGCTAATTGCAGAGAGAAATATCAACACATTAATCATCGTGCACACCAAGCAACTGCTTACTCAGTGGAAAGAAAGTTTGCAGTCCTTTCTTGATTTGGATGGAAACAAGGTTGGTCAAATAGGTGGAGGTAAAAAGAAGCCAACAGGTAAATTGGATATTGCCATGATTCAGACTTTGAGCAGATCAGAAGATATGCGTGAAAAAGTTAAGGACTATGGACAGGTAATTGTCGATGAATGCCACCATATTTCAGCGGTAAGCTTTGAAAAAGTGTTAAGGGAAGTTGAGGCTGCTTACGTTCACGGACTAACTGCAACACCAACTAGAAAAGACGGGCTACAAAAGATAGTTGCTATGCAGTGTGGGGAAATCTGTTATAAAGTTACCGCCAAAAGCCAGGCGAAACTCCATCCGTTTGACCACATACTTATTCCACGATTTACTAGTTTCAAAAATAATGGCGACAACATTCAACAGATTTATGCAAATTTGGCTAGTAATGAACAACGGAACAAGTTGATATTCAATGATGTATTAAAAGAACTTGAAAATAATTCGCATCCAATTATTCTGACAGAGCGGATTGATCATGTGCATGAATTGGAGAAGCTCTTTGAAGGATTTGCTAAGAACATAATCGTATTAACAGGTAAACTGAGTAAGCAAGAAGAGAAAGACCGCTTAAAGATAATAGAAAATCTTTCAGATAATGAAGAGCGGCTTATTATTGCAACTGGCAAGTATATTGGAGAAGGATTTGACAATGCTAGATTGGACACTTTGTTCCTTGCCATGCCAATAGCCTGGAAAGGAACGCTTCAACAATATGTCGGTAGATTGCATCGCGTTCATGCGGATAAGAATGTGGTAAAAGTGTATGATTATGTTGATTATCAGGTTCCCGAGTTGAGGGCAATGTATGAAAAGCGCATGCACGGATATAAGTCGATGGATTACAAAGTTCAAGGCAATGATGAAGAAAATAGTAGTGGGAAGCAGATGAAGCTATTTTGATAGATAAAATTATGGGTCTGAACGAGTATTTAAAATATAAGAATGAAATTCATAATTCAAAGACGTGTGAAATTAACTAGCACTAGCAGAGACTTTTTTGCAATAACTTTACAGCGCAGTTATCGGAAGACCCATCTAGGTATTAATGTAGTTAATATTGGGGCTGTTACCAATCGAATTTCTGAATGGTGGAAGTGGGGAAGGAAAATCCAGCAAAGAGAAAACGTACATATGCTATAATGGTACAAAAAAAGAGGAAGGGATTCTATGGGATCTCCTGCAGATTTACGGGAACAAATTTTAGAACAACTAAAATCGATTTTGAATGAACAACTCAGCAAGGAAAAAGCACGTGTTTACTTATTTGGTTCTTGGGCTCGACAGGAAGAAAAACATAGTTCGGATATCGACATCGCTATTGATTCCCACTCCCCGATCTCTGCTTTTAAATGGAATAAATTGATCGAGCAAATCGAAGAGTCTACCATTCCTTACAAGGTAGATGTGGTCGATTTACATGATGCCAAAGAATCTTTAGTCCAACAAGTGAAAGAGGAGGGGATTTTATGGAAAGATTACGCCAACGATTAGAAGCAGCAGAAAAAGCGTTGGTTGCCTTTGAAAAGCTAGCTACCCTTAAAAATCCGAATGATGTGGAACGAGATGCAGCGATTCAACGATTTGAATTCACTTTCGAGGCAAGTTGGAAAGCGGCTAAGCAATATTTATATGACGTAGAAGGGGTGGATGCCGGTTCTCCGAAGAGCGTCATTCGCAGTTGCAGGGAGGTCCACTTGTTGGAGGATGAAGAGACTGTTCTGGCTTTGGAAATGGTAAATGATCGTAATTTGACCGTCCATACCTATAATGAAGAAGTGGCCATTAAAATCCACAAAAACCTTCTCCGGTATAATAACCTACTCCATCAGTGGGTTGAACGGATGAATGGGAAAGTCATTAAAAGATAAGGTTCCAGCGGTTACAGCTAAGAATGGCTTTATGATTTCTAGTTCGCTGAGAAGGTGTATTTTGGTTTGTATATTAAATCAAACTTCTAGTACAGTGGCGTTCATTTATATTGAAATTGAATCTTTAACTAAAATACACAAAAGAGTATAAACATTCCTTAGCTAGTATTGAAAAGAAGTTAAAATCCTTTAATGAATAAAAGAAAAACGATAAGAAAGGAAATCATTTATGGTACCTATTTCTATAGGATCCTTTGTGAATAAACATTGTAAGAGTAATCCTGCCGAAGAACCAAGTAAATTAAAAAAAAGGCTTAAAGAGGCAGTTATTGATAAGAAAAATGGGGCCAGCTGCTTCACCTGTGATCAGGAAATTTGGGCTATTGGCAGTGCAGTTGCTTACCAGGGATGTTTTTCTTGTATAACTGGGGAAGCGGATGCCTCAGAAGATTATGAGATTGACGAAGTGTGTTGGTCATGAAATAAAATTCTTATTTATTTAAAAAAATTATTTTAAAACCTATTCAAAAAATGCACTTATTCCAATATAGATGACTGGATTTCTATAATTTAATGTCTAAATCTAGGTAGCCTCTCATTAGTTCCCCGAACTCTTGAGAGGCTTTTTTACTTTTTAAAGTAGGTGAAAAATACTGTACAAGACTTTTTATTAGGTTAATAAGTTTTAGAATGAAGGTTCCTCATACTTCCTAAATATTTTATAGAAATCTTTTGGTTGTGATAGGAAATCTTTAGCTAGAAGAGGTTATATTAAAAAACGAAAACAACATGAGGTTATTGAGCTATTATATAAATTGTTAACAAAAGAAGAAATTAAGAAAAATGTTTAAATTTTAAAAAGTATGTGGTCTTAAAAACAGAAAACATCTGGGCTACCTTTATTCTGAATTCAATTGGAGTTTGGCAGTTTAGCTTTTGAAAAGGGCAACAATAATTGTAGTAATACATGTACGTGTCGATTTTTGAGCGTACGATATGATGACAAATCTTCCCTCGATCTACAGGAATGAATTCTTCCGATTTTAACGTAGACTGAAAAGATTCGAAGACGGCATTATCAGAGCAACTCCCTCATCGGGAGATGCTCTGATAATGCCTCTTTTTATGGTCAATTCTTGAAATTCATAGGACGTACACTGCGAATCTTGATCGCTATGAAAGATCACTCCATATACGTCACGTCCTTCGCAAACTTTCCTTAACATATCTAATTGTTTACCGCTAATTCTGTACGCGAGGATTTCGTTTTTGTATAAGAATGTCGTAAATGTAGATTTTTTGTATATTTACCACTGATAGAATAATTGTGCCTAAGTACATATTGATTGAAAATCTCGTTTCTCCATTCTACTTACTTAGGAATCAGTCATTTTGATTTGAAAGGAGGGCGGAGAGAACTCCGTTTCTTTTGGGTGATTACTAAACTATAAAATGTCAGGGAGGTAAGAAAAATGAATAAAAAAATAAATAGCATATTGTTAATGGCTTTAGTGTTAATTGGATCTGTCATTACTCCTCAAAGTGTTTCTGCGCTTACAGTAAGCGGGTCTCCAGATAATCCTTCTCTTACCATTAATAAATACGAACAAGAACAAGGTTCTGAAAATGGAGAAGGAAATGGATCAGAAATTAATGATGTAGAAGGAGATCCACTGCCAGGTGTAACTTTTGAAATCAATCAAACTCATACCTTTGATTCAGAAACTAACACTTGGACAGAAATCACTGATGGAACAGGAGCCGATTACACGCGGGTTACGGACGAGAACGGACAAGTTGTTCTTAATAATCTTCCTTTAGGAAGATATACGTTCCAAGAAATCGATGGTCCTGAGGATGTCGTGTTGAATACGGAAGTTTTTTCTGTTGATGTTCCGTTAACACAAAATGATGGCAATACGTTGAATTATGATGTCAACGTTTATCCGAAAAATGAAATTATCCGTGGTGCGGTTGAGCTCACGAAGACAGGAGAAGACGGTCAGGCTCTTTCTGGAGCTGTCTTTGAACTGTTTAAAGCATCAGAAACGGGTGAAGATGTATCAAGCGGTACCTATACTACTAGTGCGGCTGGTCTTATCCAAATTGATGGCCTTGCCTATGGGGATTATTATTTCGTAGAGACCGAAGCTCCCGAAGGCCATGCGATTGATAACACGCCGGTTGAATTCTCAATAGTGGAACCGGGGACGATATCTGCTGATGGAGAGACAACAGGAGTGGTAGTAGATACAGAGAGAGTAAACTATGAGATGCCTGAAATAGATAAGAAGATTGTTGATCCTGAAACGGGCGATTTGATAGATAACCTTAATATTAACCGTGATAAGGCCTATTCCTACCAAATCGATTCTAACCTGCCAGGAGATATTGGAGAATACGCTGAATATGAAATTAGTGATTCGTTAGATGATCGTTTATCTCTTGTGGGAGGATCTGTCGAAGTACTTATTGACGGAAATCCAGCTGGAGATGCTGTGAGCGTTACTGAAGGAGAGACGATTATAACCACGGTCAATGATTTTTCAGCTCTAGCTGGCGCAGAAACGCTTACGGTAACTTTTGATGCGACCATTAACTCGGATGCTGAATTAAATCCAGAAGAAACAGGTATTCCAAACACCGCTACTTTAGACTTTGATAACGACCGAGGAGAAAATCCAGAAGACCCACCGACAACACCGCCTGTTATCGTAACTCCGGCTGATGGTGGAGTTACTGTTATTAAAGTGGATGAAGATGATAACAGTATTCTTCTAGAAGGTGCAGTGTTTGATCTTAATGATGCTGAAGGAAACCCAATTGCTGTACCTGAAAACTCTGTCGTTCGAGTGAATGGAGAAGTCGTGACTTCCCTCCAAGGTTTAACGACCGATGAGCAGGGACGCTTTGAAGTTACAGGATTGAATCTTGGCGATTATCAGCTGGAAGAAGTTGAGGCTCCTACTTATGTGAATGAAAACGGAGAGACCAATTCTTACCGCTTATTAACAAGCCCAATCGATATTACTATTACGGAAGCTTCAGCCGATGATTACAATGTGACGGTAGAGAACTCTAAATCTGGCTGGGAACTACCACAAACCGGTGGTATGGGCACCACATGGTTCACCATAATTGGTTTTCTTATGATGGTTGCAGCAGGTGTTTATATGATGAGAAAAAGAAAAGTAGACAGCGAATTGTAAGATGTTTAAGAGAAGGGAGGGGGAGAAGTGCGCAAATTAATGATTCTTTTAATTTTCCTGTTAGGATTAGGAATTTTTTCTTACCCCTATGTAAGCAATTGGATAATGACGGAAAAGCAGGTCAAAATTACGAATGATTACGAAGAAGAGGTAGAAAACCTTGATCCTGAAGAAATTGAAGCGATGAAACAGGAAGTTGAGTCTTATAATGAGAATCGTAATCTTGACAATGCTCCCCTTCTCGATCCATTTGATACTGATGAAGAACAAACCGCAGAAAGCGGCTATTACAATGTACTAAACATTGGAGAGTCGATGGGATATGTAGAAGTTCCTAAAATTGGTGTTAAACTTCCCATCTATCACGGTACAGGAGAAGAAGTGTTAAGCCGGGGGGCAGGACATATGTCAAACACCTCACTTCCCGGGGGAGGCAAAGGTACTCATTCGGTGATTACAGCCCACCGCGGATTGCCGAGTGCCGATATGTTTACAGATTTAGATCAGATGGAAGAAGGAGATATCTTTCAAGTTCAAGTTCTTTCTGAAACACTTTACTATCAGATAGATCAGGTAAAAGTGGTTCTCCCTAGTGAGACAGAAGATTTAAGAGTTAAGCAGGACAAAGACCTGGTCACTTTAATTACTTGTACTCCCTACGGAAAAAACACTCACCGAATGCTCGTTCGAGGAGAAAGAGTTGAAGAGCCAGAGAAAGAAATGACTGCGGAAACAACTGAAGAATCCGCAAGTGGCGGGGAGAGCAATGGGGGCAATATTGGTAGCCTCGTAGTGCTTACTGGAGTACTCCTCCTTATTTTAACCATAGTAATGTGGAGGAGGATGAAAAGGGTGAAGTCAATTGAGTAAAAAGGGTAAAGTTATCGCTTTATTCGTACTGTTTCTCGGACTAGCCATTACCCTGTACCCCTGGGCTGCGAAGTGGGTAAATAACCAGGTTCTCTCCAAAACAGCTGAGTCTTATATGCATGAGTTTAAAGAATATGAGCTCAACCAAAGGGAAAAGGAAGAAATTGAACTGATTAAGCAGTGTAATGAGAATTTTATTAATACGTCTGATCAATTAGAAGATCCATTTGAGAAAGACTCTCCTGTCGAAGATTGTTTTGCTGACTACGGAGATGAAGTCTTTGCTGTATTATCGATTCCTAAACTTGAAATTCAGCTCCCAATATATTTAGGGGCATCAGAAGCTCAGTTATCTGAAGGGGTGGGGATAGTGGAGAGATCCTCTTTACCTACAGGTCAATCAGGGTCCCACTCTTTATTAGCTGGTCATCGAGGAATGGCAACTAAGGAGATGTTCAGGCATTTGGACAAACTCAAGGAAGGCGATAAATTCCATATTTATTTTTTCGATAAAAAACTGACTTATCGAATTTTTCAAACAGAAGTTGTGCAACCGTGGGAAACAGATCATCTTGGCATACAAGAAGGAAGAGATCTTGTTACATTATTTACTTGTCATCCTTATCCAGTCAATGATAAAAGACTGCTTAAATGGGGGGAACGGGTCGACTAAACTTCCCTCTAGCTCTTAAGTTGAAAGTAAAATTAACATAGTTCACACACAGCTATTTAGAAAGAGGTGAGTGCGTTTGAATAAAAATATGAAACGAATGATGAAGAAAATGGCCTTAGTATGGATCATGGCGATCATGGTTAGTACGCAAACACTTCCTTATTCATCTGGGATTGTTAATGCTGAAGGCAGCGATGCAGAAGTTTCAACGGATGAGCCAGCGGAAACAAATGAAGAAAAAGAAACTAAAAATGGAGAAAAGGAAGACAATAAAGAAGAAACCGATAAAGGAAAAGAAAATGAAAAGCAAGAAACCCAAGAAAGTTCTGAGGCTCCAGAGCAGGAAGAAGAAAAAGAACTTCCTGAGAAAGGAAAAGCTGTAGAAGAAAACATAATAAATGAGGTTGAATGGACGAAAAAGCAGGGTGGAGACCTCCCAAAGGTTCTGAACGCTGAAGAAGCTCAGGAATTAAACATAGATATAGCGTACATTTTGTTCCTGCCAAAGGATCATGAATACGGAGATGAAGCTGCATTTACATTCTCAATACCAGACCTTCTTGCCGTTGCCAAAGAGTCTCAGACAGACGTAAAAGGTGAAGATGGTCAAGTTGTTGGTAAATATTCCATTGATTCCGATCAGGAAGTGAAAGTCGTCTTCAATGAGGACATCATTGGTCAAGGTGTAAAAGCTGATATCACAGTTTCAGCTATACTGAAAGAAGACTTGGAAAAAGAAAAACATTCAGCTGAGTTCAAATTAGCTAATAATGAAACAAAAACACTTTCTTTTGAATTAGAAGCTGAAGAGAAGGATCCAGAACCAGAGGAAGAAAGTAAAGAATCAGATTCCAATGTAGAAGAAGAAACTGACGAAGAAACAAAGGATTCTTCAAACGAAACAGAAGA
>NZ_FOOG01000012.1:0-17822 GCF_900113125.1 Halobacillus alkaliphilus | reverse complement strand
ATGATGCAAAAACGTCAGAGGAAAGTGAAGAATCGGATTCTAATGTAGAAGAAGAAACTGACGAAGAAACAAAGGATTCTTCAAACGAAACAGAAAAGAATGATGCAAAAACGTCAGAAGAAAGTGAAGAATCGGATTCCAATGTAGAAAAGGATAGTGATGATTCTTCATCGACTGAAAAAGGTAGCGGTGAAGAAAAGGAAAGCATCAATAATACTTTAATCGCTCCTTTTTTAATGCAGCCCCTTGAAGCCGTAGCTGATGAAGGAGTTAATTTAGAAGCTTCGTGGGAGTCTGTTTTTGGTGAAGTGCAGTCAGGTCGAGATGCTCTATATGAACTAGAGTTGAAAGTTACCGGTTCACGAGAAGAATATTCGAATGGTTTACTTGTCCTTGATCTCCCGGATAATGAGAGTGTCCCGGTGATGTATTCTCAACTGGAAGATGAGCAAATCGGTGACACCTACTCAACGGATGAAAATGGTCTCATTCAAGTAGGAGATCTTCTATTTGGAGATTATTACTTCGTGGAAGTAGAAGCGCCGGAAGGCTATGCGTTAAGCAATGAACCTCTTCCTTTCACTGTGGACCTGCCTGGCACGATTTCAGAGTCAGGTGAAGTTACGGGTGAAATGGTAGAAGTCGAAAAAGACAACTATGAAATGCCGGAGATTGACAAGAAGATTGTGGACCCAGATACGGGTGACTTAGTCAATGAATTAGACATTAATCGGACGGCTGAATATGGGTACCAAATTGATTCCCAATTGCCGGGGAACATTCAGGATTATGTCGAATATTACGTTACCGATAACCTGGACGCTCGTCTTTCTTTAGTCGAAGATTCGATTGAAGTTACGGCAGATGGAGAACCATTTAATGGCGTCAATATCAGTGTAGAAGGTCAACTTATCACAGCAGAGGTAACAGACTTTGCCGCTCTCGAAGGTGTCAGCATGTTAACCATGACGTACACCGCTGCCATTAATCCAGCGGCTGAGTTGAACCCTGAAGAAACAGGTATTCCTAACGATGCAGCTTTATCATTTAATAATGATCAAGGTGAAGATGGGGATATTGAAACACCACCGACTACTGTACGACCAATTGATGGTGGTGTAACGGTGGTTAAGTTAGACGCCGATGACGGCAGTACCCTGGAAGGGGCTATCTTTGACCTGTTGGATGCAGAAGGAAACCAGGTACAACTACCGGAAAGTTCTGTAATCCGCGTTAACGGGGAGGAAGTAAGTTCTCTAGAAGGTTTAACCACAGATGAAGCTGGCCAGATTATCATTACAGGGTTAAACGTGGGTGACTATCAGCTGAAGGAAGTTCAAGCACCAACGTACACAGATGAAAATGGGGAAGAAAAAGCGTACAGACTTCCGGCTAAACCTTTCACAGTTACCATTACAGAAGAGTCAGCCGAGGAAAATCAAGTGAACGTGGAAAACTCGAAGTCTGGTTGGGAGATACCTGACACTGGCGGAAAGGGAACACTTGGATTTACATTGCTTGGTTCGGTTATTATGGTTACAGCTCTTCTTATCTTTTGGTTCAGACGAAAAAAGAATACTGGGGAATAATTAATAGCCTCACCCCTTAGTAGAGTAACCTAATTAACTAAGGCGTAATAATTTTAAGAAATGACATTGAAAAAACACCTAAACTACTACAGTCCTGTATTCAGCAGGACTGTGGTAGTTTAATTTGAAAAAAGGTCGTATATAGTAGAAAAATAATAAATGTGCGATTTTGACTAGTAATTATAATAAAATTTGTAGGTTGTCCTATTAGCAGTGTGCAGATTTCCTCCTACTATAATTATAATGGTAGGATTCGATATTTGTATAAAGTAGTGATAGAAATCTCGCTTTCCAACAGTAATACGTTGATTTTTGCATTCCCGAACAACCACATATCGCTTTAAAAAGTGGACTTTTCTTATAATTATTTTACAACTACAGATATTTCCGGACGACTTTCTTGCGACTTTTCCCATCATTTATACTCTACTCCGAAATTCTCAACTTTTTATGAGTTGGTGTAATTAACTATCACCTTCTAAACTTTTCGCTTCCACTAGATGGTTGACTTTTCTTTTGATGTTCTGAAAATAGTATTTGAAATTATTAGTTATGAGCTAACGGGTTTATACCTTAAACCGTGCGTCTAATCTTATCACTGTAAAATTCTATTATCGTAAACATTGTTCATTTACCTTTAGACTGTCGTGCATATTTATATTAAAAACCAAAATATGAAAGCTAGGACTCTCTTTTTTGGATCGTAAGGTACTTATCCTCATATAAAACAAGCTCATGCCAGGCTATTAAATCTAGAAGAGATCCGTATACGATTTATTATTTAGGAGATAATTTTTTTGATTTTATGTAATTATTAGTCGGGGTTAAAAGATGGAATAGTGAGAAATACCCATTTGGTGAACAGTTGATAAAAGAAACCGTGCAGGTTTAGTAAGGACCTCATTTTTTAAAGGAGCGGGTACTATGAAGTGGCTTTCCGACGAATTGCTCGTTGAAACATATCAAGCAGCTTTAATATTAGGTCTTTCAGATGATTTTATTAAATTAGTTTACATGGAACTAGAAGCCCGAGGTCTCTTAAACTCTTACGAAGAAGGTCAGAATAGAATATCCTCTGAATCCTTTCGACTTTAGCGAGAAGTGAAAGGAGGGTGTTATCAAAGCAGTTTCCCGTCCATCACAAGCGTTCTCCAAGGTGATAATAACTCGCTTTTAGCAATTTAAAACATTTTTTAATTTAACGATAACTGTTCGATTTTTTGTTCTGAATGCGCTTTTTTCTTCCTCATAACAAAAACACCTCCATTTGTCGATAATTACTGCTACGACTCAGGGGGTGTTTTTTCTGTCTTATTTAGCTATGTCGCTCCATAATGGATCTTTTTTTAGTATCCATTATGAGGCTGATAGTTCAATAAAGTAAATTTTCTTGTTTAAAATTATTATACCATCTATTAATTTCTGGACTTATACTTATACCAATTTCATACATGTTTTTTCTTAACTGATAGTATTGCTTTTCAACAAGAAAACTATTTCCTTGTTTTGCAAGAGCTTTCATTAACAATAGATGGGATTTCTCATCTTCAGAACTTATAGAGCATATTTTAGTTAACCATTCTTCAGCTTTTCTCCATTCCTTATTATCGTAATAATAAACGGCAATATCTGAGGCGATTTTATACCATGATTTTTCTAAACGATGTCTCTCAGGATCTGCCCATACAAAATCATCTTTTTCTAAATATGTGTTCGTAAACTTATACATAATTTTTTCGTAATCTGGTAATACTTCTGAACAAAGTGGTGGGAGAGACTCGATTCCTTTTTCCCACTCGATAAAATCGATCTTGACGTTTTGAGTAATTAAAATATAAGATTCATGTATATTTTTAATTGTTATATAACTTTTAAACCTCTTTAATGAATTTCGAATGTGATAAATGGATGTATATAACTGTGCAGAAGCTTTTTCAACATTAAAGTCAGGCCAAAGCATATACATCAGTTCAGTCTTAGGGATAGGCTTTCCATGGTTTTGAATTAGATAAATGAAAAGTTCACGAGCTTTAGTAGTTCTCCATTTGATTCTAACTACTTCATCGTTATTAAACTGAAAGCTTAAATCCCCAAATAGATTGATCTGAAGGGTTTGATCCATATATGATTCATTTTTGGAATAGAGTCTATAGTGTTTTTTAATTCGGTCTACAGTTTTCGAGACTCTTTGTTCAGATATTGGTTTTAATAAATAATCTTTTGCATTTAATTCAAATGCCTGAACGGCATAATTTTTAAAGGCTGTAACAAAAACAATAAACAAATCAGGGTTTATTTTTAGCAGACTTTTAGCAAGTTCGATGCCATTGATCCCGGGCATTTCAATATCTAGAAAAGCGCAATCAATATCCTTAATAAGACGTTCTTTCTCATACAAATCTATTGAAGTAAATTTGTCAGCCACTATTACATCATTTAACTTATTCAATTTAGATTCAAGAATATCCAACGCTAGTGGTTCATCGTCTATTAGAATGACCTTCATAGTCAATATCACCCCGAACTAATTATTCTAGGTTTCCTAAACCTTTGGAATTGTAAAGTGGATTATGGTCCCCTTGTCATCCTTATTATTGGAGATTTCCAGTCCCGTTCCAAATAACTGCTTTAAACGTCTATCCGTATTCATTAAACCAATTCCTATATCTCCTGATTCTTCTTTGCTATGGTCTGTATAAAATATGTGATTGATTTCTTCTGTGTTCATTCCTGGCCCATTGTCTTCAATAAATATTTCATATTCAGATGGCCGTTCTTTTATCCGGAGAGTAAGCCGTCCTCCTTCAACATTTTTTAAAATCCCATGAATCACCGCATTCTCTACTATGGTCTGTATGGCCAGAGGAGGGATTTTAAAGTCAATACAGTCTATATCCCAGTTTATCTGAACCTTATCTCTAAATCGTTCTTTCTGAATAAACAGATAAGATTTAACAAGATCCAGTTCTTTCCTCACGGGTATAAGCGATTCAGTGTTTAAGATATCAACATTTCTTCTTAAATAATTTCCGAATTCTTCTAATAGTCTAAGCATTAATTTTTTGTCAAATTCATTTAGGGAAACAATTGCATTTAAGGTGTTAAAAATAAAATGAGGTTTAATTTGTGCTTGAAGCCATGCAGCTTCAAATCTCATTTTTTCTTTGACAGATTTCCTTAATTGAGTTAAAGCTAGAACCCTAGCTTTAAATTCATAGTAATTTACAGGCTTTGATATATAATCATTAGCTTCATATAGAAAAACTGCTTTATTATCTTCTGGGCGATTTCTGGACGTAATTAATAATATGGGTAATTCTACCATTGAGTACTTCTCTCGAATAATTTTAGTTAATGAATAGCCAGACATGGATGGTAAGATTACAGCAACTATTAACAAATCAAAGCTATTACTTTTAATTAATTCCTGGGCTTCCTCTCCATCAAAGGCTGAAGTTATATTGTAACCATTTAATACTTTTCTATATATATTGATATTAAGTGGACTGTCTACAATTAAAATTCTTGCGGCATTTTCTTCCGATTCAGAAGCGCTTTCATTTAATCCCACATAAGGTTGTTCAAAATGATCCGGGATCGCCTCTAATAAGGGAAGGTTCTCAGTAAGTTCTTTTGCAGGATTGTTAGCTAGAAGCAGGGTGAAAGAAAAAGTAGATCCAACGCCTGGAGTAGATTCCGCACTAACCTCCCCCCCTTGCAATTCTACTAACTCCTTTGTAATGGATAATCCTAGCCCCATACCTTCTTTAAATGAAAGTAGGTTATCTGTATTTTTTTCGTACAGTCGAAAGATATCTATAAGATTACTTTTATGGATCCCTATGCCTGTATCTTTTACAGAAACTACAGCCATACCATTTTTAATTTTTGCCTCAATAGTAATTTCTCCACTGTTGGTAAATTTCCCGGCATTATGAATTAGGTTTAATAAAATTTGCATTAAGCGGTCTTTATCTGCTGAGACAGGAGGTAAATCAGAGGGAATTTTTAATTTAAATGTAATTGGTTTCTCCTCTAACAAAACGCTCACTATATCCACGGCAGCTGCAGCTATAGAGTAAAGATGTACATTTGTTATATCCAGTTTAATTCTTTTGTTTTTTATGTGATTCACATCTGAGATGTCATCTAATAAATAATTAACTTTATTTGTAAGGTTAACTATTAGATTCAAATTGTTCTTATCATCTTTTTTTATAGAACTATTGGGTTTATTTAGCGTACATTCCAAAATGTTTAATATTGATTGAATAGGATTTCGAAGTTCACGACTAGTATGAGTTATAAAGTCATCCTTTAATTTATCAGTGTACTCCAACTTCTTCCTTTGCTTTTCACTAGTCTTTATCAATCGAATGTGTCGAACAGCCAAATAGCAAGAAATCATTATGACCGCCATTAATGAATCAACTGGGTAGTAAGGAAAGTAAGTAATACTGGCGTTACGACCTACCTCCCATAAGAGATTTGACGTATAACTAATGAGAAAAAATAGTATGAAAATTATATGTGATTTTCCACTTAAGACCTGTTTTATAGTTATAAAGAATAAATATAGCAATCCAACTAAGAAAAATAAGACAATAAATAATTGCATATTATCTAAGTAGCGTATAGGTGTAACTAAGACCCCAAGCATAAAAGAAACATAAATTATACCGATACGATAGGGGTGTTTAATTTGGATCTCAAATAAGTGATTTAGAAATTGAATAATAGTAATCAGTATAGCCAAATGCGTTATGATGATGATTTTGTAATCTATCTCTATTGCAAAAGGGAGTTGGAGGATAACTGAATAATCAATCAATATTAAGAAACTAGAAACTGCTAACATCAATGCATAGTAAAGAAATTCTTTGTTTTTTCTCTTACTGTAAAAGTAAGTAAAAAAAGAATAAACACTATGAAGCGCAAAAACTATAGCTGCCCCTATTTGCAAGGATTGGTAGAATCTAGAGTCCGATAGAATCTTATTAGTAGTCCCCAACCCTACTTCCCCTATTATCCCGCCAACTGAAGGAATCTGGTTGTTTGAAACCTTAATGATTAATTCCATCTCTTTCGTATGGTGGTGGAAAAAAGTTGAGAACGACCCCCGTTTTGTAACAGTAGTAGAATTGATTGTATTGAATTCATTAATTTGTTTACCATTCAAAAATATTTCTCCCGCAGATACAAAAGTTTCAATTCGTAAAATAAGGAATGGATTAATATTTTCAGGTAGTAATATTTGAAGTCGGTATGTTCCTTTCCCGATGGCGCCAGGAGTTTGTTTATGATTTTCCATGTTCAACTTCCAATTACTGGGTACAAGGATGTATTCGTTAAATGGTGTATTGGTTGTAGTCAGCTCACCAGGTTGAAATTCCCATTCACCGCGTAGACTAACTTCTTTTTCCTCGTTGAAGTCCCAATTTCTTAGATCTATAACTCCTTTCTCTGCCGAGAATTCGGTATTAACATCAGTGTAGTTGATAAAAAATAATCTTAAACCTATTGCTATAAATATGTACAAAATGAGACTTACTATTAATATGGTGCGTGTAGTTCTAAAGTTCTTACTCATCGATGACTCCAATTCTTAGTAAAGATTAACATGTCCTATTGAGATATTTTATGAGCAAGGTAATTCCATCAGATTATGAGAATAAACCAAGTATTACATTTAAATCCTTATGTAGAAAGACATAGGTTAGATTTACCTCTGCCATGTTTTTGACCCATCTCGGAAAAGTAAAAGATCCATCTGTGCCATTAGTGAACCATTAGTTTTTAAAAAGTAGATTTGACTACTGGAATTAGATACTTAAGTAAATTGACTTGGATCCTCTACGTACATCTCTATATTCTAAAATGCCTGCCAGAAATAATCATGCCGCTTTTTTTGGAGGCTAGCATGTACGGTTATCCAAAAGTTGGCACACCTGGATTATTTCGATAGCTGTAAGCACCCTTATTTTAACCATAAAAACTTTTCAAAATCTATACATAACTTAGATATAAAATCCTGCTCTATTTTTACTACTATCAATTTAGATGAAATATGTTTTTTTAATATAGAAAAGATACTTCCGTAAGTTCCGATTAATAACTGAAAAAAAGAAAGAGCAATACAATTTTTCAATAAAAAAGATCGACTATAATGCGATTCCGTAATAAATTTGCTAACCTTCTAAACAATGTTTTGTTTTCATACTGCACCTGGGAAATGGTGTTTTTATTTTCCAATATGTTTGATTCTAATAGTGTTTCTTGAATGTGATAGAAAATGAAGATTAAAGATATTTTTTCTAAACAAACAGCAAATGAGCATGTAAATGGAAAAGTTAGTCTGGGGTATTTTTTAATATTGATGAAGTAATGTCTAAACACTTCAAATGCAATATGGGCCTAAATATCTAGAAAAATAAAATCTCCACAGTTGTTTAACTATAAACAACTGTGGAGATTCGCTTTATTTACGTACTGTGATATGCAATTTTTTTATTCCAAGGATCTTTGCTGAGCGAATCATGTGAGATACTTGCACTTCTGCTTCATTAATGAAGACATCTTGCTCTTCGATCCAAAAAATATCGGGGTCTTCATTCAATTTGATAGTTTCTTTAGGGGTACGGTTAGGGTTTGGATTTAATTCTATTGAATTAATTGGAACATCTACCCTACGGGGTTGTCCTCTAATTTTCCGACCATAGTAAATCACCGTTGAATATGGACAATTTGTTTCCTTCGCAATTTCAGTGTATTTTTTCTTGGAATTACTTACTAAGTCCAACACCATATCTTTATCATATGTATACTTTTTTCTTGACATGAATGATCCTCCCACATATTGTCAATGTTTTTTGTCAAATCTTGATAGCGTATATGATTATAGTTGTTTCTACTAAACAGAAAATATACAAAAATTTATGGGATATTATGTCCTGAATATTTATCTTTAACGTTATTACTAATGGACCGGCGGATCATCAAGCTAATAAAATTAAACAATTGCAATTAACAGACTGGGTAGAAAAGAAAAATGTTTTTATTTCTGGGCAAATAGGGATAGCTAAGCCAAGTATTGAGTAATTCGGGTAGTTGAGAAGGATGAAGGGTTGCCAGGCTTTAATCCGAAGAATCTATCTCTAAAACAATCAGAAATTTAATGACATATTAAAGTGGAAGTTAGACATGGAATAAAACTATGAGATTACATCCTGCTCTAGAAAAAAATTTCTATACTCGAAGCTAAAAGTAACCGTTTAAATGACTGGATTTTGACTGGATTAATTTAAATTTAGTCTAAATCTTAAAGACTCTTACGAGTGCTTTGGTTAGTGTAATAATCCCCATCCTTATTAAAAGCGGGTTGACTTCCTTTGTGATGTGGTCCTAATAAAAGAAATACGTGAATTCAGATAAGATTCACGTATTTCTTAAACTGAAGTAAAATAATGGAGGGGTGATTATGATGTGTTTGGACAGCGGTGCAATTGAACAACAGGTTAAAGGCTTTTTTATAGAAATCCAGGAAAATTCAATTTATAAACCGATAAAGTTAATTTTGGCTGACGGAACGTCTATACTTGTCCAGAATAATCCTGAATTTGAATTTCTAACTTCCACTGTTTTAATTGATAAAATAATTTTATCAGACGATAATGGAAAACTTTACTCTATAAAATCAAATTTGAATGGTTTACGCTTTGCAAAGGGCGAAATAAATTATTATGAATATTTATGGTATTGTAAAAGAGAAATCGGGATCGTAATAATCATACTGCTTGTGTCATTCCTTGTTTTAATTTCACTAGGGTGGATTTTAGTGAAATATTTAGTTTAGATAACCGCCATTTATTTTTGTAATTCATACAGATTTACAAGATCATTTACACACATAAATATGGCGTCCCTCTTATAAATAAAGTCAGGGGGCTACATGAAATAATACAAATTAGCGACTGGTCTTCACATTTTTTTAATCTATTCTATTGTATTGTACTTTTACTTTAAGGAAATATCCCCCGTGGTCTTCCTGGTTCATGAAGTTCCCCCAGCGTTCAATTGCTTGACCGAGGATAATACTTGGAGCAGCAATATCTACAAGTTTCAATAAAGGATATTACGCACCCTTGTAAAAATCATACCTGTTAAGGTGGCTCTGATTATTGCACCATGAATGGCGATCCCACCTTCCCAGATTGCAACTAAATCGATAAGAAATTTCTCAGCATAACGCTTCCGCTCGAATGCTACATAATAGATTCGTGCACATAATACTAATGGACGAAATGCATCCAGAAATGACGATTCAAGAAATAAGAAAGGTGTATATAACATGTAGGGTACGAATAGAGATGCACCTAGCAAGAATTTTAAAAAATGGAACATAACCAATGAGAATGAAAAAAGCTGACTCGGATTTATTCATCTGGGTCAGCTTTTCTATCCAACTATTTTGCTTGGCTTACGTTTGCGGACACTTTATCCTCCATACTGCAGTAAAGGTCTGTACCATGTTCTCCGGATTACTATATATACAATCTCTTCACCATAATAATTATCGATCTTATTCTCCTTAGATTTATAAACGTTACCTATCTAACTTTATGATGTTTGGATGAGAGTTTATTTTATTTTAAGTACTTTTATTGGTGGTTGTTTATGTTGGGGTTTTTTTAAAAAGAAAGTAAGAAACAGATTGAGCATAAAATTTTTTTCCTTAATCATTCACTATAAAGGAAAAGGGATTGGAATTCTCCAAACCCTTTTCCTTTGTGTTTGCTCGAGTTATGAATCACTCATCATTCTTCAATTTCGTTTTAAAATATTCAACAGTACTGTCTAAACCGGCGCTTAGATCATATTGAGGCTCCCATTTTAGATAGTTTAGAGCTTTAGAATTTAAAAGGTTACTGTGTAAAATATCTCCTTCCCGCTTCGCTACGTAGTTTGGCTTTTGCAAAGAGTGGAGTTGGTTTGAAAGGAGGGTATAGAGTAGATTGATGGATGTTTGAGTATTGCTGCCAATATTGATGATTTGGTTGTCTGCATTTGTAATGGCAAGAAGATTTGCCCGTGCTACATCATCTACGTAAACAAAGTCGCGTGTTTGGTTTCCATCTCCAAAAATAACCGGTGCTTCATTACGTAATAATTGTTCAATAAAGATGCTTATCACTCCACCTTCGCCATCCGATCGTTGTCTGGGGCCATAAACATTGGCGTAACGAAAGATAGTGTATGGAAGATTATAGAGCGTATTAAATAGTTTGATATACGTTTCAGATACTAATTTTGAGGTGCCATAAAAGGAAATCGGACTAGTAGAACTTTCTTCATGGATGGGTTCACTAGTGTAGCCGTATACGGCACTGGAAGAGGAGAAGATGAATTTTTTAACACCATATTTGATGCTATACTCCAACAACTTTACGGTTCCTAATACATTGACTGCTGTATCTTCTGCAGGGTTTTCAAGTGATTTAGCTACGCTTACTTGGGCAGCTAGATGCATAACAATGTCGGGTTTTTCTTTTTCAAAAATTCTCTCAACTTTTTCGCATAATAGATTTTTTTTATATATTTTGACTCCACTTGGCACGTTTTCCTTCCTGCCATTAGAGAAGTTGTCTAGAATAATCGGAGTGTGACCTTCAGCTAGCAATAGATTTACTAGTTGTGAACCGATAAATCCGGCACCACCTGTAACTAAAATCTTCATGTATGATCCTGGATCATTTCATTCTCCCTCATGATGAGGCTCCTTTCTTCATAGATATATTTGATAGATCTGTTCGAATTTTCTCGTCATAACTTCACTGGTAAGGTGTTGACGTGCATAGGATTCAGCAGCCTTAGCAAACCTATAACGTTCTTCCTTATTCGTTATGAAACGCTTTATCGCATGGGCCAGTTGTTCGACGTTACCTGGTTCACAAAGTATGCCTGTTTCTTCATGTTGAACCATTTCCGGGATTCCGCCACATGTGGTGGAGATGACTGCTTGGCGGGAAAACATTGCTTCCATGACGGATAGGGGGAAGTTGTCATTCACTGTAGCTAACACGTAGATGTCCGACATGGAAAGAATATAGGGTATATCGTGCCGTTTCCCAAAAAAGGTTACGTTATTTAGCTTAAGTTCTTTCGCTTGTTCCATTAGTTTTTCCTTCATGACACCATCACCGACAATCCATACTTCTACATTAGTCAGGTGTTCACGAATCTTGGATAATGCTTTTAAAAGAAGACCATGACCTTTACGTGGAGATAGACGCGAAACACACGTTAGGATGATGTTTTCATGATTTTTATGAGGTAGGGGGTTAAAATCAATGCCCGTATGAACGGTGGTCATCCTTTCTTCTTTTGCACCGAAATCTATTAAGTTAGGTCGAAAGGAATCTGAAATCATCACGATTTCAGTACTTGCTTCAATACCTACTTTCTCAATTTCAGTAAAGTAGGCTTCTTCAATGGAACCTTTCTGTATTTTATTGAATTTTAAGCGGCTTTTCGTAAAGAACCCGTGAGGCGTAAAGAGTAAGGGTTTTTGGTACGTTTGGTTTAAATGTCCTAGGATGAAGAGGGCAAAAAGGTCTTGAGCGTGTATGATGTCATATTGCTGGAGATTTTTTTCTTTTAGGAACCACTCAAATACATGAAGGTAACTGAGATTTTTAACGATTTTTTCATTGATTAATCCGTAGCGTCCATTCATAAACTTACGGGCTTCAAATTCAGCTTCAGGAATCCACCCTTCCAGCTGCTCTGAAGGCATGTGATTGGGCGCTAGTACATCGACACTATGCCCCATCTTAGTAAAACCGTTTTTTAAAGAAGTGATATAGTGAGATAATCCACCCGTATGAGGGTATTGGAAAAATGTAACGTATAAGATTTTCATGGGTTTTGAATCATTACCTTTTCTCTTCTTACCGAATGATTGGAGTGTGAGAGGCTTCTTATAGTCTTTTTCCATACCATAATACTGATCCATGATGGCAAGCAGAGAGGGATGAATGCTGAAAGAGGGCATTCGACTCAAGTTTTCTCATCCTTTCGTATCTATTTATAGATTCCCAGTTCACTTCCCCAGGTAGATATCTTTTCTAAATGGTAGGGAAGAAGCTCACCTCCACGGTTATCAAAGATACGTCTCAGCTGAGTGTGCAATCCTTTTTCAAGGGTTCGTTGAAGGTACGCCATTTTGTATAAATGAATGGGTTTGGTTTTAAACTTGATTCCATATTTCTTCATTTCATTCGTGTACACGTCGACGGCATGGGTTCGAATTTCTTCTGCATTGCATTGCCAATCTTTCCGAAAACCTAGTAAGATTTCTACCAGGACAATCATATCAAACCATGTCGGAGCATATTTGGCAGATTCCCAATCGATAAATTGAATCGCCCAGGGTTCGTTTTTGCTGACATCTTTAGAACAAATATTCTGCATATGAAGATCTCCATGTGTAATGGAATATCCGCTTGTCAATAGTTCCGGAAAGAAGTCAGGACCGTTGCTATATAAGTTTTTTAATGGCTTATAATGTGGTTTGATTATGTCTCTCAATTGTTTATCCTTCGTGGCATCGTCTAGAAAGGTCATTGTATTTGAGATAAATTTTTCCCGATCTTTTTTCATTTTTCCCGAATTGTAAATGGGAAGCCAATTTTGAAAAATGCTTTTTTCTTTCTTGAAATTTTCTTCGTGTGTGTGGGCGTGAAGTTTAGCAAGGGTTGGAATAATATAATCAAAATGTTTAGGAGTGAAGGTCAGTTGTCCGCGAATTTGGCGAACGAACTCCATGAACACCCAAGTATCATCTCCATGTTTCTCCATCAGATAGATTTTAGGAAGAAACTCTTTTAAAAAAGGATAGGCTTGACTGTAGACATTAATCTCGATTTCATTTTTGTATTTGTTAGAATGGTAGATTTTAAAAATGATAGGGAGGGTGTCGGTGTTTTTTTGTAGCGAAAGCTGGTAAATGCTGCTTCTTTTAGTTGATTTAAGGTTTTGGATGGATGAAGCCTGAATGGTAACTTTATTTCCAAGGGAGCTGGAGAGTTTTTCTTCGATTCCATGTTTATGAAACATAGCATTCAATTCTTGTGGTGTATTCATACTCAATCACTCCTTCGCTTTCTTTTCCACGTATTCCGCAGGTGAGACATGGTACTCCTGATAAATGGCATAGGATCATCAAAGGCTAGAAGAGCGAATACTTTTTTTCCTTTGAGTCCATAAAAGAAGTCTTTTAAGCTCATTTCACCATTTTTTCTTTTTTCAAGATAGGTAAGGAAGTAACGTACTAGATAAATCCAATGCACCCCGGAAATTTGCTGAAGTTTTGGAGAGGGGCGTTGACCTGTAAGGTACAGGTAATATTGATGGGCAAAGTCAACTCCGGAATGACCGGTTAAACTATGGGACAGCCAAAACCTGGGGTTGATTTCAATGAGCTTATATTGTCCATCCCGTGGATCTTTTTTATATTCAATCATACCTACTCCCTTTAGTGTTAACTCCTTCAATAATGGAACACCTACATCGACCAGGTCAGGTATTCGTTTGCTCACGATATGCGCTCCCGTTCCGAATTGTGAAGGAAATTGGTGGTTCTTTTGGAGAGTGAAAAGAGCAAGTAATTCCATATCCTCCCCGAAAAATGCAGCCACTTTATAGAAACACTGGTTATCTCCAGGGATGATCTCCTGAATAATAAGATCACCGAACTCTCGATAAATAGGATAGTTTTTCTTTAACTGGATGGCGTCTTGAATATGAATGGCTTTCTTATTTACATGTTTTCTGAATTCATGTCCGAATACTGGCTTTAAGATACATGGGAATTCTAATTGAGTAATCGCCTCATCGAGCTGCTCTTCATTTTCCACAAAAAAGGTTTTAGCTGTTGGGATGTTATATTTCATTGCTAATTCATAGGTTTTCTTTTTATCTAATAAATCCATAATCAAAGAGTGATCAGGATACAAAAACAGGTAGTACTGGGATAATTCGTTCCTGTATTTTGAGATAAAGACAACATAATCATCTGCACCTGCGTAAAGCACAGGCTTCTTATCAAGATCCATCGCTATTCCTTTTAAAAATGACAGCAGCTCTGCTTCTTGGTTCAAGGGGCTTGGGCATATCCCACATAGTGCAAGTCTTGATTTTCCCTTTGAATATGGACCTTCTGTATCAAATGCATATACATCAATTCCTTTTCGGGAAAGGGCATGAATGATGCCAACTCCATTAGCGCTTAAATCAAGGACAACAGCTGGATGTGATGACGACATCATTTTTCCCCCGAAGCTATTAGATTTTGGTAAATCACTTCAATCCTGCCTACCATGGCCTCCCGGGTGAGGTGACTTTTGGCATATTGATGCGCATTGCCGCCAAGTTTCTTTCGCAATGCTTCATTTCCAATCAAGTGTTGGAGTTGAGTTGCTAACTGATGGACATTTCCTGGCTCAACAATAATTCCGGTTTCATTATGATGAACGATTTCTGTAATACCGCCACAATCAGTTGTCAGAATCGCTACACCGCCATGCATGGCTTCAATAACGGAAATGGGAAGGTTGTCATTAATCGTTGGAAGAACAAATATATCTGTTTCACTTAATATGGAAGGAATATCATCCCGCTTTCCTAAGAATCGTACGTTGGATAGTCTCAACGATTTGACTTGAGCTTCAAGCGCTTCACGCATTTCCCCGTCTCCGACAATTTGTACCTCAACCTGATGACTTGTTTCATTCATGCGAGATAGGGCATTAAGTAAATCCGAATGTCCCTTTCTAGGTCCAAGTCTTGCAATGCATGAAATCACAATTTTTTCACTCGTTTTACCGCGATCAATGGTTTTAAAATCAATCCCTGTATTAATTGTTGTCAGATACGCAGATTTTGCTCCAAGTGAACTCAATGGATCACGGAAAGAGTCACTTAAAATGACCATATGGGTCGCATATTCAATAGCTTTTTTCTCAATTTTTTTGTAATACACTTCTTCTACTGACCCTTTTTCAATTCGGTTAAATTTGACTCTGTTAAAGGTGAACATGCCATGTGGGGTGAAAAGAAGAGGTTTGCCTAAATCCTCATTGAATCTCCCTAATATATTGGCTGTGAATAAATCCTGGGCATGAAGTATATCGTAGTTTTCCAGTTTCACAGATTTCATCATCTGTTCATAAATGTAGAGTAATCGAGAGCTCTGTATGATTTTGCTTGTATATGATCCGTATCGATGTTTAAAAAAAGTTTTTAATTCCGGAACAATCACCTCACGCAGCTTTTCTACCTCCATTTTTGAAAACTGATTCGGAGCAATGACATCCACTTTGTGGCCTAAAGACCTCAAGCCTTCTCTTAAAGTAGTAATGTAATTGGAAAGACCACCTGTATGAGGATAGTCCCAAAAAGTCGCTATCAGAATGGATAATTTCTTGCGTCCAGGTTTACTTTTCATCTTTTTCGTATTTAATTTCTTTTTGTGTTCTTTTTTCCGTTCAGAACCTTTCCCCTCATCCTTTATTTTTGCCGTTATGGGCTTTGATTTTACTCCATAATATTTGTCGAGAGCATAAACAAGGTAAGGGTAAGGAAAAATTAGTTCCTTCATTTCCAGACCCTCCTTATTACTTCAAATGCTTCCGCATACGGTACTCCAACCGTCATACCTCGAACACTTGCCAACCGTTTGACTCCCTCATAGGAACGTGGGTGTGGAAACTCTCGCATTTCCACTTCATAATGTTTTAAGGAAGCAATTTTCTGAACAATCACCGTTGAAATGTTCACATAATAGTTTGGTTTAAATTGCTTATCATTTGTCTGGGTATTCCATTCACTTGAGGATACCGTTTCAAATGTGATCAATTCAATCGGTTGTCTATCTGGTAGCGGACGAACCGCTGTTAATACTGCTTGAAACGTAATTTGGTGATCAATATTCACATCGCCGTAATGATGGGTAAAAATCTTAGTAGGTTGATAGATATCAATTAATTTTTCGATTTCCTTGGTAAATAGATGAAGAGGTATCATTTCTAATTCCAGGTTAGGATGCTCCAGAAAAATAACTTCTTCTATTCCAATCTCTTTGTTTGCTTTTCGGGCAAGCTGTTGGATATGATGAGCCTCTTCCTTTCTTCCGTTTGCTGTAATGATTGATACGACTCTATTTCCTTGATCTACTAACCTTTTTAGCGTACCAGCTGTCCCCAATAGTTCATCATCTGGATGTGCTGCTATGACCAATACAGTTTCTTTCATTCCCTTCACCTCATTCTGATCTCTATTACATTACTATATGTATCCCTTTATATTGTCGAAACAGACACTAGCACAGGGCTAATGTCTGTTTCTTATTTTTTCTCTTTCGATTGACCAATACTAATTCCACCGCCGATAATTTGTAACCGTACATATCCATCACCATCAATCCATATAAAGAAATCAGGTCCGGCTGTTAAAAATGTTCCTCGCTGATCGAGTAGTTTACTTCCTGCATATACTTTGATTTTGTCGCCAAGTGTGAAATATTTATTCAAAATCGTGGTAGGGAAGTCGTCTTTATCCTTGGTAGGAGAAATTGATTTAGCCCCATTACTTGATAGAGGTAGACATTTTTTATGTTCATAACCATTTCCGGATCTTGTGTTTTTTTTCATGCTTATTCACTCCTTTTTATCATTCATCAGCAGAAGACTCCCTCTTCAAGCGCCGTGTCGAAGACCGGTGGTGAGGGGAGATGAATGCCGTTGCCGTAAGGCGATGCCTTTGAATATTCTCCCTTCCGTGATATGCCAAGCGTCATGAAGTGAAAGATCGCATCTTGAGTGCGACGGTTCGCCGCAATCCGACCGGAAAATATTCTGTATCGATTCTTGTTAAAACAGATATTCAGGAACTTCCTAAATCCAACGCTTACGTTGGCATTGATCTCGGATTGAAAGACTTCGCTGTTCTATCGAATGGCACCACCTATGAAAACCCACGATACCTACGTAAGACCGAAAAGAAACTAGCAAAAGCTCAACGTATCCTTTCCCGAAGGGAAAAGGGTTCTTCGAATTGGCATAAGCAACGTATTAAAGTAGCCAGACTCCACGAAAAGATTGCGAACGCTCGCAAGGATTATCTGCATAAAATTTCTACCGAAATCATCAAAAACCACGATGTGATCGGGGTAGAAAA
>NZ_FOOG01000050.1 GCF_900113125.1 Halobacillus alkaliphilus | reverse complement strand
ACCAACCCAGCCATTTTTTGTGAAACGCACCCTTCTAGAAGAGAAAGATTCTCCTCCTTAATCTGGATTAAATGCTTTTATGACAGGCTATTGCGGGTGGTCATCCTGAAAATAGCTGCACAATCACATGGTCTAATTTCTTATTACGCATGTGATGTATGAAGTAGTTTCGAGCATCTTATTTGGCTAGGTCCGAAGGGGGTGATGAAGACTCCTGCGGGATAAACATGATCGGTGAGACCCCGGAGAGCTTTAGCTCGAGGAGGCTCAGCACAAGGGATGTTCGACTAAGGTCACCACGTCCTGTGGCAACGTCGAACGACCCTGCGTCGTGCAGGGCCGCGGAAAGCGAATCATCCCCCGTAGCACCTTAACTACAAACCAATATCTCGAAACTGAGTCTTCAACAAACCGGCCCTATAGATTAATAAACCTTTTCTGAAAAATCAACAACAGGGTTTACCCGACCTTACGTGTAAAAATTGTATAGATTCGTGCGGACATATTCAAATAACCTCTATAAAAACAGGAACCTTCCTGAGGAGGAAGAGTTCCTTATCTTCTGTGCTATAAAATAAAAATCCAGATGAGAATAATAGAGAGGACAAAAGTAATGGAATAAATAACCGTAAGCATAGGTATACTCGAATTTTTAGTTTCGTTTTTCAGACTATCGGTTTCATTTTTGGTGGAGCTTTTCTTCTCCTGTTTTGTCATTTCTTTAGCAATAATGATTGTGCTGACAAGGGCTATGATGGAAACGATAATCACCACTGCATAATAAATCGGGTACATAGATATCCGCTCCTATCACTTATACTTACTACTATTATATATTATAAATTATGTTGAGGTTTGTCGCGAAACATACACGTTCTCAAAGTATGCTTTTATAATGTATCCTTACACGAATGTTGCTAGAATTATTCCCGTGAACGTCTCTGTTAAATCTAAAGAAAGCTTTACTCTAGTACGTATCCTGAATATCGGTTATTGAAAGAGGAATCCTCTCCTGATAGGTTTATCCTAATTACATAACAAATCCCCATCCGCGGACGGATGGGGGAAATTGCTTAGGTCCTTAATGTTCTACAGCTGCTTCCTGTTCTCCAGATGTTTCGTGCTCTGTCTGTTTCGCCCGTTTAACGAAAAGGGAAACGATAAATCCGATGGCAGCTAAAGTAAAGGCAATAAAGTAAACCAGTTCAACACCGGCAACAAGTGCTTGACTCATGACCGTTTCAGATTCAGGATTTTGAGCATTGTTTAAATAGCTTTCCTCTCTCGTAGTCATTAGACTGATGAACACAGCAACTCCTACAGCACCGGATACGGGCTGCAAAGTATTCATAATTGCCGTGCCGTGAGGATAGAGTCGTTTAGGAAGCTGATTCAATCCGTTCGTCTGAGCTGGCATCATAACCGCCGATATCGAGAGCATAAGTAATAGATAACTGAGTACGATCCGCCAAATCGGGGTATCCATGCTTACCTGGCTTAAGGAGAACAGGGTTCCCATAAGAATAGCTGTTGCTGGAATGATCAGCAGTCGCGGACCGAACTTATCAAACAGCTTTCCCATCACTGGAGACATGAGACCATTCAATAATGCTCCTGGAAGCAGAATCAGCCCAGCTGTTGCAGCAGGTATAGCGAGTGGTCCCTGCATGTACATGGGTAAAATAATTTCGGATGAAAACATCGAAACCATCACAATAATGAATAACACAAGACCGATGGTGAACATCGGATATTGGAATACCCGTATGTCAAGGAGGGGCTCCTCAAGCTTCAGCTGGCGAATGGAAAAGAAGATGAGGGACACAGCCCCTGCAACAATCATCGCAAGCACCTGGGGATCAAGAAAGCTTGCTTCACCTTCTCCAGCCGAACTAAACCCTAGTACAATCCCGCCAAAGCCGATAGTGGAAAGTACAATGGAGAGAATATCGACTTTTGGTTTTGTCACTTCTCCTACGTTTTTCAAAAACTTATAGGCGAACGCAATTGAAAATAAAGCAAATGGAATAACGGTAATGAACAAATATCTCCATCCTAAATACTCTACAATAATTCCTGATAATGTCGGACCAATCGCCGGCGCAAACATAATGACTAGTCCAATCATGCCCATAATTGCCCCGCGGCGTTCGGGTGGAAATAAAAGCAGGAATGTATTAAAGATAATTGGAATTAATAATCCTGTTCCAACCGCCTGCAGCAGTCTTCCCGCAAGCAGAACGCTAAACGTAGGAGCAGCCGCACAAATGAGTGTTCCAATAGTAAATATAGTCATGGTGCTAAGAAACATTTGTCTTGTTGTAAACGTTTGAAGCAAGAGAGCGGAAACAGGAATCAGTATTCCCATCACCAGCATAAAGCCGGTAACCATCCATTGCACCACAGGGGCTGTAATATTAAATTGTTCCATTAATGTAGTCAAAGCAATATTCAAAAGCGTTTCATTTAAGATGGCAAAGAACGCTCCAATAATTAGTGAAATCATAACGGGTTTTACATTAAAGTCAGGGTCGTCGGCTAAAAATTCATATTTGGTTTTATCGTCCACAAGAAAGCCTCCTTTTTTTAGCAGTCACAACCTAATATTATATAGGAAGGGAAGAGGAAGCGATAGTAAAAGTATTTTTAACCTACATATGTTCAGGAGCCTCAATACCAAGCAGACTGAGTCCGTCTTTTAATACAATAGTAAAGACGTAAATAAGGGTTAAACGTGCATTCTGTTGGTCACCATGTAAAATTTTTGTCTCCGCGTAATACTTGTTAAAAGCCTTTGTCAGATCAAGCAGAAATTTAGCGATTAGGGACGGGTCGTGATTCGAATTAGCTTTGAGAACCGTTTCTGGGTAATGGCGGATCCATTTTACAAGCGGCCAGGCAGTTTCTTCTATGAGAGAAGCGTCTGCTTGTTCTATATGAAATTCTCCTTTTTCAAGGAGAGAGCGTCCTCTCACGTAGGCATACTGTAAGTAAGGAGCGGTGTTTCCTTCAAAAGTCAGCATGTCTTCAAGCGAGAACTCTACATCATTGCGGCGATCGTGCTTTAGGTCGTGGAAGATCACGGCTCCAACACCTACTTGTTTCGCAATTTCCTCCTTGTTTAGTAATTCGGGATTTTTCTCCTCAATATTGGAAGCAGCGTGTTGTATAGCTTCGTTCAGTACCTCCTCAAGCAGGATTGTTTTTCCCTGACGTGTAGACATTTTCTTTCCACCTGTGAGCATCATACCAAAAGAAATATGCTTAAGCTGGTCAGCCCAGTCAAAGTCAAGGTTGCGTAATACCTCCTTCACTTGATCAAAATGTAACGATTGTTCGTGTCCCACGACATAGAGAGCTTCTTCAAATTCATAAGTCTGATAACGGTCAATAGCAGCTGTTAAGTCTCTTGTCGCATAAATGGATGTTCCGTTGCTTTTCTGGATCAGGCAGGGAGGAAGCCCCTCTTTATCAAGACGAACCACTTGGGCGCCTTCGGATTCTTCAAGCAGCTGTTTTTCTTTTAGCATCTCCACTGTTTTGTCCATCTTGTCATTATAGTAAGCTTCTCCTCGAGTGAGATCGAACTCAATACCGAGCAGTTCATAAACCTTATCGAATTCTTCAAGGGATACATCTTTAAACCATTTCCAGAGCTTTAACGCTTCTTCGTCCTGCTGCTCCAGCTTTTTAAACCATTCTCTTCCCTCCTCAATTAAGGAAGAATCGTCTTTAGAGGCCTGATGAAACTGGACATAAATTTTCGTAAGTTCCTTCAAGGGATTCTCTCGTACATTCTGTTCATTGCCCCAGTGCTGGTAAGCAGCCAGAAGCTTTCCGAACTGCGTTCCATAATCCCCTATGTAGTTAATTTTTACGGTGGTATAGCCACACTTTTCAGCCAGATTAGAGAGAGCATTTCCAATGACCGTGGAACGGAGGTGTCCCATAGAAAAAGGTTTAGCGATATTCGGTGCAGACATATCCAGTACGATTGTTTTTCCTGTGCCGAAGGAGTGGCTTCCATAAGTGGATGGATCGGTAAGTACTTGCTTAATGGTTTGCTCTGTTACAAAAGCCTGGTTTAGAAAAATGTTAATATATCCGCCTGCTGTCTGCACCTCATAAAAGAGGTCATGTTTGAGATGCGATGCCAGTTGAGAAGCAATCTCTTTGGGATTTCTTTTGAAGAAAGATGCTAATGAAAAACAGGGAAACGCTAAATCCCCTAAATGAGGTTTTTTGGGAATTTCAATTTTGTTGTACACCCATTCTCTTGAAAACTGTTCACCTAGAAGATGGGATAGCTGTAGAGCCATAATGTGCTTTTCCATTTTAAATCCTCCTTCAATTAAAAAAACCTCGTCTCCTGAAAGAGACGAGGTATTACTCGCGGTACCACTCTTATAGCTGTATAGCCACTCGATATTGTTAACGGGGGCTGCCCCGGCCTATCCCTACTTGATTCAGGCAGGCTTCTCAAAAGTCCGGTTCACTTACGGAGATGGTTCAGGCTCGCACCGTCCCTGAATCGCTTGCCCCTCTCACATAAGCTACTCTCTTTTTTCCTGGAATTTAATTAATTTTAGAAAAGTATAGCGGATAGAGACGGGATTTGCAAGATGATTTTGGAATAGCAATGGATAAGACGGGAAAAATATCAGGGAAATGAGGTGAGTGTTATGGACTGGATATGGAAAGCCATACTGATTATCATTGTAGGCACGATCATTCTTAGAATTGCAGGACGTAAATCGATATCTCAAATGACGCTTTCTCAAACCGTCATTATGATCGCGATCGGATCCCTTTTGATTCAGCCGGTAGCTGGGAAAAATGTGTGGGTTACGTTTGGCGTAGGTGGAGTGCTTGTACTAACCTTAATTGCTATGGAATTTATGCAAGTGAAATTTGATTTTATGGAAAAATTTTTAACAGGGAAATCTAAGCCAGTGATCGTGAATGGTCAATTAAATGAGCAGAACTTAAAGAAAATGCGGCTGACCGTTGATCAGTTAGAAATAAAATTAAGACAGCAAAGTGTTACCTCAATTCAAGACGTAAAATCAGCGACTCTTGAGCCTAACGGTCAGCTCGGTTTAGAACTGAAAGAAGATTATAAACCAGCTACCAAACAGGATGTAGAAAATGTGAGGAAAGAATTAATCGCTTTAAAAAACATGTTAGGTTCAAATAAGGCTTATCAAGCTCCCCAGACAGCGCAATCAGCGAACATTTTTCAAGAAGTGGAAACGAAAAAGAATCAGGCAGATATCCCGGACCGCCTGCAGTGAGTAGGTTGTGTCACATAGGCAGAATAGAAGAAACTCTGGTTGAATCTTGGTATAATAGACACAAGTTTAATTAGAGGTGAGTTATTTGAATTCATTACATTCTTTAGAATCTGTACAATCGTTTATTGATCATGAGAGATTGTCACTTGTTTATATATCTCAGCCGAATTGCTCCGTCTGCCACTCGTTAAAACCACAGGTGGAGGAGTTGCTGGAGGAATACCCGAGCATATCCTCTATTCACGTGGATGCAAGCGAAGTACCTGAAGTAGCGGGACAGTTCTCTGTCTTTTCTGTTCCAGCAGTTCTTGTTTACTCTGAAGGTAAGGAACTGTTTAGAAAGGCACGCTTCGTACCGCTTGGAGAATTGAATCAACAGCTGGTGAAATATAACCATTTTATTAATGAAAATTAATCATAAAAAAGAACTTACGGGCGCCATAAGCCCGTAAGTTCTTTTTTATTGGGTACTGCTTATCGTTGTGTTGGTTGAAACAACCTTAGAAAGATAGGGAGACATGCCTCTTTTAAAAGCTTTATTAAACTATGTTGTAGACTTTCAAGAACTGGTTATTCCACTGAAGGGCCGGTTACTGTAAGACTCAGTTTCGAGAGATCTTGGATCCGTTACTCTATGTGGAAGAGGGCTGGTGGGGAAATACTCGTCTTGTTCCATCACCCAGACACTCGAGTCATAATCCGCTCATCAACGGATTGAAAAACCGCCATCCTTTTGATGGTCGGCTTATGCTGGTCGTATCTTTCGGGGTGATTCCACATTTGAACACTTTCCTATGGCCCTACACGACGTAGGGTTGAGCGACCTGCGTCTTGCAGGGCCGAAAAGCGAAATCGTCCCCCCGCAGGACCTAGGAGCTTATCTGGAACAAGCAACACGGAGATTAGGCAGGGATGTTGGAAGAAGCTAGAATCCCTGTCATGTTAAGTTTTTAGAATATTTCATGAATTCATATTATTGGGTTTTATATGGGAATTCGTAAAAAATCAGTTCGCAAATACAGCCGTGAGAAGCCATTATTCGCGATGAGAAGCGATGAGATAGAAATATCTCGCTGTGAAACCGTTTACACTAACTAATTGGCTCTTATAGACATCATTTGGTAAATACCCCTTGAATCAATTTTTACCAGTGTTATGATGAAAAACGTCATAAAGAAAGCGAACAAAAAATACGAACGGGAGAGATTAACTCAAATGATCAAACAAACGATTGCTTTTCTAGGTGCAGGCTCTATGGCTGAAGCTATGATTTCAGGTATGGTTGAATCCGGGAACATTTCAGCAGATCAGATCATTGTAACCAATCGAAGTAATCAAGATCGATTAAATGAGATTAATGATAAATATGGTGTACGTACAGTATTAAAAGATGATTTAGACTTTTCACAAGTGGATCAACTTATTCTGGCTATGAAGCCAAAAGATATTGATGCTGTACTTGAAGACTTACGTTATAAATTAAATCCGAATCAAGTACTTGTATCCGTGCTCGCTGGCATTTCTACTTCATATATGGAAGACCGTCTCAATGATGGTCAGGAAGTCATTCGAGTGATGCCTAATACATCCAGCACGCTTCGCGAATCAGCCACCGCAATGTGCCCAGGACACTATACAGACATGGAAAACGTTCTAGTGTCTAAAGCTCTCCTGCAGTCTATTGGAGAAGTTTTCATTATTCCAGAGGATAAGATGGATGTCTTTACCGGAATTGCCGGAAGCGGTCCTGCATATTTTTACTATTTAATGGAGCATATTGAGGAAACTGGCCGTGCAGAGGGTATGGATTCTAAAACTCTCAGGGAAATTGGAGCACAAACCTTACTCGGTGCAGCAAAAATGATGCTTGAGGGCGAAGAAAGCCCAGGGGAGCTTCGTAAAAAAGTTACCTCTCCAAACGGTACGACAGCGGCTGGGCTTGAAGCACTGGAACAAAGTGGCGGTGGAGAGGCGATCTCAGCAGCGATTAAAGGTGCAGCCGGACGCTCTAAAGAACTCAGTAAAGAAATAGAAGGCCTGTTAGTAGGCAGTAAATAAAAACACGACGCAATACGTTAAATAGGAGTGATATGTTGACTCAAGATAAAAAAAGGGTAGTTATAAAAATAGGAAGCAGTTCTTTAACCAGTTTGCACGGTGAAATAAGCCGTCGGAAACTCGAAAAACTAGTAGATGAAGTCGTCCAATTAAAGGACGATGGCCACGAAGTATTACTCGTATCCTCGGGTGCAGTAGCGGCAGGCTACCGTAAGCTCGGATGCCTGGAGCGTCCAAGCACTTTACCTGAAAAACAAGCCGCAGCCTCTATTGGTCAGGGATTACTGATGGAATCGTATTCCGATCTATTCCTGTCTAATGGTTATATTGGATCCCAGATATTAATCACTCGCAGTGATTTTTCTGATGAAGATCGTTACAACAACGCTCGTAATACTATTAACGTATTGCTTGAACGCGGAATTATCCCCATCGTAAATGAAAATGACACGATCACCATCGATCGATTGAAATTCGGTGACAACGATACATTGTCCGCTAAAGTAGCTGGGCTTGTGGATGCTGATCAATTAGTGATCTTATCGGATATCGATGGTTTATATGATGCAGATCCTAGAAAGAATGAGGATGCTGAACTTCTCAATAAAGTCCACGAAATCACCCCAGAGATCGAAGCTGCAGCTGGCGACCCAGGAAGCGCCGTCGGTACAGGAGGCATGAAATCCAAAATAGATGCCTTCAAGATTTCTATGGCTTCTGGTATATCATCCTTCTTAGGAAAAGCAGGTACCGACAACATTGTTTATGATGCTGTCTACCATAATGCAAGAGGAACCTATTTTGAAACCGCACCGGAAACGGAAAATCTCGATCAGAAGAAACAATGGATCGCTTTTAACTCCGGTCCTGAAGGCGAAGTCATTATTGACCATCGCGCTAAAGAATCTATTGTAGAAATGAAGAGAAGTTTGCTTCCTATGAATGTCCACCACGTAAAAGGACGTTTCAAAGAAGGTGCAGTTGTGCGTATTCATGATTTAGAAGGCGAAGAAATTGGTCTTGGCGTAGTGAATTATTCCTCAGAGCAAATGAAGGAAATGATTACTCTAACTGAACCTGAACTCGAATCTTATGAAAAAGCAGCAATTGAACGAAAAGATTTTGTCTGCCATTTAGACGTAGCTCTGCCCGCAGGCGTTTAAAAATTTCAAGGAGGTCTTTGATGACACTAACAAAAGATAATGTGAACGTTGAAGCACAAGCGATTGAAGCGAAGAAAGCGTCCAAGAGTTTAATGATTCTTTCAGATAAGGAAAAAAACGATGCTCTTCACCATATCGCGGATGTACTTGAACGTGATTTTGAAACCATTCTGGCAGCCAACGAACAGGACTTAAAGAATGGAAGAGAGCAAAACTTTACCGAAGCTTTTATGGATCGTTTATCCCTGTCGCAAGAGCGAGTTCGTGACTTTGCTCAAGGGTTACGCGATGTAGCTGAACTTGAAGATCCAACTGGTAAGAAACTCTCAGACTGGACACTTGAAAACGGACTGCAAGTAGAGAAGGTTACCGTACCTCTTGGCGTCATTGGCATGATCTATGAAGCTCGTCCAAACGTAACCGTAGATGCAACAGGTCTTGCTCTTAAATCCGGTAATGCGATCGTGCTAAAAGGTGGATCTTCAGCCATTAATTCTAACCAGGCTATCGTGGAAGTTATCCACAAAGCACTTGCGGAAACAAAAATCCCACAAGAAGCCGTGCAGTTTATCGCGTCCACAGACCGTGCCGCAACGAACCAGCTTTTCACAATGAAAGAACATGTCGACGTACTCATCCCACGCGGGGGAGGTAAACTGATTCAGGCAGTTGTGGAAAACGCAACGGTTCCTGTGCTTGAAACAGGGGTAGGAAACTGCCACATTTATATTGATAAAGATGCCGATGTGGAAAAAGCGATCAGTATCCTTGTGAATGCAAAAACAGATCGTCCTGCTGTATGTAATGCAGCAGAAACCTTAATTGTTCACAAGGAGTGGCTGGCTCAACACAGTGAAGAGTTAATTAGTGCTTTGAAGAAAGAAAACATCCATGTCCATGGAGATGAGCATGTTCTTAATATCATTCCAGATGCCGTGCCTGCCGGTGAAGACGACTGGAAAAATGAATATTTAAGTACAGATATTGCTGTGAAAGCTGTCGACGATCTTGTTGACGCTATTGCGCACATCGAAACTTACGGCACGAAACACTCTGAAGCCATCGTCACAGAAAGTCAGGAGGCAGCTGATAAATTCTTAGCTATTGTAGACGCAGCAGCGATCTACCACAATGCTTCTACTCGTTTTACGGATGGAGGCGCTCTAGGTTTCGGAGCAGAGATCGGCATTTCCACACAAAAATTACATGCCCGTGGTCCAATGGGGCTTCCAGCACTTACGACTGTGAAGTTCCTTATGAAAGGTACGGGTCAAATTAGATAAAATAAAGTATGACATGAGAAGGGACTCCTAACGAGGGGTTCCTTTTTTTATATTTGGAATGAGTTGGAAGGGCTATTCATAATCTCTTTATGTATTTCGGCGAATTGTTTTTCCTTATACTCGCAAATGGTTCAGTAAACTTTATTGAAAAAACCCTCTATTAAGAAGAGGGTTTAGAAGTATATATAGGATCACGATCAATAGCTTGAGCAAGAGTGGGGGTTATCGATATTTGACCAAAGTCAATACCCAGCTGAACAGCAGTGTGAGCGATTTCAGGACGGATGCCTGAAAGGGTGGTAGAAACTCCGATCAGCTGCAGACCGCTGATCAATTGAAAGATTTGGTGAGCTACCATTGTATCGACTAAGTACACACCTGACAGATCTATAAAAAGCTGGTCAATTCCTTTATCGGTGCACCCTTTTAAGGTGTTATCCATAATTGCACTGGCCCGTGAAGAATCAATATCTCCAACAAGGGGAAGCAAGGCTCGTCCATTTGAAAGATCAATAAGGGGGGAACTAAGTTCATTAATCGTTTTTTGCTGTTTGTCTATCCGAGTATCAAGTTGATTGGATTTTTCTTCAACTACTCGCATTGTTACGATATCAAATGCTTTAATGAGTACCTCTTTCCAGCGATCGATCTGTTCCTGAGTATAAGCATTATCGGATACGGCAATAAACTCTTTGACAAAATACAAATATTGATCACGAACGCGTAAGAATTCTCTCATAATAAGATAGGTAGGCGTACTCAGATGTTCCGGATCACTGGCTATTTTCATAACCCAATCGTCAAACTCTTCAAGAAACTGATCCATTGGTTGAATAAAGACCTTGCATAAGTGCTGATGAAATTCAAAGTTCTGCCCTTTTAACGTTTCAATGACTTTAGGATCTTTGGAGGAGTAAACCCCTCTGGGATCACTTTTATCCAAGGACTCGTACCATTGCTCAGTTAAATCTTCTGCTTTGTGGAGCAAAAAATCATGGAGTTCTCTATTTCTTTGCATTATATATATCCTCTCCTGTCGCTAAGCTGCTATCATTTCGCATGTGTGGAAAAACAAGGAAACCTTATGGAGTTATTATAATACATTTAAAAAGTGAATGGAGAATAATTGGTCAATTTAATAGCAGTTCTTAAAAAAACAAAAAGGATTTATAAAAGATCTGTCGAATATAATATTAATTTAATATTTGGAGGCGAAAAGCATGACAATGAGAGAGGTATTATTAGAACAACTAGCCGCCATTTATGACGAAAACAACTGGTTTGTGTGCTATGAAATGTCTATTCAGGATTTAGAAGAATACCAGGTTCATGAAAGATCGGAAGATGAACAAACCCACTCTATTGCAGAACTCCTCAATCATCTCTACTTTTACAACTATCGTTATTTATGTCGCTTCAGGGGAGAAGAAATAGATGAACTTCCCAGATACTATGACACGTTCCAGAATCATGGCAGCCTGTCATGGAGACAGATAGCTGTGAATAACAGTGTTGTCTTTGCCGAATTTCGTAAAGAAATTAAGCGATGCAGTGACGATAAGCTTGAGAAATGGGCTGCTACCCTGTCACACCTTTTTATTCACAATGCCTATCATATCGGACAGGTTGTTCATATCCGCAAACAATTTGGCACATGGAGTCTTTCTCCCGTGGTTAGAGGTTAAAAAACTTAGCAAAACAAGTCTATTGTTTTTTAAAAAACCAGGTTTCGACAGGTGGTCTATTTAAAATCTAAAAATAAACCAGGGGGGCTCCCCTGGTTTATTTTTATTAACCTTCGTGAACGTGCCCATGAGTAAAGTCGGCTTCTGTTACAGGAACTGGTGTAGTTGTATCAAGACATGTAATTCCACAGATACAGTCAAGGTCAAACGTCATACAGATCCCGGTAGATTTGAATTCAGTTACTCCATTTACTAAGTCGCATACATCTTTTTTACTACAGTGCTTACTCCAGGAACTGTGATTGTTGTCTGGTTTAAGCAATTCAAGTTTAATGCAGTTTCTCTTGTCATCTGTAAATTTAATAGCTTTGAAGATTGGAGTCTCTACGCAGTAGAACGTTCCGTTAATCTTCTTAATACCACTGGCAAAGAAAGGTTTACAATCTTCGCAGTAAAGAATGAAAGGAATGGTTGTATCCCCGTTTCCGCCTGTAGCAGGACCTACTAGATCACGGATAGACTGCTCACAGCTGACATCACATTCGTCAGCCATAGCCACTTCTGCTTGAGCATCTAGAATTTTTTCTAAAATATCACGTACACAGTTTCCTTTTTTTGATGGATATGACATTAAAAAATCTCTCCTTTTCTTATTGATCATTCCTTATCATTCTATGTAGGATAAAGGTTTGCGCCTGTACATCTGTCTAGTTTCTATAAGATTAATAAGATTTTAAAGTTTCTATATTATATAGGGCATCCACCAATACCAAAGGAAAAAGGCTACATATAATAGGGTATCTATAATTAATAGTTATAGATTCATGGTTTACCACACTATGATATTTTCCCTACGTTTAGACGCAAGCCGTACACTTGTGTCTTTTTTTGTGTTCCTAAAAAGATATTTAAGCATTACATGAAAACGGATCTTTTTATTAATAGCTTATTAAACAATAGGGCCGGTTAGTTGAAGACTCAGTTTCGAGATGTTTTGTAGAGAAAGGGGCTTCAGGGAACGACTTGCTTTCCGCGGCCCTGCACGACGCTACGTCGTGTAGGGCCACAGGAAAGCGAGTTATTTCCCCACCAACCCTCATCCATCTAACGTCACGGACCCATTTATCTCGAAACTGAGTCTTCAACGGGAGCTTATCTGGTATATCTAATAAAGTCTATAAAAAGAGCTGTCATTGAAAATGACAGCTCTTTTCGTATGGTTCTATTTTTTTCGCTTCACGGTTTTATCTTTTATAGTTTTCCAGGCTTTAGAAGAGGTATCGGAAGTCTTATCAATAGCTTCATTGCCTTTATCAGCTACTTTTTTAATAATATTTCCGGAAGAATCAATTGTTTTACCGAGAAGGCCTCCTTCACCTGTGATCGACTTTATAACCTTGCCTGAAGTATCCACTGTGTTGTGAACAACCTGATTAGCTTCTTTACTCACGTTCTTAATCAAGCTTTCTTTTTGCTCATTTGAGGACTTTCTATCATTAGCGGAGTTCTCGTTCTGATGATCACGCATGTTTGCATCCCTCCTGTAAAGTGTCCTACAACTCATACATATGGATGAAGCAAGAAAATATGACAGATAAAAATGAATACTCACTCATTTATGTTGAATTTTCAGAATTATCGGTATAAAATGGATATTATATACTAACCGGACAGTATGTTTCCGGGGAAGGGGCAAATCGTTGAATTTTGATTACTCGGAGAATGTAAAAAGATATCAGCAGGAGATCCGAAGCTTTATGGAAGGTGAAGTGTACCCAAATGAGCGATTGTATGAAGATCAGTTAAATCAGCAGGAAACTCGCTGGTCTTCTGTACCGCCAATAATGGAGGAATTAAAATCAAAAGCAAAAGAGGCGGGACTGTGGAATTTATTTTTACCGGATTCTACATATGGAGCAGGACTTACAAATCTGGAGTATGCTCCTCTTTGTGAAATGATGGGACGATCTCTTATAGGTCCTGAAGTATTTAATTGTAACGCGCCGGACACCGGTAACATGGAAGTTCTTGCCCGTTACGGAAGTGAAGAACAAAAGAAAGAATGGCTTGAGCCTTTATTAAACGGGGATATAAGGTCTTGTTTTTCTATGACAGAACCAGATGTGGCGTCTTCAGACGCTGCGAATATTGAAGCACGGATTGAACGTGATGGGGACGAATACGTCATAAACGGTCGAAAGTGGTGGTCTTCCGGGGCCGGTGACCCCCGTTGTAAAATTGCTATATTTATGGGGAAGACAGATCCAGATGCCCCCAAATATGAGCAACAATCTATGATTCTCGTTCCTTTGGACGCAGAAGGGGTCAAAATTGAACGGATGCTGCCTGTGTTTGGCTATGACCATGCACCTCATGGCCATGCGGAGATTACTTTTGAAAATGTGCGTGTTCCGGCGAGCAATATGATCTGGGGAGAAGGAAAAGGTTTTGCAATTGCCCAGGGACGCCTGGGGCCGGGAAGAATTCACCACTGTATGAGGCTGATTGGTGCCGCTGAGCGTGCACTTGAAGAATTATGTAAGCGTGTCCAGAATAGGACAGCTTTTCATCGACCGCTTGCCGAGCAGGGAGTAATCCGGGAGTGGATTGCAGATTCCCGAATTGAGCTGGAACAAGCCCGGCTTCTTACATTAAAAGCTGCCCATATGATGGATACCGTTGGAAACAAACAAGCCAAAACTGAGATTGCCATGATTAAAGTTGTGGCCCCTAACATGGCGCTTCGAGTCATTGACAGAGCTATCCAGGCTCACGGAGCGGCAGGGGTAAGTGAAGACTTTACGCTTGCTGCCCAGTGGGCCGGGGCCCGTACGCTGCGGCTTGCTGATGGACCAGATGAGGTACACCGCAGACAAATCGCTAAGTTGGAATTATCCAAATACGAGGAGTGAGAAGATGCATGTAAATGAATTATTTAATCTAACCGGGAAAACAGCCATTGTAACTGGAGGCGGGAGAGGTTTAGGCGCACAGATTGCCGAAGGATTAGCCGAAGCAGGAGCTAATGTTGTTTTATGTTCAAGAAAAGTAGAAGCCTGCGAGCAGATGGCTTCCAAATTGGAAAGCGAACTTGGCGTAGACACCCTGGCCTTAGAATGTGATGTTACCAATCCATCTCATATTGAGAATGTTGTCGGTCAGACGCTGGAGCGCTTTGGCCAAATTGATATCCTCGTCAACAATAGCGGAGCAACATGGGGAGCACCGACCCTTGAAATGCCGCTTGAGGCGTTTCAGAAGGTTATGAATGTGAACGTTACCGGTACTTTTTTAATGGCACAAAAAGTGGGAGAGGTTATGGTTAAACAGCAGGCCGGCAAAATCATTAACATTGCTTCAGTCGCTGGACTTGGCGGAGCAGACCCAAGGTTTATGGACACCATCGGCTATAACGCTAGTAAAGGTGCCGTTATTACTTTTACAAAAGATTTGGCCGTAAAGTGGGGTTCCCATAATATTCAGGTAAACGCCCTCGCTCCAGGATTTTTCCCTACCAAAATGTCCCAAGGCTTACTTGATCAGGGTGGTGATCTTATCCTGGACCGTACCCCGATGGGAAGGTTTGGAACAGATGAAGATCTAAAAGGGGCTGCCCTGTTTCTAGCCTCCAAAGCGTCTAACTATGTCACCGGGGACGTTTTAGTGGTGGATGGCGGGATGCATGCGTCTTGCTAAATGAACATCACGATCACGAATAAT
This sequence comes from Halobacillus alkaliphilus, assembly GCF_900113125.1. Lineage (GTDB taxonomy): Bacteria > Bacillota > Bacilli > Bacillales > Halobacillaceae > Halobacillus > Halobacillus alkaliphilus. The sequence continues at coordinate 7,058 of NZ_FOOG01000050.1, read as the reverse complement.
AAGGAGGAGTCACTATGAAAGTAGAACAAATAGCCGTTATTGGAGCAGGATCCATGGGGCATCAAATCGCTATGCTGGGAGCATTAGCTGGTTTCCGTACAAGTTTACAGGACATTAGTAACGATTCGTTAGCACAGGCAAAAGATAAACTGGCTGACATTATGGACAAATGGGTGGCGAAAAATAAAATTTCAGAAGCTGATCGAAATGAAGCGTTCAGCCGTCTTACTTTTACGACGGACTTAAGAGATGCTGCAAGCGAAGCGGACCTTGTCATTGAAGCAGTGGTGGAGAAACTCGCTGTAAAACGTGAAGTCTTCAGCAAGCTTGATGAGATTGTGCCATCATATGCGATACTGGCAACGAATTCATCGACCATTGTAAGTTCGCTGATCGCAGACTCAACGTCAAGACCTGGAAACGTGTGCAATATGCATTTCTTCTTTCCGCCTCTAGTTATGGATTGTGTGGAAGTCGTGAAAGGGGAGCATACAACTGAGGAAACAGCAGCTGTCGCTATGGAGGTTTGTGAACAAATGAACCGTACGGCCGTGCTGCTGGAGAAGGAAATCTCTGGTTTTATCGCAAACCGGATTCTCTTTGCTATTCAGAAAGAAGCGATGAGTTTGTATGAAGGAGGGTACGCAGACTTTAAGGATATCGATAAGATTACTAAAAAAGCACTTCACCATCCAATCGGTCCTTTTGAACTAATGGATCTATCTGGTATTGATGTCGGTTATTACGTTATGCAGCAACAGTATGAAGAAACCAAAGATCCAAACGATAAGCCATCCAAAACCTTAACCGAAAAAGTAGAAGCTGGTGAGCTTGGAAGAAAGACTGGAAAAGGATTTTACACGTACGACAACAAAGTCAGGAACTAGAGGGGGAAAGAAAATGCATGAGCATGAAATTACCGTGCGTTTTTGTGAAACAGACTTATTAGGGCATGTAAATAACAACAATTTTTTTGTATATATGGAAGATTCACGTATCCGATTTTTCGAGGATCTGGGGCTTGTGGGAGATGATTGGAATTTCATCCTCGCTTCGATAAAATGTGATTTCTTAAAGCAAGTCTATTTCAATCAAACGCTTACTATAAAAACCAGCGTCACGAAAATAGGGAATTCAAGTTTTCACTTAGAGCAGGATTTATATGAGAAAGAGAGTGGAGAAGTGACAGCCAGGGGTTACTCGGTCATTGTGCAGTTTGATTTCAAAAATCATAAGAGCTCTCCATTGACTGATAAGATGAAAACTAAGCTTTCCTCTTATCAGTTAACAACCAAATAGAAAGGAGCTTAAGCATGCAGGATACGAATGATACAAGAACCGTGCGCCCGGGAGAAGAGATCGATGTCCAGGCGATTGAACAATTCTTACGGAAAAATCTCTCCATTCCGGAGGGTGATTTACAGGTCCGTCAGTTTGGCGCCGGCCATTCTAATTTAACCTATGAGCTTTCTTTGGGTAATTGGCGGGCCGTACTGCGCAGGCCGCCGCTTGGTCCTGTTGCTCCTAAAGCTCATGACATGGAACGGGAATATAAAATATTAGAGGCATTACACCCCGTTTTCCCCTTGGCACCGAAGCCTTATTTGTTTGATTCTGGAGGTGTATTAGGAGCCCCTTTTTTCATCATGGAACGGAGAGACGGGGTGGTTTTCGATAAAGAATTTCCTGAGGGAGAAGAACAGAGTCGGGACCTGGGCAGAAGAATATCGGAATCCATGGTAGACCGTCTGGTGGAACTCCATTCTATTGATTATAAGAAGACGGCATTGAAGTATATGGTGAAGCCGGAAGGGTTTATGGAGCGGCAAATACATGGGTGGATCAAGCGTTATGAAAAAGCTGAAACGGATGATGTAGTCAGTGGAGAGCGATTGAAAAAGTGGCTTATAGCCCATGTTCCGCATTCCAATGAAGCCGCCGTCATTCACTACGATTATAAGTTAAATAATGCCATGTTTGATCCGGATGATCCGGCAAAAATGGTTGGTCTATTTGACTGGGAGATGACCACCGTTGGAGACCCACTGGCTGATGTGGGGGCTGCCCTCAGTTACTGGATCGAAGCAGGCGATCCTGAGCTATTGAAAACAGGATTGGGGAAACCGCCAGTTACAGTTACGGAAGGTTTTTATACAAGGAAAGAATTTATTGAAAGATACGCTGAAAAAAGCGGGCGAAGTGTAGATGATATTCACGTGTATCTCACGTTTGCCTACTTTAAGCTTGCCGGAATCATTCAACAGATTTATTACAGGTACAAACAGGGACAGACGAATGACCCTAGATTTGCGAACATGAACGTTTTTGTAAACAATCTGATTAAGCATGCTGAAGAGACGGCTGGTATTTGAGCATGGGAGATATTCACGTCATTTTCAAAAAAGAAGATATTAAAGAGGAACTTATGGTGGGCAAAGTAGCGGTTGTATTTGACGTTCTATTCGCTACTACGACGATAACTGCAGCTCTTGCGGATGGAGCCTCTTCGGTCATCCCTGTCTATGATGCAGCTCACGCTGAAGAAAGAGCGAAAAACTTTTCTGAACCTTACATTTTAGCTGGAGAAGATCAGGGACAGGTTATCGAAGGGTTTCATCATCCTCTACGTACTCACTTACAGCCGGTAGTTAAAGGAAAACACGTTATATTAAGTACCACTAATGGAACGGTCGCGTTACAGCGTTCCAGTCAGGCGAGTCATTTGTACGCATCGTCCTTACTTAACAATCCAGCTATGGCTGCTTTTCTATATGAACAACATGAGAACGATACGATTATGCTCGTATGTTCAGGTTCAAGCGGACAGTACACACTAGAAGATTTCTATGGAGCTGGAAGCCTCATTCATTACTTGCAAAAACAGGGGAATTGGAATTTATCAGATGCAGCTTTGACCGCATGGCTGTTTTATAAAGGAAACCATTTATCCCAAGCCGATCTGTTATGTGAATCCAGAATCGGCCAGATTCTCCTTAAAGCAGGACTGAATCGTAAAGAAATTGAGTTCGCTGCAAGCGAAGGACAATTTCATACCATACCAACCTATAACCCAATATCAGGGCAATTAAAGGAGGGGGATTATGAATCCCGTAAAACATGACGTCCGTGGTGGGGAATTTTTAATTACGGAAAGCAGTTCAGAAACAGTTTTCACCCCTGAGGACCGCAGTGAGGAACATAAAATGATAGCTTCCACGGCTCGACAATTTATTTCCCGGGAAATACACCCGAACAGAAAAGAGCTGGAAGCAGAGAATTACGAATTTGTATCAGAGAAGATGAAGATCGCAGGAGATTTGGGGCTCTTGAGTCACAGTATTCCAGAAAAATATGGAGGACTGGGACTCGATAAAATAAGTAAAGGGATCGTAGGTGAGGCTCTCGGAAGCGGGGGCGGATATAGTGTAGCTCATTCCAATCATACGTGTATTGCGACGCTGCCCATTACCTATTTTGGTACAGAGGAACAGAAGAATAAGTATTTGCCTAAATTGGCCTCTGGTGAATATATAGGGGCTTATTGTCTCACGGAGCCTGACGCGGGCTCGGACGCTCTTTCTGCTAAGACGACTGCTGTTATGAATGAGGAAGGCACTCACTACTTGCTGAATGGAACGAAAATCTATATAACCAATGCAGCTTTTTCTCACACTTTCATCGTTTATGCAAAAGTGGACGGGAAGGATTTTACAGCTTTTATTGTAGAGAAAGACTTTGAAGGGCTGTCGATCGGACCTGAGGAAAATAAAATGGGGATTAAAGGTTCTTCCACGTGTTCCGTCATTATGGAAGATTGCAAGGTACCGGTGGAGAACAGACTTGGAGAAGTAGGCAAAGGGCATTTAATTGCATTGAATGTTTTAAATCTAGGCCGATTCAATCTAGGTTTTGCGACGAATGGAGCAGCTAAACATTGTTTCAAGTTAGCTTTGGAACATACAACAGAAAGAAAGCAATTTGGCCGTTCCATTGCTGAATTTAGTGCTACTAAAGAAAAAGTAGCTCGTATGGCTGCTCGTATTTATGAAACAGAATCTCTTCTTTATAGAACCGCGGGCCATGTGGAATCAGCTCTTGGTAATTATTATGATAGTGAGAATCCAAAAGCTGTGGCAAAGGCGATGAATGAACATGCGTTGGAATCTGCTATATGTAAGATCAAGGGTTCTGAGACATTAGACGAAATCGCAGATGAAGCTCTGCAGCTTCACGGCGGGGCCGGTTTTATTAAAGAATACGCAATTGAACAAGCCTACCGTGATTCACGGATCAATCGCATCTTCGAAGGAACCAATGAGATTAATCGACTGCTAATTCCCGGCGTCTTTTTCAAAAAGCTTGGCAAAGGGGAGTTTGATGCTCGTAGTGTTTTAGAAAAAGCCGAGCATTCTCTGAAGAACAATCTGTTTAAACAAGTGGAAGGTCCTTTAGATAAACTTCAGGAAGCTGTAGCGTTGTTTCGGAATTTATATATCGTGGCTGCAGGAACGGCATTGAAAATCCACGGGGAGACGATTCAGCATGAACAGGAGACCATGATGAAACTCGCCAATATAGCGATCGCTCTATATTCAAGCGAATCAACTGTACTGCGGACGCTGAAAGCTATTCGTAACTCTGATCAGGAAGCCGAGCTCAAAACAAAGCTTGCTTACACAGTTGTAGAGCAATCAGCTCAAGAAATACAGCAGGCCTGTAACTTCCTATTCTCGAACTTGATGACGGGAGAAGAACGAATAAGGATGATTAGAAATGTGTCTGTTCTTTTAAGTGGGTATTTATGGGAAGATTCGGTAGAACGTAATCGTGCGATTGCTGAAGTGATGATCGAAGAAAGACAATATATTTCATGAAAGGGAGATGGATTGTATGAAATTAGGTAATGATCATTTGAGCGTGGATCTTAATGGACCGGTACTTTCTTGTGTATTAAATCGTCCTGATGCTTTAAATGCATTTTCAGACGATATGATATCCGGGCTAAAAGAAGCGATTAAAGAAGCTGATCAGAATGATGACATTAAAGTTGTTGTATTATCAGGAGCTGGAAGAGCTTTCTCAGCCGGCGGTGATGTGAAGGGGATGGGATCTGGTTCTTCCCAGGAAGTTTACGATCATATCGGAAAGCTTAATGAGCTGATCCTTATGATAAAAGACCTTTCTAAACCAGTAATTGCAGTAGTACATGGATACGCAGCGGGAGCCGGTTTTAATTTAGTACTTGCCTGTGACCAAATTTTAGCTGGAGAAGAAAGTAAATTCGTACTTAGTTTCGCCCAGGTGGGATTAGTATCAGATGGAGGAGGTCACTACTTCTTATCGAAAATCTTAGGACCATATCGTACGAAAGAGCTATTATTCCGCGCAGAACCAATTCCTGTTGAAACGGCTTCTGAATGGGGACTGGTCAATCGCGTTTACCCTCTAGCAGAATTAGAAGAGTCGGCGATGGAGTATGCTTTACGTCTTGCTAAAGGACCGGGACGCGCCATGGGCATGATGAAGAAAATGGTGGATCAGGCTGAGAACCAGGATCTAGCTGCTGTTCTTGAGCAGGAGCGCATTACTCAGACTATGATGGTGACAACCGAGGATCACAAAGAAGGAGTACAAGCATTTAAAGATAAACGGAAGCCAGCTTTTACTGGCCGTTAGGAGGCAGCATTTATGAAAGCTATTCAATTTAAAGAATATGGCGGACCGGAAGTTTTGGAATCCGTCCAAGTGGAAGAGCCTGAATTAGGTGAAGGTGAAGTAAAAATAAAAGTTACGGCTGTTGGAGTTAACTATGCCGATACGGCCCGTAGAGAAGGAGCTTATGTCGTTCCAACACCATTACCTTTTATTCCAGGAGCTGAAGTAGCCGGTGTTGTGGAAGAAACTGGGGAAGGTGCGGAACAATTCCAAAAGGGAGACCGTGTCGTGACCCTGATTGGTTCAGGAGGATACGCTGAATATGTGGTAACGAAAGAAAGTAATCTTATCCCTGTGCCGGAAGAACTCGATGATGAGAATGCGGTAGCAATCCCACTTCAGGGGCTGACGGCTTATCACTTGTTAACGACAATGGGACGATTGGAAAAAGGAGAAACAGTTCTTGTCCACGCTGCAGCCGGAGGAGTCGGCTCGCTCGCAGTACAGCTGGCGAAGCACTATGGAGCTGAGGTTATTGCAACAGCCAGTTCTGAAGAAAAGCTGAACCTCGCAAAAGAATTAGGAGCCGATCATACGGTGAACTATACCAACCCGAACTGGCGGGATGAAGTTATGGAAGCAACAGATGGAAGGGGAGTTGATATTGCTCTCGAGATGGCTGGCGGAGACATTTTTCACGAAACCGTTAAGTGCATGAGGTCGTTTGGGCGCTTAGTAGTTTATGGCGTAGCAAGTGGAAATCCGGCTCAAATGTATCCATCTGGATTAATGAACAGAAATCTTTCCGTTATTGGTTTCTTTCTACCTCAAATTATGAAGAAGCCTGTCTTATTTGAAAAAAGCCTGAAAGAATTATTAAAGCTTGTGAACACAGGAGAATTGAAGCTCACGGTTGGAGGGGTTTACAACCTTGATGAAGCCGCGCATGTCCACGAAATTCTCCAAGCTAGAAAAACGAAAGGGAAGCTCGTTTTAAAACCTTAAGTTTATACTTGTCCAAAATCCCGCAGGATTACATTTCCTGCGGGATTTTTTAAATTTAAAGGCTACCCTGAAAATAATTACAGCTTTAAGACCGCACTAAATAAAGGGGATCTTATTACTTTTTTAAAAATCCCTGAAGTCACTTTGATATTTATTTCATTATTCTTCTCTAAGCCGACTGTGGCGATAAGTCGACTACAAAACCTAAACGTTGAAGACTCTTAATTGCCTTTTGTTTTTTTGCTTCTAATGCTTGTTGGTTATAATGGTTTGCCCCTTGTTCTTTGTACATTTCTCTTTTGGTTAATAGGTGGTACACGATCACAAGTAATGTCCGGGCGATGGCAACTCTCGCTTTCTTAGACCCTCGACGGAATTTAAGTCTTTGGTATTTGGCA
>NZ_FOOG01000052.1 GCF_900113125.1 Halobacillus alkaliphilus | reverse complement strand
TGTTCATCCCGCAGGAGTCTTCGCCGTTCCCTTCCGCCCCTTTGCGATCATGGAGCGCTCGAAATTCTCTGCATAAACGCGTTCCAATGAACCAGGATCATCTATGATCCATAGTGGTTTTTACTACGTGTGTTTACGTGTAGGAACCCTGTTATATAAGCATTTGAGGCAGATGCAGCATGGTTCCTTTCTGCTATAGCAGGGTCCGTTCGCAGCATTATAGTTGGGGTGGTGGGGAAATGGCGAGACTCCCATGGGAGAAGGGACTAGGTGAGATCCCGCAGGGAGTGAAACGAGCGAGGAAGCTCACCGTTCCCCCATAGGAAAGCGGATTATTTCCCCACCAGCCCTTATCCATCTAACGTAACGGACCCAATTTATCTCGAAACTGAGTCTTCAAGTAATGGGAGCTTAACTTTAAAATCAACACGGAAGTTTAAGAGAGCCTTCTTTTTTGCAACAATAATGACGCTCATTGACTATTTCTCTTTCAAAGTCTGCAGATTAAATTACCGTAATAGGGAACCACGCGTGTATCTATATTTCTTTAATGTTACAAGGCAAGCCTGTTTTTCACATAATTTCTTGATGACTGGAAGGATATATAATTTGACGATTTAAATTTTGTCCAATAGCACTCATTCTTGCTGATTGAACATTGTATGGTTTATATTTCAGGTTTATATTTCAGGTTTATCTTTTGTCCCTCCAGGGTATATCTCTCGTGAAAATCCATAAATTTGCAATTTTTCTTTCCACGTTAAAATAAGAGGGAAGTCATTAGTTGCATTCCCACCATAAAAAGAAGGCCTCCAAAGAGACCTTCTTACATATCAGTTCCTCTCCAATTGAATTTAACCACTACATTGCTACTTATTTAATCCTTTTTCAATCTATCAAGTAGCTGTGAAAGCGCAGGGTCATTTAAATAGTTGCCTATTGAAATAATTTCCGTATTCGGATGAGCTCTTCTCGCTCTTTCCTGTAAATCTTCATGAACGACAATGATGTCCGAATCTTCAGGAGCATCTTCGATTCTGTAATGTTTAACTTCAATGCCTTCGATATTATTCTTTTGCAATTTCTTTCTAAAAGTGGTTGCTCCCATTGCGCTGCTTCCCGCACCGGCATCACATACGAAAGAAATTTTGTTGATTTCTTCATCCTTTTGGCTAGGGGTAGAAGTCTTTTTCCCTTCTTGCTTCATAGCTTTGGACTTTTCTACAGAAGCAGAGATATCCTCATCTTCAGAACTTTTGTCAAGTTTCAGAATGAGCGCTGTAATTAAGAATGTTACAACGGTAGCTACTAGTACACCAGCGATGATCCCAATGAAGCTTCCTTTTGGTGTTAATCCAAGATAGGCGAAAATAGAGCCAGGACTTGGGCCAGCGACGAGTCCCGCGTCAAACAGACTGAAAACAGCTATACCTGACGCACCTCCGGCGATCATCCCTATTATTGTAAGGGGTTTCATTAATACGTACGGGAAATATAGTTCATGAATTCCGCCGAAGAAGTGGATGATGATTGCACCTGGAGCTGTTCTTCTAGCTGTCTTTTTACCGAAGACAGTGAATGCCAGCAACAATCCAAGTCCTGGGCCAGGGTTAGAAGCTACAGTGAAGTAAATGGACTTTCCTGTTTCAGCGGCCGCTTGCATTCCCAAAGGATAATAGATTCCTTGGTCGATGACGTTGTTTAAGAATAGTACCTTTGCCGGTTCATTGATGAGAGAAAGAAGTGGCAATAAGCCAGTAGCTACCAACGCCTCAATAGCTGCTGTGACAAGGTTATTGGCCGATTCTATTGTAGGACCAATAAAGTAAAAAGATAGAATCATCAATAGGAATCCTAAAATGCCTAGCGAGAAATTATTAACAATCATTTCAAATCCAGCAGGTATTTTATTTTCCATAGCGTTGTCGAATTTTTTGATAATCAAACCGCCTAAAGGTCCGATAATCATAGCTCCCAGGAACATTGGAATATCTGATCCAACGATCAATCCAATAGCCCCGATTGCTCCCATTACAGCTCCTCGCTGTCCTCCAACCATTCGTCCACCTGTACTGGCTAAAAGTAAGGGCAGCAAGTATTTAATAGCTGGACCGACGATTTGGGCAAGCTCCTCATTGGGAATCCAGCCACTAGGTATAAACAAAGCGGTTAATAGTCCCCAGGCTATAAAAGCTCCGATATTCGGCAGAACCATGTTTGTTAAAAAGCCACCAAAGGCTTGGACTCTTGCGCGCGTAGAAGGAGCGTTTTTTTCCTCAACATTATCCGTTACACGTGCTGATTCACCCATATTGCTCATTCCTTTCTGATAATTCAGTAATTTTAAAAGCTACGACCAGAAGTAAAGGAAAAGGAAGATGTTACTCTCACATTTAATTAAGGAAAAATCTATTCCACCATTTTTAACACATCTAATACTTCCTGCTCGTTTTTTGCTTCTTCGAGTTTATTCTTAATATCGTCCTCCATAAGAATAGAAGACAAGTCAGATATTAAATCTAAGTGCCCAGTGCTATCCTCAGCAGCTAATACGAAAAAAGTATGGACTTCATTTTCTTTTGGAAACATTACTGGTTCTTCCAGCTTTAAATAGGATACGCTTGTTTTTACGACGCTTCCTTCATTTTTAGCATGGGGCATGGCAATGCCCGGAACAATGACAATGTAAGGACCATTCTTATTTACACTTTGAATCATATCGTCAATATAACCTGGAGTAATTGACCCCTTATCTACTAAAGGAGCTGCAGCTTCTTGTATTCCATCTTCCCAGGAATCAACGGAGGATAAGAAACGGATATTTCCTTCTAAATGCTCGGCTAACATAACAACATCACCTTTCGTTTATGATTTTAATGAGTCATTTTCTTTTAATTTCATATAGTTATCTTTGATCTTACTCTTTAAGGTCGTATCCTCAATTTCCGTGAAATGTGTAATAGCTTGTTCGATTCCATGTTCACGAATATAGGATTGAATAGTAACGGACTCTTCATCGTGAGGGTTATCAAATAAGAAGGCTGTCGCCACCGCCGTGGTAAGATTATCTACCGGCAAGCCTGTTTCGAAAAGGGCTCTGGTTGGTTTGACCAATCTCTCATTAAAGCCTAGCTTTCTGATTGGCGACCTGCCAACTCGCAAGATATCATCACTTATATTAGCATTTTTAAAGCGTTTTATCGTCTGACCAATAAACTCACTCATTTCCTCCGGATCAAAATTATACGTGTGAGTAAAATAACCAGCGGATTCCTTAAGAGTTTCTCGCAAGAACTTTTCAATTTCAGGGTTCATCAAGGCGTTCTGTATCGTGTCATAACCCTTTAGAAAGGCCGTATAGGCTGTCGCTGCATGGCCCAGATTGACGATATACAACTTTCGTTCAATATATGGTTTTAATTCATCTACATAAGTGGCGTTAGTAATAGATGGTAAATCTGCATTTAGCATTCCTGACTTTTCGATCATCCATTCGTAATAAGGCTCTACGAGGGTAACTTCACCTTCACTTCTCTCTTCAGACAGTGAAAGTCGGTCGATCGCTGAATTCGGAAACCCAACATGAGAACCGATTGCATCCATTTCACTGAGGGAAACATTTTTATGAATCTCTTCTTTCAATTTAGAAGAAGCATCAATCATGTTCTCATTGGCGATGATATCCACGTTTCCTTTATCCAATTGAATTCTTTTTAACAGCCCTTCGGATATTACAGGAGCAATCTTAGATAAATTACCTACTCCTACAGATGTGGTAATGAGGTCAGCTTCCACTATTGCATCAACCACTTGATCGTGTGAGCGGCTATGCAGGGCACGTACTGGGGAAATGATTTCTACTGTATGGTCTTCATCTAATATTTCCAACGGATAATGGTTGCTGCTATTCATACGGTGGACCGCTTCTGCGTTTACATCGACAAAGCATAGATCGAATCCACTTTTATTCAACAAATAACCGATTAAACCCTTACCGATATTTCCTGCACCGAAATGTAGCGCTTTCATAATTGCCCCTCCTTTTCAGCCCATTGGGCTCATTTGTGCAGCTTTTATTCTAAATTCGCGTGGTATTCCCACAGGGATTGCAACTCAATATTTTTATTATTAACGATCATCAACGCGATCGTGTCTCCCAATAACAATAGACTTTGCTCAAATAAGCTTTTCATCGGCTGCTCTGAATGGACCTCGCCAGGAGTATCTACTTTTGAACTTACAGGGATTCTAATAAATAGATCAGAATATTCGCTCATTGGGCTATTCGGATTTGCTCCGATATGAGCAACTCTTGCATTAAATTGTTTCGCTTTCTCTGCAATAATCAAAGGGAATTGCGTTCCCCCGCTCCCAGACCCAACGATTAGTAAATCCTTATCTGTAATTGCTGGTTCAGTGATTTGGCCCACCACGTATGTTTTAATACCGAGGTGCGCTAACCTTTTCGCTATGGCTTTTAAGGATAAGAGAACTCTTCCCACACCCACAAAAAATACTTTTTCAGCGTTGTTTATTTCAATTAGTAATTTATCAACATCTTCACTATTAATATTGGTTAAACTCGCTGTAATTTCATCTGTTATTTTTTTGGTAGCATAATTATAGTCGCTCATATTAATTAGCCTCCTCATATAATCCCTCAAGAATTAATTCTTCTATCCGCTTCTTATTGTCTGCTAAGCTATTGTCTGATTTGAATAAACTTGTACTGCCCGCTACTAATATATCTGCGCCAGCGTTTACCAGCCCTGATATGGTGTTTAAAGAAACACGCCCATCCACTTCTATCTTTGTATCCAGTCCTTTAGATTTGATCAATTTAGATAAGTCTTTCACTTTCTCTACAGCATAGGAGACTTGCTCTTCGTTTTTATCCGTTGCAAAGCCTGGATTGATCAACATCAGTAAAACTGTGTCACATTGCGGTAATACATATTCCAGAACAGATAATGAAGTTGCTGGGTTAAGAGCAATGCCGACTTTGGTGTCATGTTTTTTAATTAAATTGATATAACGATCGATATGTCTACTGGTTTCATGATGGAAGGTTATTTGATCGACACCTATTCTGAGCATCTCTTGAATGAAAAACTCATTGTCATTCGACATAATGTGGACATCAAATTTCATATCCGTTATTTTTCTTAATTGTTCAATGGTTGAGATACCGAGTGGCATGCTTGGGCTGAAACTTCCATCAATGACATCAATGTGTAAAGTATCCAGTCCCTCTCTCTCAATTTCTTTAACGCTTTTTTCTAAATTACAGAGATCTGCACACATGATTGACGGAGCTATCGTAACCTTCTTTTGCATGTTTGTGCCTCCTTGTTTTTGTTTTAATGCCTTTTTATTCATGTTAATGCATGTTTTCAAAAATGTAAAGGCTTTTTTATGCCTTTTTATGCATCTTTTTGCTTGTTAGTATTTTTTAATTTATAATATGTGATAGAATTCCAGAAATTATAAGAGGAGTAATACGGTTATGTTTAAACAAGAACGCCAACAAAGAATTGTTGATATTCTAAATGATGAACACAAAGTTATAGCAAGCGACTTAAGCAAACGACTATCCGTTTCAGAAGATACGATTAGAAGAGACTTAAAAGAGTTAGATCACCAGGGGGTTATTAAAAGAGTACATAGTGGGGCATTGAGAAAAGGACCTCCAGTCGAAGACTTCTCCACGAGGCAGGAAATGTATAATGAAACGAAATTGAATTTGGCAACTAAGGCCTTAGCTCTTATTAAAGACGATATGGTTATATTAATAGATGGAGGAACGACTAACTTACAATTAGTACAGCAGCTGCCTTTATCTCTAAAGGGCACGGTGATCACTAACAGCCCCCCTATTGCTATGGCACTTAATAATCATAAAGATGTTGAAGTCATCATGATTGGAGGAACCTTATTTAAGCAGTCCATGGTTAATTTGGGGATTGATACCTTTGAATCATTAACTACGATGAGAGCAGATTTATATATAATGGGGATTTATAAAATTGATCCTCAAATAGGAATAAGTGTTCCGAGCTTGTCGGAAGCCTTAGTGAAAAGAAAAATGGCATCTATTTCTACTGAAGTTCTGGGAATGGTTACGAATGATAAGTTAGATACGATATCCAATCATATCGTTTGTCCAACAGACAATTTGACTTACTTAATTACAGAACAAGTGAAACCAGATATTAAGAAATTGTACGAGAACCAAAGGGTCACTATTATTGATTAAAAAAATACCGAGGTTTCCCCAAAGTGTGGGAAAAACCTCGGTATTTCGTTGTGAAACATTGTTGGTTTTAGGTTACCTTTGAGATTCAAACTTCCCTCTACAGCACCCAAGTCATCATTTGTTTGCTGTGCTTACTAAAATCTCTCCCCTTCCAGTACAACTATAACCTTTCCCAGTTGCCTTACATGAATGGATCAGTTACTTTTCCAGTTTAATGTTTTCCTCTCACTAACTTCTGATTCAATGCGTAAACTTGGCAGCGATACTTATTAAAACTTGAAATTATTTTCATAATATACTAATATTAACTTCCTACTGTTGCCTCTCTAACCTTAGAGAGGAGGAAAGAATTTGAAACCATATGAAGTCGGATCCTTAATAAAAAGTTACTGCACGAATTGCTATCATCATGAACAAATCATTATTAAGGTATCGCCCAAAGAGTTTTCTGAAAAAGTAGTAAATACCTTATGGACTCAATGTACCAGGTGCGGAGAAAACCACACTCGTTTAACACAAACCACTGAGTGATAGTTTTACTCCTATCAAAATAGAATACTTGTTACACATAAGATAACGTGTCAGGGCCTAGCTTTGACACGTTTTTAACTCTTCCTCCCTTCCCAAATAACCTATTAGCCAGGAGGAAGTCGAATTGAAAAAATAATAATTAGATACAGGGGCTAATAAATGATCGTAACCCGGATAAGTTCTATCTATATATTAATTGGAGGTGGATAATGTCAGACAAAACACGATTGGAAAATCAAATTGAAGAGACAAGAGAACAGATGTACACAGCTTTTATGAATGAAGCCGCCTTTCGAGATATTTTGATTATTTCTCAACAACTAGATGGCTTGCTAAACAAGTTGGAATAGCTGCGCAAAGAAAAACCCTCACTCTGGGAAAGTGAGGGAAGTCAAGATTGGTCCCCACTCTTAGAGCGGGGTACAGGCCATGACGGTTTATTAAGTATTGGAAAACCAAACCTGTTTTTCCATTGTAGACTAATTAAATACAAACTTCTACATAAAATCAGAACTTTTTTCACCAACATTTATGTTACTGCTCATTTTATATGAAAAAGAGCCTAACCTTTGAGTGCAAGGTTAGGCTCTTTCTATTCCTACATACCTTTTAACATTTCTTCAATCACATGACTGGAGTTCTTAGCGGCTTCTTCCACAAAGTTTTCCTGAATTCCAGCAGCTTCTTCTCCCGCATCATCAGAAGCTGAGCGAATGACAACGTACGGAATTTCATTTAAGTAAGCAACCTGTCCAACAGCCGCTCCTTCCATCTCCACGACATACGCATCAAACGTTTCATAAATCCATTCCGTTTTTTCTTTGCTTGCAATAAATTGGTCTCCTGTCGCAATCGGTCCCTTGAATACATCTACGTAATCGGGAAGATCCTTTGTCCCTTTCTTAGCTAGCTGTATCAGTTCCTGATCTGCTTCAAAATACCTTGTGTCCATGTATGGAATTTGTCCTGGCTTAAAGTCTTTAGCGGTTTCGTCCATGTCATGATGCACGGTTTTCGTAGAAATGACGATGTCTCCAAGACCTAGATCGGGATGGATCCCTCCGGCTACGCCTGAGTTAATCAATACATCCGCATCAAACTCGCTGATAAGCATTTGAGCTGCGGAAGCGGCATTCACTTTCCCTATTCCGGATTTCACAAGGACAATCGGCTGCCCTTCTAATTTTCCTTCGTAAAAGGTTAATTGGCCTTTTTCCGTTGTTTCTTCCACTTCCATGTCAGAATGAAGAATGTCAATTTCTACTTGCATGGGACCTATGATTCCTATTACTTTTTCTTCTTCTTTATCAGCTGCTGCTGCATCCTCGGGCTGTTCTCCACACCCCGCCATTAAGAAAACGAAAAGCAGTCCTCCAATTAAAAAGCTTATCCTTTGTGTTAAACTCATTCTTTTACTCCTCCCACTCATAAAACACGAACATTATGTATTTCACATTTATTAATGTACGTGTTTTATTCTACACAACTCACTACCCTTTGCCAACCTTTCTTTTAAGTTTTTTATAAGACGAATATTTATGAATAAAAGCCGTAACGCTTCCCAAACAGGTTCAACTAACCACCGCTGGAGCAGTTGACCTATGATCCAAGAAGATAGTTCCTCGGAATCTAAGCTCTTATCATGGAGGAACACCCTTCAAATACTTTTCAACTCTAACGAAACAAGGTATGGTTAAATCATGAAAAAATAGAAAGGAGTTGGAAGAACAACTATGGCTTACGTATTCTTGCTTGTTGGCTTCGGGTTATTAATTAAAGGAGCCGATTTATTCGTTGATGGATCTTCCAACATTGCCAGACTGCTCCGTGTTCCGCCTATTTTAATAGGGTTAACGATTGTAGCTTTTGGCACAAGCTCTCCTGAGGCGACCGTCAGTATCCTTGCCGCTTTACAGGGAAATGCTGAAGTTTCGCTGGGGAACGTGGTAGGAAGTAATATCTTTAACATCACGTTAGTGGTGGGGATTGCAGCCTTCCTCTATCCCTTAATGGTAGAAAGTGAAACGACCAAAAAAGAAATCCCATTTACATTGCTGGCTAGCGGAGCGTTACTCGTTCTGATCAGTGATATCGAGTTACAGGGATTAAGTGACAACCTGCTTACACGCAGTGACGGCATCATCTTTTTATTGTTTTTATCTATTTTCATGTACTATGTGATTGAAGTCGGCCTGAAAAGTAGAAAAGATTCAAAAGAGGAACCCATTCCTTCAACTATTAAGTGGGGGAAAAACATTGGTTTAACGCTAGCCGGATTGGCAGCCATTATTTTTGGCGGGGACTTGGTGGTAGACAGCGGCACAGCCATTGCCTTAGATCTTGGAATGAGTAAAACATTAGTTGGGTTAACGATCATTGCGATCGGGACATCACTTCCTGAACTGGTGACCTCCATCTCCGCTGCCTTGAAGAAAGAAAGTGGAATTGCCCTGGGGAATGTCGTAGGGAGCAACATTTTCAATATTTTATTTGTTCTTGGGGCTTCAGCTGTCGTTACGCCTTTACCGGTGAACGGCAAGATATTTACCGACGTGATAATTATGATTGCCCTGAGCTTGTTACTGCTCTTATTCTCGAGGACTCATTATAAGATTGGCAAAAGAGAAGGTTTTATCCTTATGACGATGTATATCGTTTATCTTGTTTTTATTATTTTGAGAAACTGAGAATGATATTCTTTACGGAACAGAAAACTAGAAATTAAAAGCTATCGCAAGCTCCATTTCCTACAAAATGGAGCTTTCTACCTTTTATACTGAACATTCCACTCGAATGCAGCCGCTTCTCTCATCTATTCACCCTTCCTCCTCTTTATTCTGCTCTAAATCAAGCCATTTTTTTACTTTGTTTCTAAAGAAGAATGATAGACTCAAGAGGATTACAAGCAACAGGACGGCCGCCCCAATAATGAACGGGTCTCCTGCCACCAGGCTTGCCCCAAGCGTGCCGTAAGCAAATACACCAGGCAGAATTCCAATCCATGTGGCAGATAGATAGGTAGAGAAACGTACCTTCGTCATACCCGACAGGTAACTCAGCATACTAAAACCCATGAGGGGGAACAGCCGTAATAGGAGAACAAACCAAAATCCCTGTTTGTTTATTCTTTCTTCCGCTCTAGCAGACCAGGAATATTGATGTAATTGAAATACCGCCTTCCCGAAAAAACGTCCGATCAAGTAACCCGTAGTTGCTGCCCCGCCCGCTCCAAGCCATATATATAAAGTCCCCGGCCAAACACCATAAGCTAAACCAGCACTCATCGACAATACCGGAGCAGGAAACATCATAAAAGGAGCAGCCATATAAGCCGCTATAAAAATAAAAGGTGACAGCGAGCCAAAAGCAGTAATCATTTGCTGAATATCATTTGGAGTAATATGCCACCTGAAATGAATGAAATAAACCATCGTCAAGATGAAGATCACAAATAACAAAATTCTTGCTTTATAGTTTCCCCGGCTCATTTGCCTCCACCTTCTTCCCCTTTCTGACTTCTATTTACATTATATATCTTTCTTCCTCACTGTTTGTTAGAAAGAATATATAAATTCGAAACAAAGCGCACGAAAAAAACCCTCTAACAATAGAGGGTTTTCACATGCACTTATTATAAGTGCTCACCATGCTGAAGTTTCCTTATATGTTCTCTTAAATCTTCTTTTCTTACCCGCCAGTGACGCCCGATCTTAAAGCCCGGGATTCGTCCTTCCTGTACCAATTTGTATGTGGTCACTTCACTAATTTGAAGATAATCAGCAACTTGAGAAACCGTCATGATTTCTTGTTCATTGTCCATGGACAGACCTTCCTTTAACGTTTGTATATTCTATATACAAGTTTATACCTTCTGCCCTTGTAACTCAAATTTTTCTAACTTACTTGATAATTAATACCGGGCAATCAACTCTCTTCGCCACTTTATGACTCACACTTCCCAGTACCATCTCCTGGAACCCATTCAGACCCCTGCTTCCGATTACAACCACATCATACTGGTTTTCATTTACATAGTGGACAATGGCAGGTCCAGGATCACCTTTTAATATTTTCACATCATAATTCATTCCTGCTTTTTTAAAAACCCCTTCAGTAGAAAAAAGTCGCCCTTTTCTAACCATGGATAGGTTTGCAGCATTTTCACTCAAGACATCGCTTTTAGAAGTTGAGCCGCTAATGGCATATAAAATGGTAATCTGCGAATCTTCTGATAGCCGGGCTAATTGCAGAGCATGTTCAGCGGCTCTTACCGCATGACTTGATCCATCTGAAGCTAGAAGTATATGAGAAAACATCTGAACCGCTCCTCTTCTGCTATCTAATATTAAATCTATGTTAATGATAGCGCTTAACTAAAGGAAACCTATTGCAAAACATTTTTCTTTATTATAATCTATTATAGTCAGTTATAAAAGAACGGCACTAAAAATTATTCAAAACTATACAACATTAACTCATTTTAAATAAGTCTGGCCGCTGTGAGACTCAGTGGTCTAAATAAAAAATAGAAAGAGGGTATGTATGTCAACTTTATCAATCAAAGAAAATTGGCTCGGAAACATAAAGGGTGATGTATTATCAGGGATCGTTGTAGCCTTAGCCTTAATTCCTGAAGCCATCGCTTTCTCGATTATTGCAGGTGTAGATCCAATGGTCGGGTTGTACGCATCCTTTTGTATTTCCGTCGTAATCGCTTTTATGGGAGGACGCCCGGGGATGATCTCAGGGGCCACAGGTGCTATGGCTTTAGTCATGATTACCTTAGTTGCGCAGCACGGAATTGAATACTTGCTCGCCACAACCATCCTGACCGGTATCTTACAGGTACTGTTCGGAGTCTTTAAGTTAGCTAGATTCATGCGATTTATTCCCCGCTCCGTTATGGTAGGATTCGTGAATGCTCTAGGGATTTTAATTTTCACTTCCCAATTGCAGCACTTCGAGAATGAACCCTGGGTGATTTATGCATTAGTTGGGGTAACTTTAGCTATTATTTATCTATTTCCATTGGTTACCAAAACCATTCCATCCACATTAGTCGCCATTGTGGTCGTATCCGCTATTGCGATATGGATGAATATCGGTGTCAGAACGGTCGGGGATATGGGAGAATTAACACAAACGCTTCCTATGTTCGCTTTACCTGATATGCCCCTGAATTTTGAAACGCTTATGATTATTTTGCCTTATGCCTTAGCACTAACGATTGTCGGATTACTCGAATCCCTTCTTACGGCTTCCATCGTCGATGATATGACCGATACCGAAAGTGATAAAAACAAAGAAAGCCGTGGTCAAGGGGTCGCAAACATTGTCACTGGATTCTTTGGCGGAATGGCCGGCTGCGCGATGATTGGGCAGTCCGTCATTAATGTGAAGTCCGGCGGAAATGGACGGTTATCTTCCCTCGTTGCAGGTGTCGTGCTCATGTTTATGATTATTGTTCTAGGCGGGGTCGTCGTTCAGATCCCAATGGCCGCACTCGCTGGTGTCATGATCATGGTTTCCATTGGTACGTTTGACTGGAGCTCAGTCCGTAATATCCACCGAGTACCGCGTTCTGATGCGGCCGTCATGATTGTGACGGTATTAACCGTAGTCTTCACGCACAACTTAGCCTACGGCGTACTTGCCGGCGTTGTTCTCAGCATGATTTTCTTTGCCGTTAAGATTTCCAAAGTTAATGTATTAACCTTATATGCAAACGAAGGAAAAAAACGAATCTATTATGTGCAGGGTCAGTTATTCTTTGCGTCGGTTACAGACTTTCTTAGTTCAATTGATTTCAAAGATCATGTCGAAGAAGTGGTCATCGATTTAAACGACTCCCATTTATGGGATGACTCAGCCATTGGAGCTCTAGACAGTATTGAATCGAAGTTTGAACAAAACGGCATTGAAGTTAAGTTCATTGGCTTGAACGGGGAGAGTTCCCGACTCCTGGCTCGACTTGGAGGAGTTTCCAAAGGTGCCGGTCACTAAATTATGGATAGGAGCATGATGTATGTTTAAAAATATTTTACTTGCGACGGATGGCTCTGACCATTCCCGTCGCGCAATAGATCAGACATTAAAAATGGTTTCCCCCCACAAAGATGAGGTGCACATCGATTTAATTTATGTGGTCGATGGTGAAACATCTAAACAGGACGTATTAAACTACGGGGATTCTCATACAGCTACTAAAAAACGGAAAGAAAAGTTCCTGGACATCATTCAGTATGTGGAGTCCGAGGGTGTTTCCTCTGAATTTATAATGTTACACGGAGATCCCTCTGAAGAGATGATCGAATATGCCAACCAGGAAGATTATGATTGCGTGGTCATTGGCAGCCGCGGGCGTAATAAGTGGCAGACCTTGATCTTAGGAAGTGTCAGTCACAAACTAGTGAAATATGTGCAGGCACCGGTTATCGTCGTGAAATAAAAAAAGCGTGCAGGTCGTTAACGAGCTGCACGCTTTTGCAAACGACGAAAAACACGTCGAATGACTTAACAGGGATTGAGCAGAAAACCAATTTTATGGAACTCCTGCGATCCTACTATAACAACCTTAACTATGAATCACAAATAATTAAGCAAAACTCAGGGTATTCACTTATCATTAAATATAATGAAACCCAACCTATTATAATTAAAACAAAAAGCGGTGAGATTTAATGAATTTAACTAAAACGTTAGTTGGTATTTTCTTTTGCGCTCTTTTTACGATCGTTGGCATCTATCGACTGAATGATGAAACACTAAATATCTTCCCCTTTATCGTATCGATTGCTTTTACAATTGGCTGCCCCATTGGTATAGTGATTATGACTTTCAAGGTTATTAAAGCTAAACAAGAAGGTAATCTTTTTTAAGAATACTTTCCATTGTCGTTAATGAATCAATGACAGCCAGTGGAATGAGGTGAAGAAAATGGATAAGCTTACCTTACTCTCCCAAATCAGTTTATTTGAAGAACTCTCCCAGGAGGAGCTCATGAGTATCGACCAAATGAGTGAGATGAGTCCCGTGAAAAAAGGGACGACCATTGTCTCTCCTGAGAAAAAGATGGATGCCTTATTTTTACTTAAAAAAGGACAGGTCCGCCTCTATCGTATGAACGAAGAAGGCAAACAATTTACGCTCGATATTCTAGTGGATGGAAATATATTCGGTGAAACGTCCACCGTCAGTTTGACCGACGACCAGACCTATGCGGAAGCTATGACAGATACGTATATATGTACGCTCCCCCACAGTGACTATGAGGAATTTATTAAAAGTAACCCGCATGTCGCTCTAAAACTGATCGATATCCTCTCCTCACGACTAAAGGACTTTTACAGTTTGAGCGAGAAAATTGCCTTAAGCGATGTGAAGCATCGAATATTGTACCTGTTATTGATGCTCAGTCAAAAGACCGGCCGCCGCAAACAAAACTGGCAGACCATAGAAATGAAACTGACCCATCAGGATCTGGCTAATATGATCGGGACAACAAGAGAAACAACGAGCGCTATGATGAGCGAGTTAAAAAAAGACGGATTCATTCGAAAAGTACGTTTCCTGGCGATAGATGCGGATAAGACCCAAGAGTTCTTAAACATTTCCTAACCCTGATTCCCCGATCACGCTGGATCGCTTTCCAACACCCATACAAAAAAAGGGCCCCTGCCCGGGCCCTTTTTTCTCTATTCTAATTCCACTCACGAATTCCACTTAAATCACTATATACACTGTCAGGCTGTATATCCAGCTCTTCCGCTACAAGCTCCTTGCGGTTAATCCAAGCCGTATTAAATCCAAAGCTTTTTGCACCTGTAATATCCCACGGATTGGAAGACATGAACAGGACTTCTTCTCTTTTAACATCCAGTCTTTCTAAGGCATGATTATAGGCAGCCGGCGTCGGTTTATACTGCTTAATTTCATCCGCGCTGATCACTTCACCAATATACTCATTGATCGAGGACTGCTCAACCAGAGGATCAATCATATTGACCGAACCATTCGAGAACACTACCAGCTTTTTCTCAGAAAGCTCCTTAAGTACACTTTCCACCTCTTCAAAAAGCTCCAATTTTAAATAAGCGTTCATCAGGCGCTCTTCATTCTCCTCAGATAGCTCGACTCCATTCTCTTTGCAGGCGTAATTCAAAGCATCTCTCGTAATCTCGTCAAAAGGTTTATAGCGCTCCATCAATTGTCTTAGAAAGAAATACTCCAGCTGTTTTTTTCTCCATGACTGGCTGATTTCATCTCCTTTATTCGGAAAAATTTCATTACATTCTTTCCCCACGGAATGAACATCAAATAATGTACCATAAGCATCAAACACTAATGCTTTAATCATGCAAAACCCTCCTAATCTAATTTCCATTTAGAGTTTTCCCTTCAGGAGAATATAAAAACTTAAACAAGTAAAAATGTAATTCAGCTTACAATTTTTAAGTGTCTGTAGGTTAAATTACATATAATTCCCTATCATTCATGTAGAATAAAGGTGAATCTTTAAAAAGGAGTGTTTAACCATGACGACTTTCAAATTGAATCAAGCAGCTCCAGACTTCACCCTGCCAACAGTATCAGAAGAAGTCTATAACTTTTCCGAGATCTTAAAAGAAAAGAATGATCAATGGCATCTCATCATTTACTTCCGGGGTTCCTGGTGCCCTGCCTGCATGAGTGAACTGCAGGAGCTTGAAGAAAGCAAGGGGTATTTTGAAAAGCAGAACATCCATTTAACTACGATTACTCATGATAGTAAAGAAGACTTAGAGAAAATGGTAGAAGAACACGAATTCACATTCCCTGTCTTAATTGATGAGGACTTAGCTTTCTTGAAAGCTTATGGTGTTCATTATCATGATGAACAGGCGCCTTACGAAGACCATGGTACACACGGGGATCCTGCCTATTTCTTAACGGATGAAGCCGGGAAAGTCCTTTATCAGCAAAGACAAACCAGCCCATTTGGCCGTCCGCATCCTAACGAGTTACGTAAAATTATTCAGTACATCAAGAAGAACTTAAAATAAAATTTTGCAGAAAAAACTTCTTGTCCCTTCTTGGCGGCAAGAAGTTTTTTATTCGGGAAAAAGAAGTGATTTCATATGGCTAAAATCTTCCGTCCCTTCCATATTCCTTTTTCATTCACCAATACAGAGGTATACATTCAAGCTCCTTATTTCAGTTAGTAGACTTTTTAAGAAAAATAGGGGCTGGGACAGCAAATTTTCCCCTCCCAAGTTTCAACCTCGACTTATCTTCTTCAATTATATAAGTTTCAAGAAAAAAGTACTGTAAGACGCCTTACATCAATAAAAAACCCCTCTTGAGTTTTTTCACTCAAGAGGGGCGTTCCATCCTTAATCGATGTGCAGCCATGAATGGGAAATAATTGAATTTATTCTGGAGTCAGGCTTGAAAACTAATTCTTTTATTCAGAAGTCTCTTCTTCCACGGGCAAAAAGTCGAAAATCGTTCCGGACTCGATAGAATCGGCCAGCCGTTCGAGCCACTTACAATATTTCCGGTAGTCTTCAAGCTGTTCATAATCAACCTTCGCTCTTTCAATCGTCTCTTCGTCTGCTTTCTCATCGTCTATCACCTGCTGAAGCATCCCTTCTGCATAATCAATCGCAGAGAGGTTGAGCTTAGCTTCACGCTCCCACTTGTTTCCAAAAAAGTGAGAGAAGTATTTAAAAAAGTTCTTCTCCGCTATGAAGGAATCCTTGCGCGAGCCCTTCTGCCACACTTTCTGGACAATGCTGATCTCCTGCAGGTTGCGGACAGCAATACTCATGCTCGGTTTGCTCATTCCGAGATCATCCTTCATGTCATCGAGCGTCATCGGCTTATGCTTGAAGTACATCCTTGCGAATAATCGCCCGGTTGACGGAGTGATTCCATACAAGTCCATCGTTTCGGCAATAGAATTGACGACGGCTCCTTCCGCCTTTTCAATCAGTTCTTCTGACTTGTTATTCAAAGAATCGCCTACTCTCCTTTTTGTTTTTTCGTTTTAAACATTTAATTTATTCAATATGAATTTACAACTTTATGCTCTCACTATAACATAAATCGAAATCAGGAGCCTGCACAATGCCCCTGATTCCGTATCGTTTCTTAATTCAATTGTAAATTAACCTTTTACAGTACCTGCATCAGATGGATGAACTCCGTGCTGATAATATTCAAGGTGTTCCGGTTCAAGCGGGTTTCTACCCTGAATAATATCCGCAGCTTTCTCTGCAAGCATCAGTACCGGCGCGTGAATGTTTCCGTTTGTCACGTAGGGCATAGCCGATGCATCAACCACGCGCAGGTTATCAAGACCATGAACTTTCATCGTCTTCGGATCAACGACTGCCATCGGATCGGAGGCCGGTCCCATTTTTGCTGTACAGCTTGGGTGAAGGGCTGTTTCCGCATCTTCTGCAACCCAGTCGAGGATCTCCTGTTCTGTCTGAACGGATGATCCTGGAGATATTTCTCCACCATTATAAGGCTTCATCGCCGGCTGGGACATGATTTCACGGGTCACTCGTACAGCTTCGACCCATTCGCGTTTGTCCTGTTCGGTAGAAAGGTAGTTGTACACCATACTTGGATGTGCTTTTGGGTCATTTGATTGAATTTTTAACGAGCCGCGAGCATCGGAGTACATCGGTCCGATGTGAACCTGGAACCCGTGCTCAACTGGTGCTTTCTGTCCGTCATAACGCACCGCTACCGGCAGGAAGTGGTACATCAGATTCGGATAATCGGCATCATCGTTTGAACGGGCGAAGCCACCACCTTCAAAGTGGTTGGTCGCAGCTGGACCTTTGCGTCCTAGTAACCACTGCAATCCAATCCAAGGCATCTTCGTTTTTTTCAGATTAGGTTGTTCCGATACTGGCAGTGGACAGGCGTGCTGAATGTACACTTCAAGGTGATCTTGAAGGTTTTCTCCTACACCAGGAAGGTTTACTTTAGGTTGCACGCCTACAGAACGAAGGTGTTCAGGATCACCGACTCCGGAAAGCTGGAGCAGCTGCGGTGTGTTGATTGCACCTCCGGAAAGGATGACTTCTCCTGCTTTTACATAATGCTCTTTTCCATTTCGTTTATACGTCAAACCACGAGCTTTCTCACCATCGATATCAATGTGCTGTACGAATGCACGCGTCTTTACCGTAAGATTCCTGCGCTTCATTGCCGGGTGCAAGTACGCACGTGATGCGGACATCCGGCGTCCTTTGTACACGTGCTTATCGAACGGTCCAAAACCTTCCTGACGAAATCCGTTAACGTCAGGCGTACGGGAATGACCGGCTTCGACAGCTGCGTTGAAAAAGGCTTTGAACAGCGGGTTAGTCGCCGGACCCTTTTCCAATTTAATCGGACCGTCATGGCCTCGATATTTATCATCTTTATCCGTGCCAAGCGCGTTCTCCAGACGTTTGAAGTATGGCAGGCAATGAGCAAAATCCCACGATTCCATGCCTTCGTCAGCACCCCAGCGCTCATAGTCTTTAGGGTTTCCGCGCTGATAGATCATGCCGTTGATGGAACTTGAACCACCAAGGACTTTTCCGCGAGCATGCTTGATACGACGGCCTTTCATGTAAGGCTCAGGGTCGGTCTCATATTTCCAGTCATATAGCGATTTACCTGCAGGGAACGGCAGCGCTGCCGGCATCTGAATTAGCAAGTCCCACGCATAGTCACTGCGCCCCGCTTCAAGTACAAGTACACTTTTCTTTCCGTCTTCACTCAACCGATTGCCGAGAATAGATCCTGCACTTCCGGCACCAATGACAACAATATCATATGATTCATTCATAGTAAGAACCTCCTCAGAGTTTGAAAAAAATTATCGTCTGCGATTACTTGAACCAGTGGATCGGTTCAGGCTTAACGTTACGGAAAATATGTTTCGTTTCTGTATATTCTTCAAGACCAGGTTTACCGAGTTCACGGCCGATTCCAGACTGTTTGTATCCGCCCCACGGTGCCTGTGCAAAGTACGGATGGAAATCATTGATCCAAACCGTGCCCATGCGCATTTGACCAGCTGCACGTTCCGCTTTATCAATGTCTGTGGTGAACACCGCACCTGCAAGTCCATAAATTGAATCATTCGCCAGGTTCACTGCTTCTTCTTCTGTCTGGAAACGTTCGACTGTAAGAACCGGGCCGAACACTTCCTCCTGCACAATTCTCATATCAGACGTGCACTCTGTGAAAATCGTCGGCAGGTAGAAAAAGCCGTCCTGAAGCTCTGGATCTTCCGGACGTGCTCCTCCGACAAGTAGATTCGCACCTTCCTGTTGCCCGATCTCTACATAACTTTCGACTTTGCCGCGATGCTCTGCAGAGATGAGCGGCCCAGATTGTGTATCTTCTTTGAAACCGTCTCCTAACTTGATTCGTTTCACACGCTTCTTAAGTTCCTCCACAAAACGGTCGTGAATGGAATCTTCAAGGATCAATCTTGCTCCTGCAGAACAAACCTGTCCAGCATGGAAAAAGGCTGCGTTCAGTGCCTGGTCGACAGCTGTTTCGAAATCAGCATCAGCGAATACGACGTTCGGGTTCTTTCCTCCAAGCTCAAGCGCAATTTTCTTCACGTTCCCGCTCGCTTTCTGCATAATTTTCTTTCCTGTATCAATACCTCCCGTGAAAGAAATCAGATCGACATCTTCACTTTCTGCCAGTTCGTTACCTACAGTTGCCCCAGCACCGAGGACGAGGTTGACAGTTCCTTTAGGGAACCCTGTTTCTTCCATCAATTCTGTAACTTTCACAGTCGTAAGAGGAGTAATCTCACTAGGCTTTATAACGATCGTGTTTCCTGCTGCTAATGCCGGCGCGATTTTCCATGCTGCTTGAAGTAGCGGATAGTTCCAAGGTGTAATTTGACCACACACACCGACCGGTTCGCGCACGACTTTACTTTGACTGTCCGGGATCGGTGATTCAATCACTTCGCCGCCATCTTTATCCGCAAGCCCTGCGAAGTAACGGAACACTCCTGCGATATCCTCCATGTCTGTGCGACTCTCTTCCACTGTCTTTCCAGTATCGAGAGTTTCGAGTTCGGCAAGTTCTTCTTTATCCCGTTCAATTAGCTCAGCAATGCGGAGAACTTTCTGTCCGCGCTCCGCTCCTGGCGTGTTTTTCCACTCACCGTTGTCAAAAGCTTCTCTTGCTGCAGCGATTGCGAGCTTCGCGTCTTCTGCCTTCCCTTCAGCCACCGTCGCAACGACTTTTTGATTGTAAGGATTGATAATGTCCCGCGTATTTCCTGACTGGGCGTCTACCCACGCCCCGTTAATGTACATTTGTTTCATAATTGTACCTCCTTTTTCGTTTTGTTTATTTTATTTAATTTTTTTTAAACGCTTTTAATGATTATGATTCTATCACAGGGAATTTATGTTGTAAACGACTACTCTTTATTCTGGTTAAGCTCCCGATACTTGAAGACTCAGTTTCGAGATATCTAGTTAGAGAGTTAGGTCCTGCGGGGAACGACTCGCTTTCCGTGGTAGAGTAGAGAACTGATTTCAAAAGGGATTTCTCCCCTTTTACTTTCAGCTCCCCCTCATCAAACCGTACGTGAGGTTCTCCCTCATACGGCTTTCCGATGTTCTTCTTTCTTTGGCATTACGGTTACCCTACTTGGCTAAGCACACCAGTTGATACTGGGTTTGTTTCTTTACTTCCTCCAAATGACCATGAAGATTTCGGCGCTGTCTTTTCTTGTTGTTAAACAGAGCTAGACGTTTCAAAACATACCAGTCAATTCGATTCAGCCACTTCTTCGAGGCTGACGACAGACGATAATAGTTCTTAAACCCTTGTAACCTACGGTTCAAGCCTTCGACTAAATCGT
>NZ_FOOG01000091.1 GCF_900113125.1 Halobacillus alkaliphilus | reverse complement strand
GGACACCCTTGCCTTTGACTAACGGCTACAACGACCTTCGCCGCTCGGGACTTGAACCCTAGAGTTTACACCCGTGCCGGGCACACATAAAAAAGTCTCAGAGTATTTTTATGTACTCTGAGACTTTTTTAGATTTATCAGTCCTTGTTATTGAGGCTGCGGTTTTCTTATTTTCTTAATAACCGCCTGGGCTGTACTCAAGCTTGAACGTGGGTTCTGACCAGTAATAAAGTGTTGATCAACTTCCACATGATCTTTATCAGGGGGGGCCGCTTCAAAACCTGCTCCTTCTGCTTGCAGCTGCTCTTCAACTTTGAATGGAAGCAGACTCTCAATTCCGGTTTCTTTTTCCTCTTTGTCTGTAAATCCAGTCATTGTTCTACCTCTAACAATCGCTTCACCATTATGATCAGTCACACCAATCAATCCAGCTGACCCGTGCCCTACGGAAGCAATTATTTTTTTCTCGGTTAGAAAATGTCTCAAAACGTGTTCTATCGTTTCATTATTGGGGAAATCCATCATAGCTCCGTGTCCTCCGCATAGGAACACACCTTCAAACTCGCTCGGATCAATTTCTGAAAGCATCGGTGTATTATGAATCGGTTCCATCACACCGTCCCAAACTCTCGGAAGCTCATTACTGTAACTATGAGGATCGATTGGAATTCTTCCACCTTTTAAGCTTGCAGCTATAACCTCGAATCCTGCTTCTTTAAATTCCGTTGCTGGTTCTACAAAATCTGACAACCACAAGCCTGTCTGGTGATCGCTGTCCAACTGATCCACATTCGTTGCAATCATTAGAATTTTAGTCATGTTTCTTCATCCTCCTTGTGAACCTTTGCGTTTAGCTTTCCCCATTCACCAATTTTCTTCCATATTCTTTATATAATAACTACGTTAAATCTTCGTGTTGCTTACTATAGATAAGCTCCCATTACTTGAAGACTCAGTTTCGAGATAAATTGGGTCCGTTACGTTAGATGGATAAGGGCTGGTGGGGAAATAACTCGTCTTGTTCCAT
>NZ_FOOG01000013.1:15395-80687 GCF_900113125.1 Halobacillus alkaliphilus | reverse complement strand
CTAGC
Organism: Halobacillus alkaliphilus; assembly: GCF_900113125.1. Lineage (GTDB taxonomy): Bacteria > Bacillota > Bacilli > Bacillales > Halobacillaceae > Halobacillus > Halobacillus alkaliphilus. The sequence goes on along the minus strand of NZ_FOOG01000013.1, from coordinate 80,682 downwards.
CTGGAGCTGGCGGAGATAAAGGAAACACGAAGAGCGGAGCGATTCGATGTTGACTTATCGTACAGAAGTGAGGGAAGTCTCACTAGACGCTAGGTGCTGGAGCTGGATAGCTCTCATCGTCGTTTATGTCCTGATTTACGCTTATGACTTATGAGCGTGTAAGAGCGGGAGAAGGGACTAGGTGAGATCCCGCAGGGAGTGAAACGAGCGAGGAAGCTCATGGTAAAAGGAGGATCGACTAAGATCGCCACGTCCTGTGGGAACGTCGATCGACCCTACGTCGTGTAGGGCCATAGGAAAGTGTTCAAATGTGGAATCACCCCGAAAGACACGAACAACATAAGCCGAGCATCAAAAGGATGGCGGTTTTCCAATCCGTTGATGAACGGCTTATGTCTCGAGTGTCTGGGTGATGGAACAAGACGAGTTATTTCCCCACCAGTCCTTATCCATCTAACGTAACGGACCCCATTTATCTCGAAACTGAGTCTTCAAGTAACGAGAGCTTTACTAAGTACGGAGGTTGAAAAGAGATTACAAAAAAAGCTGACGCTTATTGATTGGCGTCAGCTTTTTTATCTTCTTCATCCTTGTGATGATTGTGATGTGGCTCCTCTGGAAGAGGATCTATGGTGTGTTCGTAATCATATCCCTTGGAGACTGCCGTTCCAAACATAGCAGCAATTCCGAGGACAATAGCTACACAAACGATCATAATAATCGTAAACGTCATCGCAAACACTTCTTTCTAAATAACATAAAAAGGGGCGCTTCTCCGTTTCACACGTTTAGTTTGCCACATTTCAATTATAAATACTACCTTAATTGTGTTTTTTCTTTAACAAAATCAACCACTTCATCAGAAGTGCCTTTTGATAGTAGTTCGTCTTTGTAAGAAATCCAATCTTCTTTAGACAGGGTTCTGATTTGCGTACGAGCTGGAAGAATGGAAGTAGCACTCATACTGAATTCATCAAGTCCAAGACTTAAAAGAATTGGAATGGCAATTTCGTCTCCTGCCATTTCCCCGCACATTCCGGCCCATTTGCCTTCTGCGTGAGCAGCTTCAATTACATTATTAATCAAATTAAGAATTGCAGGATTGTAAGGCTGGTACAAGTAGGATACTCGTTCATTCATTCGATCAGCAGCCATCGTGTATTGGATAAGGTCATTTGTTCCAATACTGAAGAAATCCACTTCTTTTGCAAATTGACGAGCTATTACAGCTGTAGCAGGAATTTCGACCATCATACCAACTTCAATGGTTTCAGAGACCTCTTTACCTTCGTTAATTAATTTTTCTTTCTCTTCGTCAAGGATGGCTTTTGCCTGACGGAATTCTTCAAGCGTTGCAATCATTGGGAACATGATTTTTAAATTTCCATGGACACTGGCACGTAAAAGAGCGCGCAGCTGTACACGGAAAATGTCATCACGTTCCAGACACAAACGGATAGCACGGTAACCAAGGAACGGGTTCATTTCATCAGGAAGATCCAGATAATCGAGTTCTTTGTCTCCACCGATGTCCAGTGTTCTCACAACTACCGGCTTATCACCCATTTGTTTCAATACGGTAGAGTAGGAATCAAATTGTTCTTCCTCAGTTGGAAGCTGACTTTTACCCATATAAAGGAATTCTGTACGGTAAAGACCTACGCCTTCGCCGCCATTATTAAGAACACCATCAACATCCTGAGGGGTGCCAATATTAGCAGCAAGCTCAACATGGTCTCCTTCAGAAGTCACTGTAGGCTCGTCTTTCAGCTTAGCCCATTCTTTCTTTTTCTGTTCAAAATCTTCTTGTTTCTGCTTATATTCATTTACTTGATCTTCGGTAGGTTCGATAATTACATCGCCATTAATTCCATCAACAATAATCATCGAATCCTTAGGTGCTTTAGAGGTAACATCTTTCGTACCGACAACTGCAGGAATTTCCAGAGAACGAGCCATGATTGCCGAATGAGAAGTACGTCCGCCGATATCCGTGGTAAACCCTTTAACATACTGTTTGTTCAACTGAGCAGTATCAGAAGGTGTAAGATCGTCAGCTACAATAACTACTTCTTCGTTAATCAAGGCAGGGTCAGGGAACGTTACATTTAAGAGATGCGCCATAACACGTTTAGTAACATCATGGATGTCAGCAGCGCGTTCCCGCATATATTCATTGTCCATGTTCTTAAACATGTCGATAAACATATTGGCTGTTTCATCTAAACCAGCTTCAGCGTTCACATTCTCTGCTTTTATTTTATCTTCGATTGGTTTAATCAACTCTGGGTCTGAAAGTACAAGCAAATGAGCAGAGAAAATCTCAGCGTGCTCATCCCCCAGCGTGTTTTTAGTATGTTCTTTAATTTTTTCAAGTTCTGACTTTGAAACATCTAGAGCATCATGCAGGCGTTTGATCTCTTGTTCTGGTTGCTCTATATCTTTTTTACTGTAAGAAAGGTCTGGAGCTTCCAGACGGTACACTTTAGCAATAGCGATACCGCTGGAAGCTGCAATTCCTTGAAGGTTTGTCATGGGTTATTCCCCCAGCCCTTCATTCTTCATTGTAGATGCCATGTGGTCTACAGCCTCTTGTTCATCACTGCCCTCTGCAGTAATTTTAACTTCAGCGCCTGCTGGAATACCAAGACTCATAATTCCCATAATGGATTTTAAGTTAACAGCCTTTTCTTTGTAATGAAGATTGATTTCTGATTCATACTTGCCGGCATTTTGAACAAGTACTGTGGCAGGTCGTGCGTGTACACCGTCTGAGGATGTAATTTTAAATGTTTTCTCTACCATTTTTGTTCCTCCTTAAAAATGTATTATATTTTGAGTACCCTAACTTTATCATTTTAAGCCTTTTGGATGTCTTTTTTCAAGAATCCAACCACAATTGCTCCTAGAATAGAGCCAGCAGCAATAGCTACTAGATAAAGAAGGATTTGAGTAATTCCGCCTTCAACTAGAGGAGCTACGATCACACCGCCGTGTGGAGCGCGAAGACCAATTCCAAACAGCATAGTGAGCATTCCAGCTAACGCACTTCCGGCAACCATGGACGGAATAACACGTGCTGGGTCAGCTGCTGCAAATGGAATAGCTCCTTCTGTAATAAAGAAGGCTCCCAGCGGATAAGCTGCTTTTCCAGTTTCGCGTTCTTGTTTTGTGAATTTATTTTTAAAGAAAGTTGTAGCAAGTCCCATTGCTAGTGGCGGCACCATTCCACCGGCCATAGCTGCAGCGATGAAGGTGTAATTATTGGCTTCAAGTGCAGCGATCCCGAACGTATAAGCTGCCTTGTTGACTGGACCGCCCATATCTACAGCCATCATGCCTCCTACAATTATTCCGAGCAGAGCTAAGTTGGTTCCGCTCATACTATCAAGAAGATCAAACAACCAAGTATAAACTCCTGTTAGAGCTGGGTTGATAAGCAACATGATCATACCTGTTCCAAAAATAGCTAGTACCGGGTAAAAGAGTACGGTTTTTAAACCATCTAAAACAGCTGGTAGTCCTTCGAGCAGCTTCTTAACGAGTAAGGTTAAATAACCTGCTAAGAAACCAGCAATTAAGCCACCTAAGAAACCAGATCCATTTCCTGCACCTTCAGCAGATGTTTGCGTAATCGCAATCAAACCACCGACCATACCAGGAGCAAAACCTGGACGATCTGCAATACTAGAAGCAATGAAACCAGCCAGTACTGGTACAAGCAGGAAGAAGGCATTTCCACCGCCAATAGTACTCAGCATTTGTGCAAATTCGTTTTCGGATTCAATTCCCCAGAAGAAGGAAATGGCTATTAAAATACCACCTCCGACAACAAACGGAAGCATGTTGGAAACACCGTTCATTAAGTGTTTATAAATACCAGAACGCTGTCCTTTCTCCGATGATTCTTCAGATTGGTTTTTTCCACCGCCCTGATAGATAGGAGCGTCCTTGTTGACCGCTTTGTTTATTAATTCTTTTGGTTCGTGAATGGCTTTAGCTACTGGTACTTCGATAACAGGTTTGCCATGGAAGTGTTCCATTTCAACTTTTGTATCAGCAGCTACGATAATTGCATCAGCTTCAGCAATATCTTCTTTGGTCAGACGGTTTTTAACTCCACCGGAACCATTAGTCTGCACTTTAATATTTACGCCCATTTCCTTTGCAGTTGCTTTCAATTTGTCAGCTGCCATATAGGTGTGCGCAATTCCTGTAGGACATGCGGTAACCGCTAAGACTTTTCCAGCTGAAGTACTTTCTTCGGCTTCCTCGTCGCCGTCTTCTTCAGCTTCTTTTGCGTTAATGGCTTCTATCACATCGTCTTCGGTTTTTGCTTGCTCCAACTTAGAACGGAAATTAGTATCCATCAAAAATGAAGATAGACGTGATAATGTTTCCAGGTGAGCATTATTAGCTCCTTCAGAAGCAGCAATCATGAAAAATAAATTGGTCGGCTGGCCATCCAGCGATTCGTAATCCAATCCTTCTTGAGATCGTCCAAATGCGATAGCTGGATCTTTCACAGAGCCAGTTTTTGCATGGGGGATGGCGATTCCTTCTCCGATACCCGTAGTACTTTGATCTTCACGAGCCTGAATGGCTTGTTTGAACTCATCACGATCATTTAATTTACCGGCTTTATCCAGTTTTCCAATGAGTTCATCGATCGCTTCCGGTTTAGAAGAAGCGGTCATGTTTAACAGAATCGTTTCTTTAGTCAATAATTCTGTGATTTTCATTAGGTTTCCCTCCTATAATTAATGAAGAAATCTTAACTTCATCCAAAAGCTCCTCTACATCTTCGGCAGTACATAAGTCATCTTGAAAGGCGGTAGCACTCCCTGAAGCAACACCAATGCGGAAAGCCTCTTCAGTCGATTTTCCTTGTGCCATGGATGCAAGAAAACCGGAAACTACAGAGTCACCTGCGCCGACTGAATTTTTCAGCTGGCCTTTAGGAACGTTGGAGTAGAACTGCTGGTCAGTGCCTATATATACAGCACCATCACCGCCCATGGAGACAATCACGTGTTGAACACCTTGGTCTGCAAGCTTTTGCCCATAATGCGCAGCCTTTTCCATAGAATCAATGGTTACATTAAATAATTCACCCAATTCATGGTGGTTCGGTTTAAGCAAATAGATAGGACGGCCGACCAACTCCTTTAATGCTTTTCCAGATGTATCGACAGCTAATTTAGTGCCATTCTTACTGCACATATCTGCGATGGTTATATAAAAATCTCCTGGTAAAGAAGAAGGCACACTCCCTGCAAGTATCAAGGTGTCCTCACTAGTCAACGTTCGAATTTGCTCCATAAGCTCTTCCTGATGCTTAGAGGAAAGTATGGGGCCAGGACCGTTGATCTCCGATTCTTGCTGACTTTTTAACTTTACATTCACTCTTGTATTTTGCTCGGTATCGATAAATTGATGATTAATTTCCTCTTTGTTCAAAAAGTCTTTAACAAATTCACCTGTAAATCCGCCTGTAAAACCAAGAGCAATCGTTTTAACTCCTAGTCTTGCCATTACTCGGGAAACGTTAATACCTTTCCCGCCAGGATAGAAAAACGTTTGGCTTGCACGGTTCAGGTCTCCCGGCTTGAATTCGTCCACATTCATTACATAATCAATGGACGGATTCAGTGTGCACGTGTAAATCATGAGGTCACAACCTTTATATTAGTTTTTTCTTTGTAATCGTTTAAGTACAGTCCTTCATAATTTGTCACAATGTAAGCCTCATCGAGATTGGCAAATTTTCCGAAGGATATTTCTTCAAACTTGGAATGGTCAGCTAAAATATAGCGTTCCTGAGATAAAGATAAAGCTGTGCTTTTAATCGCAGCTTCTTCAGGGTCTGGTGTAGAAAAACCTTCTCTTAAGGAAATACCGTTGGTCCCCATAAAGCACTGGTCAAATCGGTATTGTTGAAGGTTTTGCATGGCCACTGTGCCAATGACGGCTCTTGTCCGATGCTTTACATAACCGCCAACTACATATGTTTTGATTTGATACTCAGTGAGTTTATCGAGTTGATCGAGCCCATTTGTGACTACTGTAATGTCCTTCCCATATAAATGAGAAATCATTTCGTAGGTTGTGGAGCCTGCATCGAGATAAATACAATCACCATCTCTGACGAGTGATGCAGCATAGCTGGCAATAGCATTTTTTTCTTTATGGTACTTTGTGATTTTTTCCCCCATGCTTGGCTCGTCGCTCGCTGAAGCTCTTAGAGAAGCTCCACCATGGACCCTGCGAAGTAGACCTTCCTGCTCTAATTGATCTAAGTCACGTCGGATCGTGGATTCCGAAGCCCCTGTTGATCGCACCAGATCTTTAATTTTAGCCGTATGATATTTTTTGACGGTTTCCAAAATGATCTGATGTCGTTCTGGAGTCAGCATAGGCACCTCTCCTTTCTTTATCTCAATACCTATAATAAAGAAAACCCTTACATAAATCAAGCAAAAACGATCAAAAATTATCAAAAACAATCAATTTCTTTAATAAACCTTCAACTTATCCTTCCACGCTTTAAATGGTCTATTCTGCAAAGACTTGGACGATCACCTCTAGGACGAGGCCATTCGAGAGTTTAAATATTCTTGATGCTAAAATGGTTTTATGCTACATTTAATCTAGTGATTTGTACGTCTATAGGAGGTGTTGGCACAACATGGAAACACTCGCGATAACTTTATTGACTATTGATACAATAGCTTTAATTGTTCTAGTACTGTTGCAATCAGGGAAAAGTGCCGGATTATCAGGAGCCATATCTGGTGGAGCGGAGCAATTGTTCGGGAAGCAAAAAGCTAGAGGAATTGATGCTGTATTGCATAAAGCTACAATCGTAACAGGGGTCTTATTTTTTGTCCTGGCTTTCTTGTCAGCCTATATTTTGGGTTAAAGAATGCGAAAGTAGAACCGCGCTGATCTCTTAGCGCGGTTTTTTTATTATGATCGATAAGTATTTACACAAAGGGTATAATTTGTCATATAAGCTCAAAAAAAGTAACCGAGAGCTAATTTTGGTAAGCTGAAAATAGGAATATAAGAATGAAAATTGGAAATAAGGAAATAGATGAAGTAAGGAGAGAATGACATGAAGATTAAACAACCACAACCTTTTACGTTTGAAGAAGGAGAGCGTGCGGTATTATTATTACATGGTTTTACAGGACATTCCGCTGATGTCCGTATGCTCGGAAGGTTTCTGCAAAAGCACGGGTACACGACTCACGGTCCAATTTATCGAGGCCATGGAAAGGAATTGGAAGCTTTAATTGATGCAAGGCCAGAAGATTGGTGGACGGATGTAAAAGCTTCTTTGGACCACCTGCGAGAACTTGGTTATCAAAAAATAGCCGTGGCTGGACTCTCTCTTGGAGGGGTGCTGGGTTTGAAACTTGCCTATTCTGAGCCGATAAAAGGTTTAGTTACCATGTGCTCCCCTATGTTTTTCGATAACGAAAAGCAGTTAACCCGGGGGTTTGAAGCTAAAGCCCGACAGTATAAACAGCTTGAGGGTAAAGCTCAGGAAACGATTAATAAAGAAGTAGACGAATTATTAAACGAATCAGAAGAAATGTTTAAGCAATTAGGCGGGTTTATTAACGAAGTTCATGATGAGGTGGACCAGATTTACACACCCACTTTTGTCGTTCAAGCAGAAAAAGATGAAATGATTAACAAAGATAGCGCAAACTATATTTATGAACAAGTAGAATCCAACCAAAAAGATATAAAATGGTACAAGAACTCTGGCCATGTCATTACAATGGGGAAAGAAAAGGAACAATTGCACGAGGATATCCTTGAATTTCTTGAATCATTGGACTGGTCCTAATCGCTAGAGTTTTTGGCCTATACATTTAGAGGAGGTTAGGCAAATTGAGCACAGACTTAAAACATCAAATATTAACATTTTTTAAAGAGAATGCATCTAAGCCATTATCTGTACAAGAATTAGAAGAAACGATGGAACTTGAAGATACCAATGAATTCAAAGACCTCATGAAAGCTTTGAATGAGCTGGAGGAAGAGGGAGAACTTGTAAGAACCAGAAAGAACAGGTTCGGTCTTCCTGAAAAGATGAACCTTATTCGAGGCCGGATTCAGATGCATGCCAAGGGTTTTGCGTTTCTCATACCAGATGAAGAAGACAAAGATGATGTCTATCTTCATCACTCTGATCTTCATTCAGCCATGAACAATGACAAAGTAATGGTACGAATTGAAAAAAGAGATGAGCAAGGAAATCGTCCAGAAGGTACTGTGATCCGTATATTAGAACGAGCAACGACTCGAATAGTCGGAACGTACGAATCAAGCCGGAATTTCGGCTTTGTTATAGCTGATGATAAACGAATTCCTAATGATATCTTTATTCCTAAAGGGCAGACAAATGGTGCCGCAGATGGTCATAAAGTGATTGTAAACATCACGAAATTCCCAGAAGAACGCATGAGCGCCGAAGGGGAGATCGTAGAAATACTTGGCCATAAGAATGACCCGGGGATTGATATCATCTCCATTATTCATAAACACGGCATTAAGGTGGATTTTCCAGATGAAGTTCTAAAGCAGGCTGGAGAAACACCCGATCAGATAAGTGAAGAGGAAATTAAAAATAGACGCGACCTTCGGGATGAAACAATCGTAACCATTGATGGTGCGGACGCTAAAGACCTGGACGATGCCGTTACAGTTAAGAGGCTTGATAATGGGAACTTTAAACTGGGTGTTCACATTGCGGATGTCACGTATTATGTAGGTGAAGGTTCTCCGATTGATAAAGAAGCTCGAGAACGTGCTACAAGTGTGTATTTAGTAGACCGTGTGATCCCTATGATTCCGCACCGTCTTTCTAACGGAATTTGTTCTTTAAATCCGCAAGTTGACCGGCTTACTCTTTCCTGTGAAATGGAAATTAACAAAAGTGGCGACGTAGTGGAACACGAAATCTTTCAAAGTGTAATTAAAACCAATGAACGAATGACTTACAGAGACGTAAATAAAATTCTTGAGGACGAAGATGAAGAGCTGATTAAGAAATATGAGAACCTGGTACCTATGTTCCGTGATATGGCTGCTCTGGCCCAGACCCTTCGCGGCAAACGTATGGACCGCGGTGCTATTGACTTTGACTTTAAAGAGGCCGGAGTCATTGTAGACGAAGAAGGAAAAGCCGTTGATGTTAAACTTCGGGAACGGTCAGTTGCGGAGCGTTTAATAGAAGAATTCATGCTTGCCGCTAACGAAACCATTGCCGAGCATTTCCACTGGATGGATGTTCCATTCATTCATAGAATTCACCAGGACCCAGATGAGAGCAAGCTTCAGAACTTCTTTGAGTTTGTAGCTAATCTTGGGTATGCAGTAAAAGGAACAGCAGATAATGTTCATCCGCAGGCCCTTCAAAAAGTTTTAGAAGAAGTGAAAGGTACACAGGAGGACATGATTATTTCAAAACTGATGCTGCGTTCGATGCAGCAGGCTAAATATGATCCTCAAAGTCTGGGACATTTTGGTTTAGCTACGGATTACTATACGCATTTCACTTCACCGATACGCCGTTATCCTGACTTAATTGTCCACCGTCTAATTCGCACGTATCTGGTGGAAGATAAGCTGGATTATAAAACCCGTAAACATTGGAAGGATCAAATGCCTGAAATAGCTAGACACTCTTCTGAAATGGAACGTGCAGCGGTCGATGCTGAACGTGAAACGGACGACTTGAAGAAAGCCGAATTCATGCAGGATAAGGTTGGGGAAGAATATGAAGGTGTTATCAGCTCTGTAACAAGCTTTGGCATGTTTGTTGAACTTCCGAATACAGTTGAAGGTCTCGTTCACGTGAGTACATTAACTGATGACTATTACCATTTCCATGAGAAACAATTTGCTATGATTGGCGAACGGACGGGCAACGTATTTCGAATCGGGGATGAAGTAACCATTCGAGTAACGAATGTAAATCTTGATGAGCGTGTCGTTGACTTCGAAATTGATGGAATGAAGCCAAGAAAAGAACGTAAACGTCCTGCTCAACCTAAACAGATTAATTCTAAAGGGCCGGATAAGAAAAAAGAAAAGAAAAAGAACAAGCAAAAAGGAAACAAGCCTTTTTATAGAAATAAAGGCGTTCCGAAAAAAGGTAGTAAAAAGAAGAAGTAACATAAAAAACGCGCGAGTTGCTTCGCGCGTTTTTACATCTAGGTAGAACCCTATTTCCATTTGCCATATAACATCCATGGTTCCTGGACGTCGTAAGGGGATAAATCCGGAATATTTTTAAATCCTTCCGCAGAGAAATCAATCCAGCACCCGACATGATCCGGGTGCTGCTTCCAATGGTGAAGAATCGTTTCAAAGAAACCAGGCTGGTTATAGTGATCGTTCCAAAAATATTTCACATGGGAATAATCAAATTTTTTCGTATCACTTTTCACGATTACGAATCGGGAAGCGTCGGGATTTTGGTAAAAAGAGGATTTTTCAAGGTGTTGGTCAGTAAACAAAGCGTTATCATAAGGAAGCGGATAGTAGCATTCAAAAGGAAAAACACCCAACTCGTTCATTTCTGTGGAGTGAATAAGTTCCTTTTTATGCTGGAGATCGGTTACTTCTTCCCAAACTGGGCCTGACTCATGGGCTGTTAATAGCTTTGGAGACTTTAGCGTTAAGAAATGTAGTACAGGACCTTGGTTGAGCGATAACTTTTCCAGGACTCTTCTCGCGGCATGGTTATGCAGATGAGTATTTGCGCCGACCCAGGCCACCATAGGATCGCGGAAAAGCTGGTCTACAATTGGCTGCAGAAGTTCAGTGGCGTTTCCTTTCATAAGTGACCGACGATCACTTCGCAAGCGGCCCAGCATGGCAAATTTACCGCTGCCAAATAAACTGTATCCTCCCACTGCTAACATCTTTCCTTCTCTAAATAGACCGAACAGCTCATGACTATCAGATTCAATCAATCTTTCAAATATTCGTACAACATAATCATCTTCAATTCCAGTATCCATGGCTTCAAGTGCCGGCCGGTCTTTATGCGTTAAAGGCTGCACATTCATAACTTGTTCCATTAGGGCGACTCCTTTTATGATCATTTTTCAGGATTATATTCTCATTTTTATACGGAAAAGTCCATTAATTATGATTCCGGCTAGAATGGTGTTTGAATTGGAAACACCAGGGTTATTTGGTACAATAGATGCTACGCACAAGAGGAGGATAACGCTATGCCACGAGGAAATGGTAAGACAATCGCACAAAATAAAAAGGCAAGGCACGATTTTTCAATCGAAGAAACTTTCGAGGCCGGGATTGTTCTGCAAGGAACGGAAATCAAGTCCATTCGTAATGGCCGTGTGAATTTAAAAGACAGCTTTGCCCGTATTAACAATGGAGAAGTATTTTTGCATAATCTTCATATATCACCTTATGAGCAGGGGAACATTTACAATCATGATCCCACTCGTATGAGAAAGCTGCTTCTGCATCGAAAAGAGATTAATCAATTAATTGGTCAAACCCAGCAAAAAGGTTACTCGCTTGTACCTTTGAAAATGTATATTAAAAACGGGGTAGCAAAAGTGTTGATTGGTTTAGGAAGAGGTAAGAAAAAGTATGATAAACGTGAAGATCTGAAGCGTAAGCAGCAAAAGCGTGAAATTGATCGAGCGATAAAGGATAGTCTGAAATAGACTCTTCCCTTGAAAAATGCTATAATTATGCTATAATAATAATTGTCGCTAAACGCGATGATGTTTTTAGAGCTTGATGCTCTATCCTTTAATCCTAACGGGGACGTTACGGATTCGACGGGGATAGGTCGAGCTCGGGTTGCGAGTCGAGGCGACGTCTCGTTAAACGTCATTTGCCTAAATATAACTGGCGAATCTAACGATAACCTAGCTGTAGCTGCATAAGCAGTCTATAGCTGATCCTTCCTGGCATTGCCCGTGTGGCAGATGAAGGGTCTCAAACTGAAACGGGCTACGCGTTTTTCCTCCGCCTGAGGAGAAACGAAGAGACTAATCAGGCTAGCTCCTCGGAAGCCTGTTGATAGGCTGAAGAGGAAGCGAATAATAATATATCAACTATGCTTGTAGAAGCCCGAGTGCCGATATCTCCGGACGTGGGTTCGACTCCCACCGTCTCCACCAATACATAATTGGTGGTTTTTTTATTTTCTTTAATTAAATTCTTTAGAAGGTTTGAGTCTATTTGGGAGACTCAAATCTTTTTAATATATAATAAATTATTCATTCAATCCTTTACTATCCATGGAAAAAGATTTATTTGAATACTATTTTCCGGGAAATAAAAGATTTTAACGTTATACGACAAATAGTATTAAATAAGTGAAAATTAAGAAAAATATTGACAACGCTTTCATATTCAAGTAAGTTTATAACTAACAAGTTAACGTTGTGACGGAGACATGGAGACTCACACTGAACTAGTACATCCTTTGGGATACGTACGCCTTTCAGTGTGAGTCTTTTTTTTAGAACACCCGTTATCTTGTCATCTTGAATTAAAGAAGGAGAGTGGAGTAACATGTCGGAATTCTTGGCAGAACTAATTGGCACCATGATTCTGATTATTTTTGGCGGTGGTGTGGTCGGTGGTGTGGTACTAAAAAATTCTAAAGCTGAAGGAGCAGGCTGGGTCGTTATCACGATTGGGTGGGGTCTTGCTGTAGCGATGGGAGTTTACGCTGTCGGCAGTTTTACAGGAGCCCACATTAACCCCGCAGTAACCCTGGGGTTTGCTGCTGTAGGAGAATTCCCTTGGAGTAAAGTGCCTGTGTATATTACAGCTCAAATGATCGGTGCTTTTATAGGTGCTGTTATCGTATTTTTTAACTACCTTCCTCACTGGAGAGGCACGGAAGATCAGGGAGCAAAGCTTGCTGTTTTTTCAACCGATCCTGCTGTGCGCAGTCCATTTTCCAATTTAGTAAGTGAGATGATTGGTACCTTCGTACTGTTGATGGGACTTATGTTTATCGGTGCGAACGAATTTACAGAAGGACTAAATCCTTTAATTGTAGGATTACTAATTGTAGCGATAGGAATGTCCCTGGGAGGTGCGACAGGATATGCTATTAATCCAGCTCGAGATCTTGGTCCGAGAATAGCTCATGCTCTTCTGCCCATCCCTAAAAAAGGAAGCTCCGATTGGGGCTACGCTTGGATACCGGTAGTTGGTCCTATTTTAGGTGGAATTTACGGAGCAGTATTTTATCGCGCCATGTTTTTAGAAGAATTCACAGGCCTGTTCTGGGGACTCAGCGTATTTGTAGCCATTATTTTAGTAGGGGCTGCATTCTCTGAATTGAAAAAAGAGCATACTGTAGCCGAGCAAGTAGAAGAAAAAATAAGCTAAAGTTGAAGGAGAGATTAGGATGACAAACAAGTATATCTTATCAATTGACCAGGGAACGACAAGTTCACGAGCTATATTATTCAATGAAGCAGGAACAATTGTGGAAACCGCGCAAAAAGAATTTGAGCAGTTTTTTCCAAAGCCGGGCTGGGTGGAACATGATGCTAATGAAATATGGACTTCCGTTCTGGCTTGTATAGCAGATGTATTAAGAAAGTCAGACGTGGGTCCTGATCAAATTGCTGGAATAGGTATAACTAACCAGCGTGAAACTGCAGTGGTCTGGGATAAACACACGGGCAAACCAGTTTATAAAGCGATTGTATGGCAGTCTAGACAAACAGAAGACATTTGCAAAGATTTACGTGCTCAGGGTCACAATGATCTCTTCAGAGATAAGACCGGCCTTTTATTAGACCCTTATTTCTCGGGAACCAAAGTTAAATGGATACTGGATCATGTGGATGGAGCACGTGAAAAAGCTGAGAATGGGGACTTAATGTTCGGGACAATCGATACGTGGCTTGTCTATAAACTATCGGGTGGACAAGCGCATATAACAGATTACTCTAATGCTTCCCGTACGCTCATGTTTAATATTTATGATTTGAAGTGGGACGAAGAACTTCTGGATATTTTAGGCGTTCCGAAGAGCATGCTGCCGGAAGTGAAACCTTCCTCCGAAGTTTATGCAAAAACTGTCGATTACCATTTCTTTGGTCATCAAGTTCCGATTGCTGGAATTGCAGGGGATCAGCAAGCTGCTCTCTTTGGACAAGCCTGCTTTGAAAAAGGTATGGCTAAGAATACTTACGGCACCGGCTGCTTTATGCTTATGAACACAGGCGAAGAAGGAGTGAAATCAGAGCATGGACTTCTGACTACTCTGGCCTGGGGAATCGATGGCAAAGTTGAATATGCTCTTGAAGGTAGTATTTTTGTAGCTGGTTCAGCGATTCAATGGCTGCGAGACGGGTTGAAATTGATCGAAAGTGCTCCTCAAACAGAAGACCTGGCACTGTCTGTCGATTCTACTGACGGGGTTTATCTTGTACCTGCCTTCGTAGGACTTGGTACACCTTACTGGGATAGTGATGCACGTGGGGCGGTATTTGGGTTAACACGTGGAACGTCCAAGGCTCACTTTGTCCGTGCGACTTTAGAGTCACTTGCTTACCAGACGAAGGATGTTCTCGATGCTATGATTGCGGATTCCGGAATTAACTTAAAAACTTTGCGAGTAGACGGAGGGGCAGTTAAAAACGATTTCTTAATGCAATTTCAGAGCGACATTCTTGGAGTTCCTGTGGAGCGACCTGAGGTTCAGGAAACCACAGCACTTGGAGCCGCTTATCTTGCAGGCCTCGCCGTGGGTTACTGGGAAAATAAAGAAGGTATTCAAAAACAATGGAAAAATGAACGTACATTTACTGGAGACATGGAACAAGGTAAACAAGACGAGCTTTATAACGGGTGGAAGAAAGCAGTAGCTGCAACAAGAGAGTACAAGTAGTCATCAGGACAGGTCTTTCTATGGAGGACCTGTCGCTGATGTGATTTATACGATAGTTCAATTCAGGGAGGAAGAGCATGATGAAAAAAATAATCAATGACTCCGAGCAAGTCGTAACAGAAATGCTGGATGGATTTGCATCAGCCTATCCGAATGATGTCAGACGATTGCAGGATACGACAGTGTTAGTGAGGAAAGATGCTCCTGTTAAAAATAAAGTAGGTATTGTAAGCGGTGGCGGGAGCGGTCATGAACCGGCTCACGCGGGATACATTGGTGAGGGTATGCTTGATGCAGCTGTAGCAGGAGAAGTATTTACATCTCCGACTCCGGATCAGGTATTAGAAGGAATAAAAGCAGTCAACGGGGGAGCTGGGGTCTTTCTTGTCATCAAGAATTATACCGGTGATGTTATGAATTTTGAAATGGCGGCAGAACTTGCTGAAGCAGAAGGCATCGAAGTGGAGAAAGTGGTGGTTAACGATGATGTGGCTGTTGAAGACAGCTCATTTACCACTGGGCGCCGCGGAATTGCCGGGACCGTATTAGTTCACAAAATAATAGGGGCTAAAGCTGAGACAGGAGCTTCCCTGGAAGAAATAAAAGCTACGGCTGACAAGGCAGTAGCTAATGTGCGTTCTATGGGTGTAGCTCTTAAGCCGCCTGTAATGCCGGCCTCAGGTAAGCCGAATTTCGAGCTTAATGAAGATGAATTGGAAATTGGAGTCGGTATTCATGGTGAGCCAGGTACTGAGAGAAAAGCGGTTAGCTCAGCAAATGACATTGCTGTAGAATTGACGGACTTAGTACTTAAGGATTTAAATCTTACCGAATCTGATGATGTGACGGTTATGATCAACGGACTGGGGGCCACCCCCGAAATGGAGCTTTATATCGTTAACCGAAAAGTACAAGAGCACTTGCAGGAGAAAGGAATTAACGTGTATAAGACCTACGTGGGAAATTACATGACCTCACTTGAAATGGCCGGCTGTTCGGTCACCTTATTAAAAGTAGATGAAGAATTAAAAGAATTGTTAAATCAACCGTCCAAGGCACCAGCATTTAAGGTTTAAAGGGGAGGTATTCACGTGAATTTTGAAGTCAGCCATGCCCTCGACTGGGTAAACCGAATTAACGAAAAAATTCAAGACAATAAAGGTGAACTGACGTCACTGGATCAGGCTATTGGCGACGGAGACCATGGGATTAACATGTCTCGTGGCTTTCAAGAAGCAGTAAATAAAATATCTGGAGAAGACTACTCAGATGTGTCCGGAGTCTGGAAAGACATCGCTACGACACTGATGTCTAAAGTCGGAGGAGCTTCCGGGCCTTTATATGGCACCGTATTTTTAAAAATGTCGACTGCAGTAAAAGGGGTAGAAAACATTGATTCTCAAACCTTCTCTTCAGCGTTGAAGGAGGCTGTATCCGGAATTAAGCAGCGTGGAAAAGCAGAAGCCGGAGAAAAAACAATGCTCGATGTTTGGGAACCTTTGGCAGACAAAATGAGTGAAGTCCAGGATTTTGATCGTCAGCTTATTCTTGATACTGCAAGATCCTCGATGGAATCAACGAAAGATCTTGTAGCAACAAAAGGACGGGCCGCTTATTTAAAAGAACGATCTAAAGGCCATATAGATCCAGGAGCCATGTCCTCATACTATGTATTTGAAGCCCTGGCTGACTGTATAAAAGGAGACGAATAAAAATATGTCACACGTTGGAATTGTATTGGTTTCACACAGTGAAAAAGCTGCTTCAGGAATCCGTGAGATTTTAGAACAAGTAGTGGGAGAAATCCCTGTAGAAGCAGCCGGTGGTCTGGAAGGTGGAGAAATCGGTACCAACTACGAGCGGATACAAGCAGCTATTCAAAACATACACAGTGAAAAAGGAACCATTGTTTTTTATGATATTGGAAGTGCTCAAATGAATGCCGAGATGGCGATTGAGACGCTTGGGTTTGAAAACGTTCATCTTGCTTCTGCTCCGATTTTAGAGGGGGCTTATCTTGCCGCCGTGGAATCAAGTATAGGAAAAAGTGTGGAAGAGATCTTTGCTTCACTAAATAAAGAATTTAAATAGAGGCTGTTAAGCCAGACAGGGAATACTTCCCTGTCTGGCTTGAAGGTTTAATACAGAAATATCGCGGGGTTGTCCATTTACCTTCTCTCCAACGGAAGAGTCATGCAGCGGATTCCGCCCCCTCCTTTTTCTAATTCGGAGATCTCGATTTCAATTAGATTTTTTCTGCGCAGGTCAGGAAATTGACGAATAATCTTTTTGTTCAGTTGTTTACTTACAAGTATAGTTTCCGGGTTAATGGTAAGAAAATTAATGTCAGGAACGGTATTTTTAACTTTATCTGTCCAGATTATTGTAAATCCATGACGCTCAATGAATTCATGAAACATACAGTAATGGCTTTGGCCGTCCAGAACTTCTATGGGAAAATAGCGTAAAAAATTCTTAGTTAGAAGCAGTCTTTCACCTGCTACATTACAATTCATATCTAAATGGAGGGTATCGGACCTGCGTGGCAAGTCGATCACGCCGACTTCTGAAAAACCTGCTCTTCTGATTTGATGTTGTATATCATTCATGGATTCCATACTGGTCCGTAGTCCGGCATTAATTAAAACAGCATCCTCACTTAATACAATGACATCTCCAAATTCTAAAGAATTCCACTTATTGTTTGCTTGCAATGGAAATGTACGTTCATCCCACCACTTTTGGAATACATCATGGCTATGGGCATATTCAGGTTTTCTCATAGAGGTGCCGGCTTTGCCGGGAAGGAGTGTACGACCAAATGCACAAGCTAAATCCCGGACAAAGATTCGGCTGATTAACTGTTGATTGAAGTATCGGTCCTCCGGTGATAAGTAATCTGAATAATCGATAACCTGGACGCCTTCTTGTTTCATTGATTGCACCAGCGTTTCAAATTGATGAACGATTTTGGTTGGATCAAAAGGTTTCAGCCATTGAACGTTTTCAGCTGTTTGTTGATCAGGGATCTCTAAAAGAGACGGCGAACAGACCACTACCGTCTTTAATTCATCATATTCATTCCAACAGTGTATAGGCAGCTGCATGATCGGTGACTCCTTTGTATATCTCTTTATACTATCTCCCTCCTGGTGGATAATCATTCCCCGGCTGAGGGAGATTGCTTATTCCCGCTGAAAGGACATTTCGAAAGAGAAGAATTATCGTCCTTTAAAAAATATTGCTTCCATTCGAGATTACCTTCCTCTCCGTACCATTTTAAATCTGGATGGATGGGGGAATTATCGTAGTTTTTCAGGCGCGTGCGAATAATATTTTTTAGCTTTCGTCCTTGAGAGGTCTCACTATTGATCTCATCAAATACAAAGCGTGGCTGAAAGGCAAGAAGTAAATAAGGAAAAAAGCGACTTTTTCTATTGAGATGTGCTGGAGTAGCACAAAAAACAAAGTAAGGTTCTCCATGAAAGCAGAATTCCCAAGCGCTTTGAACAGGATCTAAAGGGATATGTCCAGGCCAGGACTTTTCGTCATAAGCATGAATATGATTTAAGATCTTCCAAAAGAGAGCCTGATAGTACTCTATATTCCCTTCCTGTTTTTCTGTGTTGAAGAATAGAACAAGGGAAGCATATTTTCCAGTGACTCTTGAAACTTTACTGTATTGTCTTAAATAGTCAGATGCTTGTTTGCAAGCATGAGGTGAGTCAGGACTATCGGCAAAACCAAAGCGGAGGGAGTTAGAGTTAAACCCTTGTTTCCCTGGGACACAAGGATAGAGATTTTCTTTTTCATTCATCATGGTAGAAAAATCTTTAAAGGCGTTCTGTTTCCATGAGTCTAAATGGGATATATGTTCCTCTATCCAGGTTTTCGTTAATAATTTCACTTGGAGGCCCCCCTTAACAGTAGGTTACAAGTAGCATATTTAAGGAAGAGAGGAAGTGTGTTTGTCTAGAGGAGATGAAAAAAAGCTGGAGTGTAAAAATCAGCCTCCAGCTTTCTTGCTATTATTAATGAGTTTGTGGTGGAGCAGGCTGATAGCTTTGGAGCATTTGGTTCATATCCTGCTGGTTTAATTGAGGGACTTGATAGTATCCATTTTTATTTTGATAAAGGAATATTTCATAACTCATCTCAATGAAGTTCGGGACACTGTCAGAAATGACACGACGAAGAACAGGGTTTGTCATTTCCAGTGCCGTCATCGTTAGTAGAGAAGCTAACGATTTAGTCTGACCTAGCATATAAGCAGATAAACCCTGATCAGAGAGCTCATTAACGGACTGATTTGGCTTTTTAGGCTGCCCAGGTTTCAAACCATACACGGCATTGTTGTTCTGTTGCATGTTATATTGCTGGGTAGGCATTTTTGGATCCTGCCCAGTTTGAAAGCTTTGCACAACAGTATTATACATCTGGGTAACGAAAGCGGATTGACGGTGTAAAATATCTTTTAGTTCCTGATCTTGAATGTGCTGATCATACATCTGATATTGATCCAGCATGCTGATCACACCAGCTATCACCTCGTGAGCGTCGAACAGTTCATGACCACCATGATTCTGATTCTGATTCGGGGCGATATTAGGCTGCATAGCCTTATTGGATTGCGTTTGGTTTTGAGATTGCATGACTTTTCCTCCAGTTAAAATAAAATAGGTTTCACCTTTAAGGATGCCCTTTGATAGAGAAACCATGTACGTAAAAGTCAAATAGCTGAACACTAATCCTGATCGTCATTAAATATTCGAAATTGTTTGCGTTTTCATATAGACTTTCCTGTTTGAAATGATAAAATCTAAGAGGAGCCTATATAAAGGAGCTAATTTTTTATGAAATTATGGGGCAGAAAAATATTTGTTATATTAATATCCGTACTTACATTAGGTTTATATATACCGCCTACAGAACTTGCTGCTGAGTCAGCAGAAAAAGAAATGACTTCCGAAGATTCTAGTGAAGAAAAAGAGATACCTCTATCTATTGAAGAAACACCTCTTACGGAAGAAAGTTCTAAGGAACAAGAAAAGCCGGATGAAGATCCGTTTGATATCATTATGGCACAGGCTAAAGAACAAACGATTACAAAAATGGGACCTAAAATTCTTGATAAAATAGATGCTGAAATGACGGAAGAAATTCTTCCTAAAATTGAAGAAGTCGTGGAGATGCTTCTTACAAAAGCTAAGGAACAAGTTCCCTATTATGAAATTACAGAGCAGCTTACACCGGGATACGGAGAGAAAATTTTTAACTTATACAATCATCGAACCAATGAAGAAGAGGCCCGTTTCCATGTGCGTCGTGATAAACGGCCTGGTGAAGGATACTGGTTCAATTTTCATTATCACTTAAGCGAGGACAACTTTACCAACCACCATTTTATTGGAGAAATATATTGGGAGAAAAACACTCCTCCTAAATGGATGTCATAAGAGATAATTAAACGGTCCTGTCAGCAGGGACCGTTTTTTTTAGTGTTGTATTAGCTGTCTGTAATTAATTGATGCTAAATTTGCATCCTTTGACTGAACTCTCTACTCGAGTGAGAACAACTAGGAACCGATGAATTATTGTTCAAGAGTGGTGTTTCTCTCTGAGCTGAGCGCCATGTATCGGGCAAGATTGTTGCCAAGTTGAAGTAATTAAGGAAGACTGATCCTTTTGAATAGGTCAGTCTTTTTTTAGCTGGCTTTTTACTCTACATGGCACATTGAAAACCGATTACAACGTTCATCCCTTTACTCATTTTGGGAATAAAGATAACACCATGCGGATGAAGGAGGAGAAAAATGTCTAAAAATGCAATCGTGACTGGTGGAAACCGCGGATTAGGATTTGAGGCCTGCAGGCAGCTGGCTCAGCAGGGGTTTAAGGTGTGGCTTGGTGCAAGAAATGAAGATAAAGGGAAGAAAGCAGCAGACAAACTGCAAGAAGAAAGTTTGGACGTACACTATATATTCCTAGACGTTGCTCAGCCGGATAAGATTGGTCAAGTGAAAGACCAAATTATAGAACAAGATGGAAAAATTGACGTGCTCATAAATAATGCAGGCATCTTTCCAGATATGAAAAGTTCCATATTGGAAATTGATACGGTCACCTTCGAAGATATCCACCTGACCAATTACTTTGGACCTTACTGTATGATGAGTATTCTTATGCCAGTTATGATAGAGAATAATTATGGACGAATAGTTAATCTTGGAGCAGAGATGGGTGTTAGTAAGGCAATGGATGCGCCTATGGCAGGTGCTTATAAAGTTTCTAAATATGGGCTGAATGGACTGACTAGACTCTTTGCAGGGGCAGCAAGAAGAAAAAATGTAAAGGTGAACTCAGTGAGCCCGGGCTGGGTTAAAACGGATCTAGGAGGAGAAAAAGCTAAACGAGAACCAGAGCAGGCAATGGAAGGAATTCTTTGGCTTGCTCAACTAGAAGAGGACGGACCAAATGGGAAGTTCTTCAGGGATCGGGAGGAGCTGGGAGTTTTAAAGGACTAATTAAAAGGGATTCAGTCCACAGACTGAATCCTTTTTAGTTAATCAGTGTCTTCACCAATGATTCGGACTTCTCTCTCTAAATCTACGCCAAATTTATCCTTCACAGTTCGTTGGACATGTTCGATTAAAGAAATGTAATCCGTAGTGGAGGCATTATTTTTATTAACAATGAATCCGGCATGTTTTGTTGAAACCTCAGCTCCGCCAATATTCGTTCCTTGAAGTTTACTATCCTGAATTAGTTTACCGGCAAAATATCCAGGCGGACGCTTGAATACACTGCCGCACGAAGGATACTCAAGAGGCTGCTTGGATTCCCTTTTAAACGTTAAATCATCCATAATAGCTTTAATATCCTCATAAGAAGCAGGCTTTAAGTTGAAAGTGGCTTCGAGTACAATGTCTCCATTCTCAGGAATGTTACTCGTACGATAATCAAGGTTCAACTCGGAAGCCAGTCTTTTCACAAGGTTACCTTCTTTATCTACTACATATGCATAATCCAGGACATCCTTAATTTCACCGCCGTAGGCTCCTGCATTCATATACAATGCACCGCCAACCGTACCAGGTATACCACAGGCAAACTCAAGTCCTGAAAGACTTTGCTTTAAGGCATGTCTTGAAGCGTCAATGATCCTTGCACCGCTCTGGGCGACCACGGTATTTCCTTCAGAAGATATATCGTTTAAATGTTTTAAATTAATAACAATTCCACGAATGCCTCCATCTTTAATAATCAGATTGGAACCGTTCCCAAGCAAAGTAAAAGGAATATTATCTTCATTGGATAGCTTGACTACGTTCTGAACTTCTTGAAAAGTAGTCGGCGTAATGAAAAAATCAGCTTTGCCTCCAAGTTTCGTATATAAGTGGTCTTTTAACCTCTCATTAACCTTCACGTTGTCTTTTTTAACAAGCTTTAATAATTTATTATAGATTTTTTCTTTAGTTTCCATGAACACCAGTCCCATTTAAAGTTGTTTTTCTATTCTCCTGCCTTTAATCCCTTAAATAATTGGAAGGGTTAAAGGATAAACTTATCTACACATAGTTTATGTCAATTGGGTAAAAAGTTTACAAAGTCATTTACGTTCCGTATTTACCACATGCTCCTTATTTTATCATACTTTGATAATGAAATTTGTAATGAATTCTTGAAGAATGTGTGCAGATTTTGATGTTTTACCAAATTATTCATCAAAGGTGGAGTTATACAAAAAAGAAAGCGCTTTATATTAAAAGAAAGTTTTATATTTTCAGAAAAGTCATTGCCTTTACTCATCCTAGTTAGTATCATCATAATAAGTTGTTTCAAAAATCGACAAACAAAAAGATAAGGGGTGCAGGAGATGGATCAATCCAAAAAAGATTTAAGAATTAATAGTAAAGTCATCAGTGAAGGAGTTAATCGTGTTCCCAACCGTTCTATGCTTAGAGCTGTAGGTTTTACGGACGAGGACTTCAAAAAGCCGATGATTGGAATTGCCAGTACATGGAGTGAGGTTACACCTTGCAACGTACATATTGATCGGCTGGCGCGAGAAGCCAAAGATGGCGCCCGCGATAATGGCGGAGCTCCAATGATTTTTAACACGATTACGGTTTCCGATGGAATTGCAATGGGACATGAAGGTATGTTCTACTCTCTTCCAAGCCGTGAAGTAATTGCAGATTCCATTGAAACCGTAACGAATGCTGAGCGTCTTGATGGCATTGTGGCGATCGGAGGATGTGATAAAACCACCCCTGGATGTTTAATGTCAATTGGCCGTATGAATATTCCTTCTGTCTATGTATATGGAGGGACCATTCAACCAGGTAAGCTGAACGGGGAGGATATTGATATCGTATCTTCTTTTGAAGCCGTTGGTAAGTATCATGAAGGTCAGATTAATGATGAAGAACTTCATAAGGTAGAGTGTAATGCATGCCCAGGTGCAGGTGCATGCGGCGGAATGTACACGGCCAATACAATGGCTTCAGCCGTAGAGGCTCTTGGAATGAGTATCCCTGGTTCTTCTTCAACACCTGCTGTGAATGATTATAAAGAGCAAGAGTGTAAACAAGCTGGAGAATTAGTAATAGATCTTTTAGAAAAAGGCATTTACCCTAGAGATATTATGACTAAAGAAGCATTCGAAAACGCAATTACAGTTGTTATGGCTTTAGGAGGCTCCACGAACGCTTTTCTACACCTGCTTGCGATGGCTCATTCGGCGGGAGTCGATTTGACGCTGGATGATTTTGAAAGAGTACGACAGGAGGTCCCTCATATAGCTGATATGAAACCAAGTGGAAAATATGTAATGCAGGATCTTTATGAAAGCGGTGGCGTTCCAGCCGTTATGAAGCTTCTACATGAAAATGGACTCTTGAATGGAGATTGTCTCACAGTTACAGGAAAAACTGTGGCTGAAAACCTCGCAGAAGCTCCAGCATTAAAAGAAGGTCAGAAAGTGATTCTTCCGCTGGATAAACCGATTAAACCAAACGGACCGCTGGTAGTGCTCAAAGGAAACCTTGCACCTGAAGGAGCGGTCGCAAAAATGTCTGGTCAAAAGATCAGCAGATTTGAAGGACCGGCCCGGGTTTATGATAGTGAAGCAGAAGCCACCCAGGCTATCGTAGATGATGAAATTAAAGAGGGAGACGTGCTTGTCATCCGCAATGTTGGTCCTAGAGGCGGTCCAGGAATGCCGGAAATGCTATCCATTACAGCTATGATCGTTGGAAAAGGGCTTGGAGGTAAAGTGGCCTTGCTTACAGATGGACGTTTCTCAGGAGGATCACACGGTTTCGTGATTGGACACGTAGCTCCGGAAGCAGCTCTGGGAGGTCCTATTGGTATTCTGAAGGAAGGAGACACGATTACCATCGACAGTGACGTGCAGCAAATTAACTTTGATGTTTCTGATGAAGAATTTAAACGCAGAAAACAAGAATGGCAAAAACCTGCACTTAAATACAAAACAGGTATCTTAGCGAAATATGCTAAATTAGTGTCTTCTTCAGCTAAAGGAGCAGTAACAGACGCAGACTTGGAATAATTTTTTTGAAAGGGCGGCTTTATAAGCTGCCCTTTTTTATAATATTTGGCGCTGTTAAACGCTGGTATTAATTCTTGATAAAAGCCTAATTAAGCAATAGGGCCGGTTACTGTAAGATTCAGATTCGAGATATCGGGTTACTGTGAAGGTCCTGAGGGGGACGATTCGCTTTCCGTGGGCATGTGCTGAGCCTCCTCAGTCTTTTCATCCCACAGGAGTCTTCATCGTCCCCCTCCGGACCTTGCTAAATCAGAAACTCGAAACTACTTAAAAAATCACCTACGTAATGAGGAATTAGACCATTTGGCTTTGTATCTACTTTCAGGATGTAACGATGCGTAATAGCCTGTCATAAAAGCATTTAATACAGATTAAGGAGGAGGACTTTTCTCTTCTGGCAGGGTCCGTTCACAAAATTATAGTTGGGTTGGTGGGGAAATGGCGAGACTCCCATGGGAGAAGGAACTAGGTGAGATCCCGCAGGGAGTGAAACAAGCGAGGAAGCTCACCGTTCCCCCATAGGAAAGCGAGTTATTTCCCCACCAGCCCTCTTCCACATAGAGTAACGGACCCCAACTATCTCGAAACTGAGTCTTACAGTAATCGGGAGCTTTTCTTTAGCTATTAACCCTGAGATTTAATAGAGCAAATTTTAAGGAGGTAATGAAGTAAAATGACTAAAATAGGATTGATCCGTCATGGAAGTACATCTTGGAATAAAGAAAAACGTGCTCAGGGTAAGTCAGACATACCTTTAAACCAAGAAGGAATAAGTGATGCTGAAAAGCTTGCAGAGCGATTACATACAGAAGAATGGGAAGTGTTATACACAAGTCCATTAAAGAGGGCTGCTCAAACGGCACAGATTATTTCCAATCGGCTGGGCTTGGAGATCAGTTACGATATCCGCCTGCAGGAGGTGGACGGCGGTCAAATTGAGGGGACGACAGAGGAAGAAAGAATTGAAAAATGGGGAAGCGGCTGGCGGGAGCTCGACCTGGGAATTGAGAAAAAAGAAAGAATTAAGGAACGGGGGATCTCCGTCATCAATGAGCTGGTGAAAAGAAATACCGGGAGAAATATTTTAGTGGTTAGTCATGGTGCTTTAATCAGTCATTTGGTAAGCGAACTTGATCCTGTGAAAATACGAAAAGAACATATGAGAAATACTTCCATCACAGAAGTTATATTAGAACAAGGTCATTGGTCTTGTGAATTGTTTAATTGTACAAAACATTTAGAGATCTAAAGAAGAGCGGCTCTAAAGTAGAGCCGCTCTTCTTTAACATTGGGAATCACTCTTTTTTCAATAGTTCCAGGGGATGTGTTTAAAGTCTGCGTGTGCTGTTTTCTTCTTATAATAACGTGGTAAAAGAATAGAAGAATTGATAAAGGAGATGAGTAAAATGGACAAATTGGTGAGTCTTGGGAAATCAGGTTTATCCGTAAACCCAATAGGATTGGGTACAAACGCTGTAGGCGGTCATAATATATATCCGAATCTTGATGAAGAAGCTGGAAAAGATGTGGTGCGTACGGCGCTTGAGAACAATATGAACTTTTTAGACACAGCTTTTATTTATGGCCCGAAGCGTTCTGAGGAACTAGTTGGTCAAGTTATCAAAGAGCGGGGTAATCGTGAAGAGGTCGTACTAGCCACTAAAGGTGCACATGAGTTTAAAGGAGACGACGTGGTTTTTAACAACTCGCCTTCTTTTCTAAAAGAGGCTGTGGAAGGAAGTTTGGATCGTCTACAGACAGATTACATTGATTTATTTTATATACACTTTCCAGATGATCATACACCAAAAGATGAAGCTGTGGGAGCTTTAAAAGAAATGAAGGATCAAGGTAAAATTCGTTCCATAGGAGTGTCGAACTTTTCAGTCGATCAGTTGAAAGAGGCGGATAAGGACGGATATGTAGATGTAATTCAGGGAGAATACAATCTGTTTAAACGAGAAGCAGAAAAGGAGATGCTTCCTTACACAGCCGAGAATGGAATTTCCTTTGTACCTTATTTCCCATTTGCTTCTGGTCTGCTAACAGGGAAATATAACGAACATACAACATTCAATGATTTTCGTGCTAAAAACCCGTTGTTCCAGGGCGAAGAATATATAAAAAATTTGCAAAAAGTCGATCAGTTGAAAAGAATAGCTCATTCGAAAAATGTAGAGGTTCCAAACCTCGTGCTAGCCTGGTATTTAACTCAGGACTCGATTGATGCTGTCATCCCCGGTGCTAAAAAAATAGACCAAGTAACGAACAACTTAAAGACATTGGATTTAGAGCTATCTAAAGAGGAAGTAAAGCAAATACACGAAATTTTTGCTTAAATAAAATGCCTGCCCATCGTGGCAGGCATTTTTAGGCTGTTGAAAAAAATTATGGAGGTATATATAGCCCATGAAGCCCGTTATTTCCCAGTTTTTGAGGGAGAGATATATTACATCATCTGCCTATTTATATAAAATTTTCAAAAAACTGTTGCAAAACAAGTTGTTACATCGTAAACTGTATCATAACAGTTAAAGGTTAGTTAAGCTGTTATATAAAAAAGGAGGAATTTAAAATGAAAAAGAAAAATCAAACGGTTTCTGTTCCATGTCCGCAATGTGGTGCTGAAGTGAAGGGTCATCATTATACTTACATGATGGAATGCGATCGGTGTCTGTCTAAGAAAGCTGAATAAAAGTACGTTATTTCTGTTATATAACAATATATAATTTTGTTATCTAATATATAACATAAAGAGGGGGTTGGAAATGGAGACAAAGTTTTCCGGGATCAAGGTGAAGGGCCACCTGCAACCAGGTTTTGAAGAAATTTTAAACCAAGAAGCTCTGGATTTTCTAGAATCCTTACATCTTCATTTTGAAGAGAGACGAGAGCAATTATTAGAAAAAAGGGAAGAAGTTCAATCAAAGTTAGAGCGAGGGGAAAAGCCGGATTTTCTTAAAGAAACGGAACGTATCCGACAAGGGAATTGGCAGATAAGTTATCTGCCAAAAGATTTAAAAGATCGAAGAGTAGAAATTACCGGTCCTGTTGATCGTAAGATGGTCATTAATGGGCTGAATTCTGGAGCAAAAGTATTTATGGCGGACTTTGAGGATGCCAACTCGCCCACGTGGTCGAATACGATTCACGGGCAGATTAATTTGCGGGACGCGATTCAGAAAACCATTACCTTTCAAAATGATAAAGGTAAATTGTATCAACTGGAAAAAGATACAGCTGTACTTATGGTGCGACCGAGAGGCTGGCACTTAGAGGAAAAGCACCTAACTTATCAGGATAAGGCAATGTCTGGAAGTCTCGTTGATTTCGGATTGTATTTTTTCCACAATGCCAAACAGCTGATAAAGAACGGATCAGGCCCTTACTTTTATCTCCCTAAACTTGAAAATCACAAAGAAGCGCGGTTATGGAACGACATTTTCGTTTATGCTCAGAACTACATGAACATTCCTCAAGGAACAATTAAAGCAACGGTTTTATTGGAAACGATCCTCGCCGCTTATGAAATGGATGAAATATTGTATGAATTAAAGGAACACTCGGCAGGACTTAATTGCGGACGCTGGGATTATATCTTCAGTTACTTAAAAAAATTCCGTCACGATCCATCTATGATACTTCCTGATCGTTCAGAAGTAACGATGACTGTTCCATTTATGCGTGCCTATTCTTTACTGACCATTCAAACGTGTCATAACCGTGGAGCTCCTGCGATAGGAGGCATGGCAGCTCAAATACCTGTAAAAAATGATCCCTCCAAGAATGAAGCAGCTTTTCAAAAAGTAATAGCTGACAAGAAAAGGGAAGTCCGAGACGGACATGATGGGACCTGGGTAGCTCATCCTGGAATGGTTCAGGCGGCCATGGAAGTGTTCAATGAGGAAATGCCGGAACCCAATCAAATCAGTAAAACGAAAGAGAAGATTACAGTTTCAGCAGCAGACTTGCTGGAAGTTCCTGAAGGAGAAATTACGGAAGAGGGGTTACGCACGAACATTAACATAGGGATTCAATACATTGCATCATGGCTCGCTGGAAAAGGAGCTGCACCGATTCATCACTTAATGGAAGATGCTGCAACGGCTGAAATTTCAAGAGCTCAAGTGTGGCAATGGATCCGTCATCCAAAAGGTACATTGAATGACGGACGTATAATTACGTTTGAGCTTTACGATAAGTTAAAAGAAGAAGAGATGGAGGCTATCCGACAAGAAGTAAGTGCCGATTTTTTCAAAAAACGGCCATATAAAGAAGCTGAAAAACTATTCGATACCTTAATTAGAAATGATGAGTTTGAAGACTTTTTAACCATTAAAGCCTATGAGCAGTTATCTTGAGGGGGATGAGCGGAATGATGAATGAGAGAGTAGAAAAACTAAGAAATCAATGGCAAGAACAACGTTGGAGCGGCGTGTTACGTCCATATGAGCCAGAAGACGTTATCCGATTAAGAGGGTCTATGGATATCCAACATACACTTGCTGAAAAGGGCGCCGAAAAATTGTGGAACCTTCTCCATGAAGAAGACTATGTTCACGCCTTGGGTGCTCTAACTGGAAACCAGGCAATGCAGCAAGTAAAAGCCGGACTTAAGGCTATTTATCTGAGTGGTTGGCAGGTAGCAGCGGACGCTAATATGTCGGGACACATGTACCCGGATCAAAGCTTGTATCCTGCGAACAGCGTGCCTCAGGTAGTTAAAAGAATTAATCAGGCATTACAGCGTGCAGATCAAATTCATCATATGGAAGGAAAACACGACATTGACTGGTTCGCCCCTATTGTTGCGGATGCCGAAGCGGGTTTTGGGGGACAGCTAAACGTTTTTGAATTAATGAAAGGAATGATAGAAGCGGGAGCATCGGCCGTCCACTTTGAAGATCAGCTATCCTCAGAGAAGAAATGCGGCCACCTTGGTGGTAAGGTTCTTCTGCCTACTCAAACAGCTGTTCGAAATTTAATCTCTGCACGCTTTGCAGCTGATGTAATGGGTGTCCCTACTATTATTATAGCGCGAACCGATGCGAATGCAGCGGATCTTATCACAAGTGATGTGGATGGAAGTGATGCGGAATTTCTAACAGGAGAAAGGACAGCGGAAGGTTTTTATAAAACGGAAGCGGGGATAGATCAGGCGATTTCAAGAGGGTTAGCTTATGCCCCTTATGCAGACTTAGTGTGGTGTGAAACCTCGGAACCAAACATAGAAGAAGCAAAAAGATTTGCGGAAGCCATTCATGAAAAGTTTCCAGGAAAACTGCTTGCCTACAATTGTTCGCCTTCTTTTAATTGGAAGAAAAAACTGGATGACGAGACGATCGCGAGTTTTCAACGGACACTTGGTGAGATGGGTTATAAATTTCAGTTTGTAACTCTTGCAGGTTTTCACGCGCTTAATCATGGCATGTTTGAATTAGCCAGACATTATAAAGACCGTGGAATGGAAGCTTATTCTGAATTACAGCAAGCTGAATTTAGTAGTGAGACTTACGGATATTCAGCTACCAGACACCAGCGGGAAGTAGGAACCGGCTATTTTGATGAAGTAGCTCAAATTATTTCAGGAGGTACGTCGTCCACTACGGCATTAAAAGGCTCTACCGAATCCGAGCAATTTACGACGGAAACAGTATCTCAGTCCTAACCTTCAAGCCCATCTTAAATAGGTGGGCTTTTTGTAGGGAATTTTTCACATAATCTTTACAAAGTAATAAGGTATGTTATCGGCTGTTTTTGTGTGTACGTAAGCAAAGGGAGTGATTACATGCCTGCCATATCAGGTGATGAGTACAAGGAAAGAGTGGATGGGATAAACGCGGAAGTTTGGCTGGACGGAGAACGGGTTACGGGAAGAATATCAAGTCACCCTGCATTTAAAGGAGTAATCCAGACTCAGGGCGAGCTTTATGATTTGCAGTTGAACCCCGGTCATAAAAAAGAATTAACTTTCATGTCAGATACCACGGGAAATGAGATTGGTATCTCTTACTTAATTCCGAAAACAAAAGAAGATCTTGAAAAAAGAAGAAAGATGATTCAATGCTGGGCACGCCATTCAGGCGGTTTATTAGGGCGGAGTCCTGACTATATGAATACAGTGTTTGCGTCCTTTGCCGCTTCAGCCGACTTATTAAGAGGGGAAGCTAATTGCTATCCGGATCGTTTGTTATCCATCTATGAGGAAGCGCGTGAACAAGATCTTACCTTTACGCACACGTTTGTAAATCCTCAGACTAATCGTGGTAAACTGGCTTTTCTTGATGAAGATGTAACCAATGCACGTATCGTGAGCCGAACGAAAACGGGGCTTATTATTAAAGGAGCTAAACTGCTGGCCACTCAGGGCGGCATGACAGATCAAATCATTGTTTTTTCTGCCCCCGGAGTACAAGAGAGCGCTCACACCTACGGTTTTTCAATTCCCAGCAATACGAAAGGATTAAAGTATATTTGCCGGGAATCCTTCAGTAATGACCATTCCTCTTATAATTCTCCTCTCTCATCTAAATTTGATGAAATGGATACGGTGGTAATATTTGATGATGTACTAGTTCCGTGGGAAAGAGTATTCCTGCATGATAATATACGAGCAGCTGATAACTTTTATAAGAAAGGTAAATTCATTCCATTCACGCTCCATCAGATTATTTCCAGACAAATTATTAAATTAGAGTTTCTATTAGGCATCGCTCACCAAATTGTGGAGACCATCAATATAGGAGAATACCAGCATATTCAGGCCAAAGTGGTTGAAATTATAAAAGGCTTGGAGAGTTTAAAGGCTTTGCTCCACTATTCTGAATGCCAGGCTGAAACTGACAAAAGTGGAACAATTGTGCCCTCTGTTCAGCCTCTATATGTAGCCATTAATCAAACACAGGAATTGTATCCTCGATTGATTGAAATCATTCAACTGATAGGTGCAAGTGGATTAATGACTATTCCTCACGAAAAAACGTTTGATTCAAGTGTAGGAGAAGAATTAAACCATTACTTGAGAGCAGGGGATTGGAAAGGTAAGGATAGGGTAGCTTTATTCAGGTTAGCATGGGATCTGACTATGAGCTCGTTCGGTTCGAGACAAACACTTTATGAGCGGTTCTTTTTTGGAGATCCGATCCGTATTTCTCAAACCATTTATCAAATGTATGATGAAAAACCTTCGATTTCGTTTGTTTCAAGGTTTCTAAAAGAAAGCTGACGGCAAGCGTCAGCTTTTATCTTTTAGTATTACTTTTTTTAGCTTTTTGTTCAAATTGGGAATCTGGCTGCTGATCGGCTATGTCTTCTGTCAAACCTTGAGGATTCACGGTTTTTGGGACCTTTCTTTTATTGGCATTACTTTTCTTGCTCATCGTTTAACACCTCCATATATAGTTTGGATGATAAAAATAATTTTATCCAAGCTTTAGTTGTTCATTTAAAGGACATCGAATGAATTTAAATAAAGAAGTAGAAACTAAGAGCAAGTAAAGGAGGTATTTATCTTGAAAAATAAAAAACAAAAAATAGAAGAAATAGCTGAACGCAATTATGAGCAGGCTGATTACGAAAAAACTGATGAAGCATCGCAGGGTCTTTCAGTCACTCACGAACAAGTTTCGGACACGATGACGGAAGGATCGATCGACGGTAACATTGATCAATTAGACCAGGATGGAAATTTAATAAGTCATGAAGGCAAACCTCTTTCACGAGATTGTTTTCCTAAGTATAAGAAGTGAGGAGTTATTTATATGGCCAGAAAAAATAAAATATTAGTTCCAGAGGCACAAAAAGGCCTGGATGATTTGAAGCAAAGACTGCTGAAAAGCCAGACTCCTGAAAATGCAAAGTTTGAAGTTGCAGAAGAAAAAGGCATACCATTAAACCGATATGATAACGGAGACTTAAGTACACGGGACGCTGGCCGAATTGGCGGACCAATCGGGGGACAAATGGTAAAAGAATTAGTTAGACAAGCCCAGAAGGATCTTATGGAAAAAAATAAATAGTGCTCAAATAAGAAAGCGGGAAGAAAATCTTCCCGCTTTCTTATTTGAGCACTAAAATGATATAGTTGCGTAAATTAGAATGAACAAGCAAAGTTCATTCTTTTTTTGTGAACTCCGGTATAATAGAAAGTAATAAATAAACGTTTTTCCATAGAGGGGATACTATGAAAAAGATAGAAGATCTGGTCGAGGCAATTGTGTTTAAAGATAACCGTATTGTAACTTCTCCGGTTGAACTCGAGTGTGTAGGTCAGGGGCGCAGTGCGGCTGTTTTTAAAATGAAAAACATCAATCAGGTAATCAAAGTCTTTTACCCTTCTCATAAGCATTTAGCATTCAGAGAAGCAGAGGTTTATAATCGCTTATCCAACCGAGTATTTTTTCCACGTTTAATAGAAGTTGGAGATGGCTATTTAATTCTGGAGTATGTAGAAGGTATTACTTTTTACGACTGTCTCACAACTGGAAAACGTATTACTCCAGAGATGGTACGTAAAGTTGATGAAGTGTTAACATATGTGAGAAGTAGGGGCTTGACACCTAGTGATATACATCTGAGAAATATTATGCTAACCAGAAATAACGAAGTAGTACTGATTGATGTGGTAAGATTCACTCAACCTTACGAATGTCAATATTGGCCCGACTTGAAGAAAGCATACTATAAGTTTTACTTGAGAAAGTTTTTCCCTAAGCGATTTCCTAAATTATTGATAGAATTGATCATACTGCTGTATCGGAAACGCTTGTTATCCATTTAGGAGGAGAAGGCTTTAGGAGCGGGAGGGGTTCTTAGGATAAATATACACATGACCATCTTTTTATTGGAGAAAGAGCCGATTCGCCGGACCTCTTTCTCCTTTTATAAACCGATATTTCAAGTCTTTTCTTCTAGTATGGAGCCATGGATGTTTCCTTTGGCTTTGATATATGAGATTGAGCAGTTATTGAAAATTTCTGGCGTGTCCAGGTTTACTACATGGCCGGAATTAGGAATGAAAAGGCATGTTGTATTAGGTATATTCCTTACATCCTTCCATGTATCTTTTTTAAACATGCGGTCTCCGCTGCCCATAAGGTAAAGTTTAGGAATAGATCCAGCCGTTTTTTCTACATTCTCAAAGGTAGTGTCTACAGTGGGAGCTATATCATACCAACCTAAAAACTCTGCTCGTTTCATTTGAGAAGCTTCTTTTATGAAAGCATTCCTTGATTCTTTGTGGTTTTTTCTAGGCATCAGCACTCGTGCAAACAAAGAATACAGCCATAAATATGGCATGACATTCTTGGCCAGCTTTCCAAAAGCAAGAAGCAGCCTCGATATAGGGTTAATTTTTGTTATGGCTCCTCCCATTACGGCAGTTTCTACGCGGTTAGGGGCCATAGATAGCAACTGGTGAATGATAACCGTTCCGAGAGACACCCCAACGAAATGCGCTTTCTTAATTCGTAATTGATCCATAACCTCGATAACATCATTAGCCGCCTCTTTAAAAGAAAACGAGCTTGAGTTTGTATAAACACTTGGGGACCCCTTATGTCCACGGAGATGAACAGCGACAACATTAAAATGTTTTTTATATTCTTTAATTTGAGGGAAAAAGATGTTGGCACTTCCACCTATCCCATGAAGTAAAAGTACATATGGTTTTGTATGTTCTTCACTAAATACTTTATATTCTAACAAGTTTACACCTCTATTTATTTAAAAGACTCAGTCGCAATAAAGACAATTGATGGGGCTTCTTTATATCAATATTTCACAGATTATACCATGCATACGGTCTGTGCTTTCCACTCTTAATCTTTGACTATTGATAATAACTTTTTAACAGACTCCTCCACTTTCAATCCCTTTTCATACTTTTACAACTCATTTGCTGATCAATCGAAGTAATATTGATTGTAAGTTTTGGGTTAATCGTTAGGTTGAGCAGGGATTAATTCTTTACTTTCATAACACATATACCCGCTTCTCCTCTATTAAATTCAGCGTAATGAACATCCACGCAGTTCCTGAGATAAAAAGAGGGGCTTTCCTGTCTTAAAGCCTTCAGCCTCACTCTTACAAGCAGACCGCTGGATAGTGTTATTTGTTGTGTTTGCCAGCCTTAATTTACCTTAGTTTTAAAGTAGAGGCAAGGGAGGTGGTTTAGACGTTTAAGGAAAAAACCTGAGGAGAGATGCTTATTAAAGATAAAGTCGGGCTCAACAAATGACTTCGTTTAATATCTTTAAGACAGATCCTTGCCTGAGAGAGGGGCTGGATCACGTTATCTTCCGTTTCTAACCGGAGGAATAACTTGAAAAAACTCTTCCTTTGGTAACTTCGAATTATTTTAATATAAGGAGAATCCTGCAAATTCTTTTCTAATAATCATTCTGTATCCATTAGCTTTCTTATGTTTTACAGCTCAATTTAAAGGGAAACCGTCCCTATATGAAAGGTGGAATAAAGAAATGACACAACATCGTTTAAGTAATGTAGAAGTAGGTCAAAACTATTTAGCAAAAGAATTAGACAGCTTTGTTTCTACAACCGATGTGGTTGTTCTATCAAACAATGAATCACAATTGTTTACTGATCCAGAGCGCCAATATAAAGTTGTGGACGTATTCGAAGGGTTCTTTGAACATTCCGCTGAGGACGGAGAAAAATACTTCCGTGAGAAAAAAGCTTATATAGTTGAAAAGGTATAATGATTACACCTCGGGTACTCCGGAATATAGGAGGCCGGAGGTGTTTTTAATACCTCAGTTTCATAAGAATCGTCTTGATACTCTCATCTTCCATGAGAATGTTTTCATATTTTTTTGTAATTTCGGTAAGGGCTACGTCGTGGTAAAAGAATTCAGTGAAAAATTTAACAAGAGATCTGGATAGTGTTTGTATCCCCTGCCACTCCCCCTGTTCAATCCCTGCGAACATTATCTCCTTTTCATCAACTATCAACAATTGATATTTTTCAAGAGCTTCATGACCTTCATTCGGTATTAACACATGAGTTTGTGGAATGGAACTCTCCAGTTCACCTACAGACAGCACTTCTACTGTAACGCCTTCATTTTTTTTCTGTTCAAGTAATGGAGTGAGAGCCTTCAAATGATCATTCCAACCTGATATGTAAATGCTGGAGTTCGCATTCTCTGTTAATTCTTTTGTAATAGACGAGATCGTTCTGCTGTTTTTTACTGTCCATACACGATCGTCCACCGGAGGGGGAGAGTATTTTTTATTCCTCAGATCTTTCACATTAGCTTCAAACTCGGAGGTTAGGTTTTCAATAATAGTTTCAAGCGGAACAGCATTATAAAGTTTTTTCCGGTCAGTAGAGGAACTTAAGATTAGCCCTTTCTCGACCATTCGATTCAGCACTTCATAAACTTTAGACTTGGGAACTTGAGAAAATCTAACAATTGTACTTGCGTCCATGGGCTGATGACTTGCAGATAATACTTCAAAAACTTGGCTTTCGTATTGAGTAAAACCGAATTTTTGTAACATACTAGATTCCCCTTGTCCATAACTTCTTGTTTAAAGAATACATGGAATAAGTTGTTGCGTAAAATATACTAGCATATTTTCTCTTGTTTTTGTAAAGGTAAGTGGTTACTATTGTAGTGGTAACCTAATTAGAGAGGGTTTTAGACGAATGAACAAAAAAGTATATATGCTGGCTATCGTTGCTTTTGTAGTTGGTACGGTTGAATTGATTATAGGCGGCACATTAGACCTGGTTGCTGCTGATTTACGTATTTCTTTAGGACAGGCTGGATTATTAATTACAATATTTTCTCTTGTTTTTGCTTTGGCTTCGCCCATACTCTTAACAGCGACTGCCAAAATAGAAAGAAAACAATTAATGTTATGGACGTTATTCATCTTTTTTACAGGAAATATGATAGCTTTCTGGAGTCCCTCTTACGCTATTCTTATGGCGGCAAGAGTGCTGACGGCAGCAAGTGGTTCCTTGTTAGTAGTGCTGGGGGTTACGATTGCCTCTGCTATTGTGGAGAATCAATACCGGGGACGTGCTATCGGCATTATTTTTATGGGAATTAGCGGATCGTTGGTTTTGGGCGTGCCAATAGGTCTAACCATTGGTAATGCATTTGGGTGGCGAGTTCCTTTCTTACTTATCTCGATCCTTACATTAGTCTCTATGATTGTTGTGGCGTTTACTTTGGAACGAATTAAGCCTAAGCCCGTGATTCCAATTAAGGAACAGCTCCATTCTTTGAAAGATAAGAAAATTTTTTCAGCTCAGTTGACCTCCTTCTTGTTTTTAACAGGTCATCTGACCTTATATGCTTATCTGACACCTTTTTTAAAAACGACTTTAGGGCTGGACCCAGCGTGGGTAAGTATTGCTTACTTTATTTTTGGTGTGGCAGCAGTGTCAGGCGGCGGTATAGGAGGTATGGCGGCAGATAAATGGGGATCGGAGAAGAGCATTATAGGTATTATTGTACTGTTTGCTTTAGCGATCTTTATCATTCCTTACGTTACTTTTTCATTACCTTTATTCTTAATTGTCATGGTCTTCTGGAGTTCTCTAAGCTGGGCAATCACACCTGCTCAGCAAAATTATCTTGTAGTTACTGCTCCTGAAACCTCTGATATCCAGCAAAGTTTGAACAACTCTGCTCTTCATTTAGGAATTGCTTTAGGTTCAACTATAGGTGGTATAGTAATTGAGCAGAGTTCAGTTATTCATAACGCCACAGTTGGTGGACTGTTTGTTCTTCTTGCTCTAGCTTCTAGCTGTTTCTCAATTACTAGAGGCAGTTCGAAAACCCAGACTATCCAGCAATATTGATATGGAAATAAATGTAACCTCAGGTCATCCAAAAAAATGGATGTTCCTGGGGTTTTTTATTTCATTTAATATGACCAAAGAATATAAAAGATTTTAGTTGTAAATAATAGAAATGATCAACCAAAAGGAGGGTATGGCTAATGGGAAGAGATGAACACAACAGCGGAAAAGGTAAGAGAAAACAACGACTTCCTCAAACACCTACAGATCAGAAGCACCCGGGTATCGACGTTGAATTTTCTGAAGAGCTTGCCGATCGTGAAGATATGGAAGCTCTAGAAAGAAGTAAAGCAGCTGACCGTCGTGCTCACAAAAAATCAAATAAATAAATGCCATATACTGTTACCTCAGGTCATCCAAATGTTGGATGTCTGAGGTAGCTATCAGCTTTTAAAACTAAATTAGTAAAAACTGAAAAGAATGATTGTACAGTTAAAATTGTTTGAACTTGAGATTGTTTATGCTATAATATGAAAATATAATCAAGACTAAAGTCATCAGGGAATATACTAAAGGAGGATATTAATGAGCAATTTACGTAAATGGCTTCCTGCATTATTTTTAGGAATCGTGCTTGTACTAGCCGCTTGTGGTGGAGGAGACGACTCCGAGAATGCTGAAGGTGGAAATGGTGATGGTGGTTCAGATAACGGCGAATCTACCGAAGAAAAAGGTTCTATTAGTATTGGTATGAACAACTGGGCTGAAAACGTAGCCGTATCAAATATGTGGAAAATTGTCTTAGAAGAAAAAGGGTATGACGTGGAGCTTAAACAAGTAGAAAAAGGATTCTTATATGAAGCCCTTTCTTCTGGAGACCTAGACATCGGGATGGAAATCTGGCTCCCAAACACAGACAAAGCTTTCTATGAAAAGTATGAAGAAGATGTTGACTGGCGCGAAACTTGGTATGAAGGTACAGAATTAGGCCTTGTGGTACCAACATATATGGAAGACATTAATACGATAGAAGATTTAAAAACTACAGATGCACTCGATGAGAAACAAATCGTGGGAATAGACGCTGGCGCAAGTCTGATGTCATTAACGGAAGACGCCATTAATGAATACGACTTGGACTATTCACTGGCCGCTTCATCTGGCCCAACAATGACAACAGAACTTAAAGGTGCCATTGAAGATGAAGAACCAATCGTTGTAACACTTTGGAAACCTCATTGGGTATTTGCAGAAATGGATCTTAAGTTCCTTGAAGATACTAAAGGCGTATATGGTGAATCAGAAAATATTTCATATGCTGCCCGTAAAGGTTTGGAAGAAGACAATCCTACCGTTGTAAAATGGTTTGACAACTTCAAGATGGACGACCAACAGCTGGGTAGTTTGATGGCTGCTTTAAACGAAGCAGAAACTCCTGAAGAGGGTGCCCAAAACTGGATCGATGAACATCAGGATGTCATTGATGAATGGACAGCTGAATAACGATTCCTTTACAAACAACCTGTTCTCCCGAGAACAGGTTGTTTTTTTATTGTCCTATAGAATTATCAGAAATATGTTACGATTAGGTAGGTATATATACATAAGGGGGAAATGAAGATTGGGCATAAGGACAGAGACTGTAAGGAAAGCGCACGAATCCATTAACCAGGTGATATTAGGAAAGGAAGAAGTTATAGAGTTGTTATTTACAGCAATACTTGCAGATGGCCATGTGCTGTTGGAAAGTGTTCCGGGATCAGGTAAGACAAAGTTGGCCAAGAGTTTTGCGAAGATCATGGATGGTAAGTTCAGCCGTGTTCAATTTACACCGGACGTGCTTCCCAGTGACGTAACGGGAATTCAATTTTTCAATCCAAAAACTCAGGAATTTGAATTGCGAGAAGGCCCCGTCATGACGAATATTTTACTGGCTGATGAAATAAATCGTGCCACTCCTAAAACTCAGTCCAGTCTTTTGGAGGTTATGGAAGAGAAACAGACGACAGTAGATGGAGAAACATTACAAATTAAACCTCCATTATTTGTAATCGCTACTCAGAACCCAATCGAGAGCAGTCAGGGGACCTTCCCTTTACCAGAAGCCCAACTTGATCGATTCATGTTTAAGATAGATATGGGCTATCCCTCAGCTGAAGAAGAAAGAAACATTCTCCGTACCTATCAAATGGATGAACCAATGCATACGTTAATGGCTGATCTTCATATTGAGGATATTCTGACCTTACGCCAAGAAGTAAAAAAAGTGACAATTGCCGAGGATACGATGAATTATTTATTGGACCTTGTACGTTTAACCAGGCATAATCACGATATTGAATTAGGAGTAAGTACTCGTGGAGCATTAGCTTTTATGAGATCCTGTCAGGCTAAAGCATTACTCAATGGGAGAAGTTATGTGACGCCTGAGGATATAAAAAAACTGGCTCCTTATGTATTTGAACATCGTATTGTCCTTTCAATGGAGGGTTCAATTCGAAAAACGAATTCTCAAGTGATAAGTGAAATTATAGAACAAGTACCCGTACCAGTTGAAGCGGGAGATACGCGGTGAAACAGTGGAAGAAAGATCTTGGGTATGAAAATCGCAAGTATTATGATTTTCTTTTGGCGATGATCTTACTGACTGGAGTATTAAGTCTTTTTCTCGATAAATCCATGCTTCTGATACCAACTAGTTTACTTGTAGTTATTGCTCTGGCGAGTAAATGGTATGACGGATACAGCGGGTCTTCACTGAAACTGTTTAATTATAGAACATCCATTAGATTATTTCCTGGAGAAAATACATCTCTTCGTTTTCGATTTAGAAATAATTCTAAAGCTCCTGTCCTAAACGGTCGATTATCTTTTAAGAGCAACTCGAACATTAAGGCTGATGATTCTTTTACCAGAGAGAGTACGAAAGGGTATCAATATTCACTCCCATTCTCATTAATGAGCGAAGGGGAAAAGGAGGTAAGACTTCCAATCAAAGCTGTGAAGCGCGGGGTTACTAAGATTACGGATATTCAATATCGTTTTCCGCATCTAATAAAATTCACTTCAATATCTATGGATTTCCTGCCACTCTATGAAACGGAGATAGTAATTTACCCTATTCAAAAGCCAGTGTATGGAATGGAAGAAGTATTTCAAATAGCGCCTGGTGAAGAACGAGCTTCATTTTCCCCATTTGAGGATTTACTTACTCCTGTAGGAACCAGGGATTATGTATCTTCTGATCCGTTTCATCGTATTCACTGGAAAGCAAGTGCTAAAACGGGCACGCTGCAAACTAAAGTTTATGAACGCCAAGTAGATAT
Organism: Halobacillus alkaliphilus; assembly: GCF_900113125.1. Taxonomy (GTDB): domain Bacteria; phylum Bacillota; class Bacilli; order Bacillales; family Halobacillaceae; genus Halobacillus; species Halobacillus alkaliphilus. The sequence goes on along the minus strand of NZ_FOOG01000013.1, from coordinate 40,075 downwards.
AAGTTGGACGATCGTTGTAAATGTAACGCAGCAAACCCGGCTTGGGAATGAACACATATCGAGAAACTTAGAAAATTTATTATCTCATGCCAGTTACCTTTGTCATTTTGCTACACAAAATAACTACGATTTCGAACTGCTAATCAATATGAGGAGACCGCATGACAGACCGTTCTTTTTTCAACCAGAAGGCAGTGGAAATCAACACTTGAAAGATTCTCTGGAGTTATTGGCGAGGATTCAAGTTAACCAGTCATTTATGCCAATGGAAGAGTTAATGCACCGATTACATCATGAGCTCTACAAAAAGAAAACCATTATTATTGTTGGGGATATACCTGAACATACCTATCAATACATAAGAGAATGGAGCCGGAAAGGTTTGAAAGTATTTCAAATCCAATTAGAAGACGGCCAAGCTATCTTGGTGCCTTTTTCTTATAGGGGAGCATATGTATGATTAGTGGTAATAAGTTAACCGTCGTTTCCTATCAATTTGTAAGTGAAGGTCTGGCTTTTTTCTTTTTTCTATTTCTTGTGGGAAGATGGAGCTGGATTTCTCTCCAGGTACCTCTTCTTTCCTTTATAACAGTAGTCATATTGTCGCTTTTATTCTTCCTTGGGGCTTCGAAGTTATCTTCCAGCTTCCTTCCCTTCATTATTGTGGCTGTTTTATTAGCTGGGATAGGCGTAGTTATGGGAGTACCATTGGTATTTAGCCTCATACTTTCCGGCTTTCTGGTTTGGCGTTATCTGTTGCATGAGCAGGAACCTGATCGGGAAAACGAACGATTTATGCTTTTGTTTACGACGATCATTGCTTTTGTATGTATGCTCTTCTTTGCCCAGCCAGAGATTATCATAGTTTTAGCATTGCAGTATGGTGTGATTATTCTTGGTTATTTTTTCTCTCATTACATAGAGGTTTCTAAAAGTGATCGAAAAAAAGGGAAGAAGAAAATAGTGATGCTGATACTCGGGTTTGCCGCTGGAGCATCTGGGCTAGCAGCTTTATTCCAACCTCTAAGGTTAATAATTACAAGTTCATGGCAGGCAGTTTCCATGGTGTTTTTAAAAGGAATACAGGGGTTTTTCTTTATATTAGAGCATACGGGATTTGAAGTATCCGAAATTGAGCCTTTAGCGGAATTAAATCAGGAGCAGGAAGGCAGTGAAATACTTCGTGATTCTGATGAACCACCATCTTCAGGAGACGCTGAACCCTCGGAGCAATTAGCCGAGGCTGCACAGGCGGGAACGGTCGTTTTGCTAATCGTTGGTATTATTCTCATTTTGTATATTATGTACCGTTTAAGAAACAAGAAAAGGTCTGATCGAGTAGATAGACAAAAGTTAACTTATAAAAGCTATGCCCTTCAGTATAGCGATGAGGATCATGAATCAGTTTGGAGATTTAATCGAAGTCCTGCTGACGGTCCAGTAAGAAAGAAGTTTTTGCAATTTGAGAACTATGCTCAAAAATGCGGGTATGGCCGTAAGTATAATGAGTCTCTCCAAAATTGGTTTGAACGGATAGGGATTACAGCAGAGAATCTCCATTTATATCAGAAAGTCCGTTATGGAAATGAACAGCTTTCGAACGATGAGACATCCCTATTTTATGATGAAATTAGGAAGTGGAAAAAACAATTGGCTGGTAAAGAAAATAAGGAATAAAAAATAAAATGTTAGGATTAGAGTTTAAGCGCCCCGATTTCAGGTAACATACTTCCTAGAAGTTAATTTAGCACTTGAAAGGAGTCGCTGTTTTATGGATTTAAACAAAGAAATTAAGAAATTAGAGCAAGTTCATTTAGAAAAACCACAAAAAGTACTTTCAATGTATTTAAACACCGACCCTTCTGACCCTGATCAACAAGGCGGGGAATGGAAGATACACTTAAAAAATGGATTAAATAACTTTGAGTCTTATCTTCAGGAAGATGGAGATTCAGATGAAAAAAGAAATTATTGGGCTGTAAAAGAAAAAGTAGAGCAGTTCATTGAAGAAAATGAACAGCACTTTGCTAAAAGTGTAGTTCTGTTCGCAACCGCAGATGAAACTGTATGGTTTGCTGAGCGTTTCCAAATGCCAGTGAAAACTGAATTTTATTGGGAGGAAACTCCTGTACTGGATCAATTAAAAGAAATGCGTAACTCTTTCCCTAAGACAGGGATTGTATTAACTCAAAAAGAGCAGATTAAAGTAATTGATGCTGAACTTGGTATGCTGAATGATACTCAAATATTTGAGCTTGATTTAAATACTGAAGACTGGAGACAGCATCAGGGTCCTCATCGTGCCCAGCCATCTATGGGATCTGGCGGAGCGAAATCTTCCCAGGGAGATGAGTATAAAGAACGCTTTGAACATAACCGTTACCGTTGGTACAAGAGCGTTGCTCCTAAGATTGATAAGCTGGCTAAGAAGTACGAATGGGAAAGATTTTATCTTGTCGGTGATAAAGAAGAACTTAAAGACTTACAGGATAATATGAACAAAAACGCTGAAGATATGGTTAACAAAAACTTGCTCGATCATGAAGAAATGCATGTGATCGATGAAGTCATCAAATATTAAGTTAGACGAAAAAAGACACCGGGGCAATGCCACGGTGTCTTTTTTTAACATCTAGTGTTATCAGTCAGGTATTCCATTATTAGTAATTTGTCTAATGTCTCATTACCAACACGAAATCCTTTCCGTACATGCTGTTTCACGGATTGATCTACAAATTTCTTTGCCTGATCTGAATCCTTAAAATCTACAAATGTTCGGTTGCCCGTTAATACAAAAAGCATATTTGAATAGGCGAGCTCCATACCTGCCAGTCGAGATTTTTGACTGATTCTTGAGTGATTCCTACATGCTTCCGAGTATAATATTTCAGCTTTAACCCTGCTAAGATTATTCAGAATATATTCTTTCAACAGCTTTGCCTCCTCAAAAAGTGTACTATATTACGCCTTCGCTGATTCTATGATTAAACCCTTCGGTGTATTTTGATTTTTTTTCTTACTTATTGTCAGATTAAGTCGTTCAAGATGAAGAAGTATAAGCTAAGGGTGATCTATTATACATACGTTTCATTAGTATGATAAAATAGTATTTATTGAAAACGAGCTAAGATTGGGGATTTTTAAATGTTTGTAGTTGACTCGACTGTAGAAGTGCCAGAGCATAAAGCTGAAGAATTAATTAATATATATAAAAAACGATCTCGTCTGGTTGATCAGGCCGAAGGGTTTCTTTCTTTTCAACTACTTCAAAAAGAGCGAAAACCTGGAGAATTAACTGTACATTTGGAATGGGAATCTAAAAGTGCTTACTTGAATTGGGCAAGAAGCGATCAATTTAAGAAAATTCATGAGTTGGAACGCCAATATCCTGACCAGGAGTTGCAGGGCATTGTACCGAAAGTTTCCAAATATGAGGTGGTCGCTCAGTGAAGAAAGTGGAGCAAGAGTTTTTGGTAACCCAGGTAGTTACAGAGATTTATCATGATTATCCAAATCTTTGGGAAAGATTTGGTCAGCATGGTAGAGATCGAACGGAAGAGGACAATTATCATCACCTTGACCATTTAAAGACCGCTTATGAAATGGGTAGTGTTACATTTTTCATAGATTATACAGAATGGCTGAACAGTGTCTTGACGGCAAGAGACGTAGGTACGGCTTTAATCATTGATAACTACGAACGGTTGATAAGATTATTGGAGCATTCGGATCTCGAGGATTCATATGAAAAGAAAGTATATATAGAATTTTTGCAGCAAGCCCTGGATTATTTACGTACTCGTTCAGAATAAAGAGGTGACACGTGTGAGTGTACAACACAAACAACTAGCCCAGTACTTCTTAAATGGAGATGAAGATGGGGCGTTAGACTATATGGAAGAGCTTGTAAAGGTTCATTCAAAAGCCTTCCTTTATCAAGAAATCATTACCCCTGCTATGTATTATATTGGGGAGTTATGGGAACAAAACAAAATAACTGTAGCTGACGAGCATTTGGCAACGGCAATTTGTGATTTTTCTTTATCCAGATTAGAGTCCGAACTCAAACCGATTAAAGGCAAGCACCAAACGAATTATAAAGCTTTGCTATTTGGAGTTGAAGACGAGCAGCATTACATTGGCCTGAAGATGGTTGCAGACACATTTAAAGAGCAAGGGTGGAGAGTAAGATACCTTGGTCCGAATTTATCAATGGAGCATTCTATGAGTCAAATTGAAAAATTCCGTCCTGATGTCATTGGATTATCAGCTGCTTTGTCTTATCGCCTGCCCGTGTTAAAAAAAGTTCTCTACCGTTTCATGGAATTGGAGTGGAAGCCTCTGGTTATGATTGGCGGGCGTATGGCTAAGAAGTTTCAATTGGATGAGTTTGAATCCGCACAAGTTATGGTGGTTAAAGATTTAAATCATTTATATCAGTGGTTTAATGAAGGAAGGGAAGGCGCAATAAATGAAACAAGTTGAACGCGTCTTTCCGCTGCCTTACTATCGTATCAATAAAAACTTCTTTATATATGCTTATTCTAAAGAAGCTTGTGATTTGCACGGTGTGAAAGAACATTTGCTTGATATTTTTGATGAAGCGAGTCTCACAAAAGTTAAAGGAACGATAAAACCGGAAATTCAAAAAGCCTCCCTTGAAGTTCATTTAAAACCTCTGGATGAGGAGGATTCTATAAAAACGGCTGATATGTACGTCTCGTGGGAGAATGATTTATATGCTGAAGTTCTATTACACGTGAAAGATGAGCGACTGTCTAAAGTTACCCAGACATTAACTCAGCTTCGAAGCCGTTTAAATGACACGAATTTTGAACTTTTTGAAGAGAAGGAGAAATTAGAAGAAGCGATTGAGCAAAGCAATCGTTTATCTGCTCCATTTATTGTGCTTTCGGCGGACACAGCGATGATCCCCTTGTTTGGAGATATTACCATTGAGAAAATGCACGCGGTAGAAGATAGTTTACTGAAGTCCTCACAGAGAGAAGGTATTGATCGACTGCTGTTTGATTTCACAGCAGTAGGTGAATTTAATAGGGATGGGATTCATGTTCTAACAGATATGATGAAGTCTCTGTTTTATATGGGAGCGGAAATAATTATTATAGGCATCCAGCCGCATCAGGCAAAACAGCTGAACGACTTAAAGCTTCCGCTGGAAATAAATTATATGCACTCGCTGCAGCAGGCTGTAGCTAAATATTGTGCTCAATAAACCCCTCGATTTTGAAATAAGAGAAATCGAGGGGTTATATATGGTTGCCACCATCATGAGCGTAAAGTTCATAAACTGTTGGAAAAACTAGTTAAAATGAAATGTGTATATGGGGACTCAGAGAAGGAGAATGAAAAAGAGGCCGGCCACAGTAATTATAAGCGAGGTTCCAGCATAAACGAATCCTTTCTTCCATTGGCCTTGTTCAATTAAGTGAAAAACCTCGTAGCTGAAAGTAGAATAAGTAGTATAACCTCCACAAAATCCAGCAGCCAATAGCAGCCATAGCCAATCTTCCAGACCAACTGTTTCCTGTAGACGAATTAGAATGCCTAGTAGTAATCCTCCTGAAATATTAGCTGCTGCAGTACCTAAAGGAAAATCACTTTTACCATTCAAGAGATTACTCACTTCAAATCGAGCGATGGCACCAATCATCCCCCCAAAAAACACCAGCAAAATACTCATATAAACCACTTCTTTCCCCACTGGGACCCAAGAATGGTCATAATACCTCCAAGCAGAAGTGTCCCCGTTATGTAGAGTAATGCTAAATAAGTGTCCGTAAAAGTTAATTGTACAAATTCAGAAGTGAAGGCTGAAAATGTAGTAAAAGATCCAATCAATCCGGTCGTTACAGCCTTCTTTAGGACACCGGCTTTAGTGAAAAATTTTGAAAAAAAATGATACATAAAGCTTAAAAGAAAACAACCGAGCATATTTACTATGAATGTCCCATAAGGAAAGCCTCCATGGGAAGGAAATAGAGTCGAAATAATATAACGTAAACTTGCGCCCGCTCCGCCCCCGCAAGCGATACCTAAATATATGTACTTTCTCATAATGAAATCTCCTAACTGTAGTAAAAAGGGAAAAACAAGTATAAATTAGCTTAAATAAATCTTTCTAACTTCCTTCAGTTTATATTTAAATATGTTTTGTGTCAGCCTTTATAATAGAAGCTTCTGAAAAATTCAATGCTCAGATGTTATTCCATCGCTAAATTGTGGAATAGTAAATATAAGAGGAGATAAAAAAGAAAGTTTAACTGATTTCTCAGAATGTATTTCAATTATTAAGTGAAATAGGAAGGTTGTGAAAAAATGGATCTAACATTAGAAGTAAACGGTATGAGTTGCGAGCACTGTGAAAAAACAGTAAAGGAATCTCTTGAAAAATTAGAAGGGGTTCACGGAGTAGAGGTACATTTAAGCAGTGGTAAAGTAGACGTTATGTATGACGAAGCTTATGTATCTAAAGGCATGATGAAGGAAGCAATTGAAGCACAAGGGTATGAAGCAGTAGGTTAATCTTAGACACCCGGCTATTAAAGCCGGGTGTCTCATTTTTTGTTATTGGCTATCAGGACTTGTCATATATAATTGAGTAATCAAATCGAAGCGATCGCTTATTTTAAAAAACTCAATACAACTTTCAGGCGTTTAACGCGCTTCGTGGTTACAGTCCATCGGATTAATTACATGGATCGAAGGTGCTTGAAAAAGAGATACCACAGGTAAAGGGTGATGGTATCTATATCGATTTCTCTCTTTTAGAAGTATCACTGATTAACTCAATTATCTAGCTTGAATGGAGAAGGTTATTGCACGGTGTAAGGAAGCTGCGATTTATAGCCGTTGAATTGCTGATACGATTGCTGAACCTTTTGCTGCTGCTCCTGTTCAACAGCATACCAGCCGTTTTTGAACATGAGATTGTATAAGTTACGCTGACAATCTTGCGTTTCTTTAAAAATAGTTGCAAGATCCTGATAAAGCGACTGATTACTCGCTTCATTTAAAGCAATGTTATAAGAAGCCGTCATGTATTTTTCTGTGGTTAATTGGTCATTTAAAAAGTCACGCTCATTCATCTGAGGTGTTTTAGGTACAGATGTCTCGGGATTTTGTATTTTGCTTGAAGTTTGCTTCAATTTAATAACCTCCATTCATTAATTAGGTTTTTGGGTTTGGGTATCCAGGTGAGTCAGGATTTTATTGTAATGTCGCTGATGCATCTGTCCAGCTTCTTCTAAAGCTGATTGGATTTCAGGAGTTTGACAGTTCTGCGCAAAAAAGTGAGCTTTTTTGCAGGCGTTTAAATTCCATGAAAGCATGTCCGTAATATAAAGCTGGTCTTTCGTACTTACGACTTCTGGGACTTGAGCCATTGGTTGAGCCTGCTGCTGCATAGAAGACGGTTGGTTTTGTTGTTGTTGCATAATATCTTTACCTCCTTTTAAAATTCTTTTGTAGTATTCCAAAAAAATTACTTTCTATCATTAATAAACCCATTTTTATGGAAAAACATACAAAATTCGAAGCGTGAAGCTCCGATTATGTACCCATTTATCTTAAAAGATGATAAAATAAGAGTGTGTTTTCGTTTACAAAACTCAATTTTCTTACATTTAATTCACGGTAAAAGAGATAAAATTGGTAGTAGGGGGAAGTGTGATGGAACAAATTTTACGAAATTTCTTTTTGTTTCTCTCCAAAAATCGTTTCTTTACAAAGTTGGCTAAAAAATACGGTCTCCGATTCGGCGCTGGTCGATTTGTAGCAGGTGAAACGATTCCAAATGCAGTTGATACAATTCAAAAGCTTAATGATAAAGGAATGTCAGTAACCATCGACCACCTCGGAGAATTTATTGATAGTAAAAAAGAAGCTCGAGAAGCAGCCGATGGGTGCATTGAAGCTATTAAAGCAATAGGTGAGCATCACCTGGATTCACAACTTTCATTAAAGCTTACATCTATGGGGCTGGATATCTCAGAAGAACTCGTAATGGAGAATATGCGTCGCATTCTGGATGTGGCTGAGAAAGAAGATGTATTTGTAACGATTGATATGGAAGACCATGATCGCTGTGATAAAACGCTTGAGATTTTTAAGAAGCTGCGAGCTGATTACGATCACATTGGTACTGTCCTGCAAGCCTATCTTTATCGAGTGGCGGAGGATGTGCAAGACCTCAATCAATATGACCCGAACCTCCGCTTAGTGAAGGGAGCTTATAAAGAGTCTCCCAAAGTTGCGTTCCCCGAAAAAAAAGACGTTGATGAGAACTATAAAAAAATTATCAAAATGCACCTTTTAAATGGAAATTATACAGCTGTTGCGACACACGATGATGCAATTATTGAGTACACGAAACGGTTAGTGGAAGAAAATAATATATCTAATGACCAGTTCGAATTTCAAATGCTTTACGGGATCCGCGTTGAAAGGCAGGAGGAACTTGTGAAAGAGGGGTATAAAATGAGGGTTTATGTCCCCTATGGTAATGATTGGTATGGTTATTTTATGCGACGCTTAGCCGAACGTCCGGCGAATGTAGCCTTTGTTCTGAAAGGTGTCCTTGGAAAATAAGGACCTCTAAAGGCCGTGTCATGACAACAAACTTGCTGTGACACGATCTTTTTTTGATGATAATAAACTTTAGGAACCTTAACCAAGGTGTTAATCATAAGATAGTCGTGGGCAAGTGCAGATCCTACAGTTGTTTAGTGGACGCAGCTGCGTAGAAGATAGGTTGGTTTTCCGTCTAGTTCTGAATGAATAATTGTTTTTACCATTCTTCCTTTTCAAAACGAAATATTTCCAGCATATTGTAGAAAAAAGGATTGCGAAATGTCAGAAAATAATTTATATTAGTATTAGATACGAACTCAGCAACATTTATTTTTTTGGTTATAAAATGAATGAGTATTCATTCAAATGGATAGGGGGACATAGTATGAATCGTAAAATAAAGCGTGCAGCTGTTTTGGGATCTGGTGTCATGGGGGCTGGAATAGCCGCACATTTAGCAAATATCGGAATTCCAGTACTTATGCTCGACGTTACTCCTCGCGAACTGAACGATCGTGAGAAAAAACAGGGAAAAACACTTGAAGACAAAGAGGTGAGAAATCGGATATCTTCAATGAATAAAGAGGCATTAAAAAAACAAAAACCTTCTCCGATTACCAGTAAAGCCAGCCTGAATTTAATCGAAGTCGGCAACATGAGTGATGACATGGAAAAACTCAGTGAAGTCGATTGGATTATCGAAGTAGTCGTGGAAAATTTAGAAGTGAAAAAGAAAGTGTTAGCAGAGGTGGATCAGCATAGAAAGAATGGAGCTATTGTAAGTTCCAATACATCAGGAATTTCCATTGAAGCCATGTCAGCCGAGTGCAGTGAAGACTTTCAAAAGCATTTTCTAGGCACTCACTTCTTTAATCCGCCGCGTTATCTAAAGCTGCTTGAAATAATTCCTACCAAGGATACGGATCCTGAAGTTCTTGAGTTTATAAAAACATTTGGGGAAGACGTTCTCGGTAAAGGCGTAGTAGAAGCTAAAGATACACCGAATTTCATAGCGAACCGAATTGGAACATATGGGTTACTTGTAACCGTGCAGAAAATGCTAGAGAAAGGGTACAGCGTTGGGGAAGTAGATTCTGTCACCGGTCCAATGATTGGCAGGCCAAAAAGTGCTACTTTCCGCACATTGGATGTAGTTGGACTGGATACTTTCATTCATGTAGCCAATAACGTTCATGACCAAGTAGTAGAAGGAGAAGAGAAAGAAGCTTTTGAAATCCCTGAATTTATGAACCAGATGCTTGAAAAAGGCTGGTTGGGTTCAAAAAGCGGTCAAGGTTTCTTCCTGAAACAAAAAAGTAAGGATGGTAGTGAAATATTACAGTTGAATCCTGAAACTATGGAATATGAAAAACGAGGAAAGTTGAATACAAAAGCAACAGAAATGGCTAAACAGGAAAAAGGATCCGGGCGCAAACTAAAAGCGTTAATAAATGCTAAAGGTGACCCAGCGGGAGATTTAATCTGGTCCATAGTCAAACCCGTGCTCCTTTATTCCGCTGAATTGTATGGTGAAATCGCTGACGACGTCCCATCCATCGATGAAGCGATGCGCTGGGGATTCGGATGGGAAATGGGACCATTCGAAATGTGGGATGCCATCGGAGTTCAAGCTTCTGTGACCCGTATGAAGGAAGATGGTGAAAACATCCCTGCCTGGATAGAAGATATGCTGAATAAAGGTTTTGGGTCGTTTTATAAAACCGAAAATGGAAACGTTTACTTTTACCATAACGCGGAGTATAAACAGCAGACTTTCAACAAAAAGAATATTAATTTAAAGAGAGTTAAAGAGACAAAAGACGTAATCAAAAAGAATGCGGGAGCAAGCTTAATAGATATAGGGGACGATGTGGCCTGTCTGGAATTCCATTCCCAAAGCAATGCGATCGGACTGGATATCATCCAAATGATTAACTTTGCGATAGACCACGTTGACGAGCACTACAAGGGGCTGGTCATAGGAAACCAAGGTAAAAACTTCTGTGTAGGTGCAAATCTAGGGATGATGCTTATGGAAGCACAGGATTATAACTTTTTTGAGATTGAAATGGTCGTGAAAAATTTCCAGGATGCGCTAATGAAAGTAAAGTATTCCGACAAACCAGTTGTTTCAGCACCTTTTGGAATGACGCTTGGTGGAGGTGCAGAGGTTTGTCTCCCATCTGATGCTGTGCAGGCTTCACCAGAAACTTATATGGGACTGGTTGAACCGGGTGTCGGGCTGATTCCGGGAGGCGGAGGAAATAAAGAGCTTTACATGAAGCATCTTAGAAATATTCCTGAAGGGGTCGACTTCGACCTTCAAAAAGTAGCCAACAATGTATTTGAAAAAATTGCGATGGCTAAGGTTTCTACTTCGGCTGAAGAAGCCAGAGAAAACGGTTTTCTTGATCAGATGGATGCTATTAGCGCAAATGGTGATCACTTGCTGCATGATGCTAAACAGAAGGTGATCGGTCTGGCTGATTCAGGTTACACAGCCCCGAAAAGAACAAAAATCCCAGTGGTTGGAGAACAGGGATATGCCACCATGCTGTTAGGTGCCAAATCATTGTTGCTAAGTGGATATGCAAGTGAACATGACTTGAAAATCGCTGAAAAATTGGCATTCGTTCTTGCAGGCGGACGGTTAAAAGAAGGTTCGCTTGTAGATGAACAATACTTATTAGACCTGGAACGCGAAGCCTTTCTAAGTTTGATCGGTGAACCAAAAACACAAGCACGAATGCAACACATGCTGATGAAAGGGAAGCCGCTTCGTAACTAATTATTAAAGGGGGAAGAACCGTGAAGGAAGCAGTCATTGTTGCAGGAGCACGGACACCTGTGGGCCGCGCCAAAAAAGGAGCATTTGCCCATACGCGTCCTGATGATCTTGCCGCACTAACCATAAAAGAAACGTTAAAAAGAGCTGGTAACTACGAAGGAAGCATTGATGATGTCATTATTGGGTGTGCTATGCCTGAAGCAGAACAAGGTATGAATATGGCACGCAATATAGCGGGGCTTGCTGGGCTCCACCATAAGGTTCCGGCCATTACCATCAACCGCTATTGTTCTTCAGGACTTCAAAGTATTGCCTACGCCGCGGAGAAGATTATGCTTGGGCATAACGATACCGCTATCGCCGGTGGTGCAGAGTCTATGAGTTTAATTCCTATGGGAGGTCATGTGATCAAGCCAAATATTGAATTGGTCAAGAATGCTCCTGAATATTATATGTCGATGGGGCATACGGCAGAGGAAGTAGCAAGGCGTTTCGAAATATCAAGAGACGATCAGGATGCTTTTGCTGTTCAAAGTCACGAACGTGCGGCCAAAGCGATTCAAGAAGGGAAATTCAATGATGAAATCGTACCCGTTGAGGTAGAAGACAGAGTTCTAGGCGCTGATAATAAAGTAAAAGAAAGTAAAAAAACGATATCTATGGATGAAGGTGTACGCCCTGGTACTACCAAGGAAGTCCTCGCTAAACTGAAGCCTGCCTTTTCAACAAAAGGATCGGTCACTGCTGGGAACTCTTCGCAAATGAGTGATGGAGCAGCCACTGTTCTCGTAATGGATCGTGAAAAAGCAGAAGCGGAAGGTTTAAAGCCTTTAGTAAAATTCCGTTCCTTTGCTGTAGCAGGGGTGGAACCTGAAATTATGGGAGTAGGACCGATTGAAGCTGTACCGAAAGCGCTTAAAATGGCTGGGCTAAGTATTCAGGATATTGGCTTATTTGAATTAAATGAAGCGTTTGCCTCACAATCCCTCCGTGTTATACGTGAACTTGGACTTGATATAGATAAAGTGAATGTTAATGGGGGAGCAATAGCTCTAGGTCACCCGTTGGGATGCACGGGTACAAAGCTGACGTTAGGATTAATTCATGAGATGAAAAGGCGCAATGAGCAGTTCGGTGTCGTAACGATGTGTATTGGTGGCGGTATGGGAGCAGCTGGAGTTTTTGAGTTAATATAAGAGGAGGAAGAACAAATGAGTGAATTAAAAGAAATGATTAAGGGCGGCGGATTCATGGTGGAGGATTTATCGGCCGAGGACGTTATCACACCTGAAGATTTCACGGATGAACATTTGATGATTGCTAAAACAGCTGAAGATTTTGTGTTAGGTGAAGTCGTTCCGAAGATTGATAATCTGGAAAATCACGAATTTGAGCATTCTGTAAAATTGCTGAAGCAAGCGGGTGAGCTTGGATTGCTGGGAGCAGATGTGCCGGAAGAATACGGTGGTCTTCAATTAGATAAAATCAGCTCCTCATTAATTACAGAGAAATTTTCCCGCGGAGGAGGATTTTCTGTTACTCATGGAGCACATGTGGGTATTGGTTCACTGCCTATTGTGTTTTTCGGTAATGAAGAACAAAAGCAAAAGTATCTTCCCGTACTGGCTACAGGTGAAAAGATCGCAGCTTATGCTCTGACAGAACCAGGGTCTGGATCAGATGCCCTGGGAGCCAAAACAACAGCAAAACTAAATGAAGCTGGTACTCATTATGTTTTAAACGGTGAAAAACAATGGATTACAAACTCTGCATTTGCCGATGTTTTCGTCGTTTACGCTAAAATAGATGGTGATAAATTCACAGCCTTTATTGTAGAAAGAGACTATCCAGGCGTTTCTACAGGACCAGAAGAGAAAAAAATGGGAATAAAAAGTTCCTCTACACGTACGCTCGTACTTGAAGATGCCGAAGTTCCTGTCGAAAACGTTCTTGGAGAGATTGGACGCGGCCATGTAATTGCCTTTAACATCCTAAACGTAGGACGATACAAGTTGGCAATTGGAGGAGTCGGGGGAGCAAAGCGTGCTGTAGAACTTTCAGTGAAGTATGCGAAAGAGCGCAAACAGTTTAAGACTCCGATTGCAAGCTTTCCACTTATTCAAGAGAAGATTGCTTCCGTGGCTTCAAATACCTATGCCAATGAAAGTGCAGTATATCGAACTGTAGGGCTGTTTGAGCAGAGTATGGGTAAACTTTCTGAAGAAGAACTTAAAGATGGTGCAGCAGTTGCCAAAGTCATAGCAGAGTACGCAATTGAATGTTCCTTGAACAAGGTTTTTGGTACAGAGTTACTGGATTTCGCTGTCGATGAGGCTGTTCAAATTCATGGTGGTTATGGATTTATGGCAGAATATGAAGTCGAAAGGTTGTATAGAGATTCCCGAATTAACCGTATATTTGAAGGAACAAATGAAATTAACCGAATGATTGTACCAGGTACGCTTCTTAAAAAAGCCATGAAGGGCGAACTTCCATTGCTTCAAAAAGCGCAGTCCCTTCAAGAAGAAATTATGACGCTTATGCCAGAAGAACCAGGTATTGAACCTTTGGAGCAAGAGAAGTATTTATTAAAGAATGCTAAGAAAATAGCTTTACTTGCAGCTGGTTTAGCTGCTCAGAAATATGGTGAGAAAATTGAAAATGAACAGGAAGTTCTCGTTAATATAGCTGACATTACAGGTGAGATATATAACATGGAATCTGCTATTCTTCGCACGGATAAGGCCTTGCAGAAAACTGGTGAAAGTAAAAATGAATTGAAACTACTTTACACCCAGGTTTATACCCAAGAAGCATTTAACCGAATTGAAGCTCATGCGAAGGAGACGTTGATCGCTGCTGAATCAGGTGACTCCCTTCGAATGATGCTCGGTGCGCTGCGTAAGTTAACTCGACATACTCCAATTAATGTAATTGCGAAGAAACGGGAAATAGCTGCCGCACTCATTCAAGCAGAGAAGTTTGTAGTATAAATTCATTCATTATACCCCTGCTTTGCCCGTCAAAGCAGGGGTTTTTGTTTACTTTTAAGGGAAATCACCATTAAATTAGGTTAACCGATGAAATAAATATCTTCATTATGGTAAAATATAAAATATCAAATGTAAGGAGTGACAGTTATGTCGGTTACCTTTTATTGGTACCCCAAATGCGGGACTTGCAAAAAAGCTAAACAATGGCTGGATGAACAAGGGATAAATTATACGTCCATACATATCGTGGAAGAAACCCCGAATTCTAATGAGCTGGAAAAACTAATCCAGCAAAGTGATCAACCTGCTCGTAAGTTTTTTAATACGAGTGGTAAGAAGTATAGAGAATTGAATATGAAGGAAAAACTGAAGGATGCTACTCAGGAAGAAATGATTGAATGGCTTGCTTCAGATGGCATGTTAATTAAAAGGCCGATTGCCACTGATGGAAACAAAGTCACTGTTGGTTTTAAACCTGAAATTTATCAAGAAGTTTGGGGACAGTGAGCAGAACATTGGAAATAAAAGCAGCAAGCTTTTATGTTTGTAATTGTTATTAAGTATATTTAATTTAATGGAGGTATTTAAATGAGTGTACCAAAAGATCTGCGTTACTCTGAAGAACACGAATGGGTTAAAGAAGAAGGCGGAAAAGTCCGTATCGGAATTACAGAGTTCGCTCAATCTGAACTGGGAGATATTGTGTTTGTAGAGCTTCCTGAAGTAGGGGACGAACTCGAAGCAGATGAGCCATTTGGCAGCGTAGAATCTGTGAAAACAGTGTCAGAATTGTACGCTCCTTTAAGCGGTAAAGTGGTAGAAGTGAATGAAGAGCTCGAAGACAGCCCGGAATTCGTAAATGAATCCCCTTATGAAAAAGCGTGGATGGTGATTGTGGAACCAGGTGATTCTTCTGAAATGGATGAACTTATGACATCCGATCAATATGAAGAAATGATTAATGAAGACTAAAGTCAAGCAGTTACCATGAGCAATTGTACAGGCAGGGCTACATATGATCCTTGTCTGACATGATCGTGTATCATATTAATCATGTTCAGACCATGCCCCTTTGGCATGGTCTGTTTCTATATAGTGGGTGATAGAAAATGGATGGAGAAAGAATTATAATCGTTGAGGGAATAACAGATAAGCGAAAGATCAAGAAAATTCTTGATGAAGACATAGAGATCATTTGCACACATGGAACGCTGGGGATTGAACGGATGGAGGAACTGATATACGATTATAATCTTGATGAGCGCAGGGTGTATATTCTTGTCGATGAAGACGATTCCGGCTATAAATTAAGAAAACAGCTGTCAGAAGAACTGCCGCATGCCGTACACATCTATATCGATAAAGCATTTCGGGAAGTGGCTGCCACTCCTGAGCCCGAATTAGCTAGAGCCTTATTAAATAGGCACTTTAACGTAAAGTCCATTTATCTTATTTAGGAGGATCATAGTGCAAGAAATAGATAACAAGTCAGCAGGCCATGAGTTAGAAGAACAAAACATTGGATTAACATTCATCCATACTCCTTTTTGCGGAACCTGCCATCTGGCTAGAAAAATGCTTACGACCATTGAGGTCACATATAACAGGGATTTATTTAAAGAATGCAACGCTTCGCTGCATCCTGACTTAATGAAAACGTATCAAATTAAAAGCGTGCCCTGTCTTCTTATAACCCATCATGGAGAAATTCTAGAGAAAATTTATGCGTTTCATTCTGTTCCTTTTATGTATGATAAACTTTCTGAATATGTAAAAAAATAAATGAATCACCCGGTAAATGACGAACGATTCTTCGTTATTTTAGAAGGGATGACTCCTCCTTATCAAGAATTTATTTAACAAATAAAGGAGGAGTTAACAATGATGGAATTCATACAAGATTGGGTTAAACAAGTGAACCAGAGAGCTGATCTTTTGCCCACTTGGCGGGAACGTACGCTTAACGTAATTCTACTGGTCGGCAGTCTTAAAATTTACATGTATATAGACCAGTCAGGTGTACATCTTAAAACAGATCATCAGGATAATGGGCATAATGACATTCGCCTGCAATCTTCCAGTAGTATTATGAAAACTTTGTTTGCGGGAGAACAAAAGTTAACTTCTCTTCCCCAAACCACAATTAAAGTTCAAGGGGCGTACCGGAATATATTATTTATAGAATCCCTTCTATTATTGGCTAGATAAGTTCACCGAGAGATTCTACAACGGATAAGAAATCTGCCTTATCCCCGAATTGTGAATGAATAAAACCATCCTTATTAATTAAAACAGTAGTCGGGACCCCGTCGCTGTTATACAAATCGTAAATTGTTCGTCCTTGGTCTTTAAGGGCTGGCTGAGATAAAAACTTTGCCGCATATTCTTCTGCCTCAGCTTCGCTCCGTTCACGTCCTGATACATTAATAGTTATCATTTTTACTTTCTCATGATCCATTGTTTTATAAAGTTGTTCTTTTTTAGGTAAATCTTTCCCGCTATCAGGGCACCACGAGGTCCAAAAAGTAAGCACTATGACTTTTCCCAGATCCTCTTTAATATTATAAGTTCCTTCCTTATTTATATACGGAAGTTCGAAACTTGGCGCATTCCTCAACGTAACCACTCCTTAATTGTTGACTTAATTTGTAGCCCCATGCTAACATAATTATTAATTTAATAGCGACATCTTCACTTATCCAGAGAGGCGGAGGGACTGGCCCTTTGATGCCCGGCAACCGGTTCATGCAGATGAACACGGTGCTAATTCCTGCAAAGTATTTTACTTTGGTAGATGAGAAGAGCGTTTTAAACGAACTCTTCTAAATAGGGAAGAGTTTTTATTTTGTCGAATTTAAAGGAATATTATCAAGTTGACACGAAATTCTAACAATGCTAGAATCCTTTTTATAGTACGTACACGTATTAAAGTGATAATAAATTAATATAATAAAATCTCTTATCCAGAGAGGCGGAGGGACTGGCCCTTTGATGCCCGGCAACCGGCAAGCTAAGACTTGGCAAGGTGCCAATTCCTGCAAGGTAATTCCTTGTAAAGATGAGAGAACAGATAAAGATTGTTACGCTAACCTTTCTGTTCTCAAGCAGAGAGGTTTTTTTATTGGAGGGAAGACGACATGATTTCAATTAAAGGCTTATCAAAAGTCTTTCGTACAAAACACCAGGAGGTCCGTGCCGTCGACGATCTTAGCCTACAAATAAAAAAAGGTGAGATTTACGGGGTCATTGGTTATAGCGGTGCTGGAAAAAGTACGTTTATAAGGCTGCTAAACCGCCTGGAAGATCCAACGGACGGCAAGGTCACTATTGATGATCAAGAATTAACTTCTTTAAACAAAGGGAAGCTGCGGGAGGCCCGTCAGGAGATTGGTATGATTTTTCAGCATTTTAATCTTTTGTGGTCTCGAACCGTACACGATAATATCGCTTTTCCGCTTGAAATAGCTGGCGTACCTAAAAGCGAAAGAACCAAACGTGTGAATGAATTAATAGACCTGGTAGGCCTTAGTGGACGAGGCAATTCTTATCCGTCTCAGTTAAGCGGCGGACAGAAACAAAGAGTAGGAATAGCTCGTGCGTTAGCGAATAAACCGAAAGTTCTTCTTTGTGATGAAGCGACGTCAGCACTTGACCCGGAGACAACGGATTCCATTCTTGATCTCTTAGTAGACATTAACGAGAAGCTTGGACTGACAATTGTACTCATCACCCATGAAATGCATGTGATCCGAAAGATCTGCCATCAGGTAGCCGTTATGGAGCAAGGTAAAATTGTGGAACAGGGAGACGTGCTTGATGTTTTCCTTTATCCAAAAGAGAAGGTTACCAAGAAGTTTGTGGATCAGGTAATGGGAGACCCTGAACGGGAACATTCACTTCAACTCATAAAAGATACCTATAAAACTGGAGAAATTCTTCGTCTGCACTTCGTAGGTGAGAACACCAATCAGGCTTTAATCAGTGAAGTGTCCAGAAAGTTTGTGCTAGATGTAAACATATTGCACGGAAAGATCACCCAAACCCAAAAGGGTGCTTATGGAACGATGTTCGTTCAGTTCCTTGGCGAAAAAGAAGAAATCACTCGTGCGATTGAATATATTCAATCTACCTCTGTAGAAGTGGAGGTGAGTCCAGATGATTAATCAATTTTTTCCGAATGTCACTATGGATGATTTGATAACAGCTACTAATGAAACGCTCTACATGACGCTTATCTCTGTAGCAGGTACGTTTATTTTAGGCTTACTGTTAGGTTTGCTTCTATACTTGTCAGGTCCTGGGGGCCTGTGGCATAACAAGATATTAAACTGGATAACAGCTTCAGTTGTTAATATATTCAGGGCTATACCCTTTATCATTTTAATTCTGTTATTATTCCCATTTACGGATTTTCTCATTGGCACTATTCGAGGCCCTAAAGCGGCACTCCCTGCGTTAATTATAGGTGGCGCACCATTTTATGCAAGGCTTGTTGAGATTGCATTGAAAGAAGTAGATAAAGGGGTCATTGAAGCTGCTAAATCGATGGGTTCTAAATCTTCTACCTTGATTTTTAAGGTGCTGCTCCCAGAGTCTATGCCAGCTCTGGTTTCCGGGATTACCGTTACAGCTATTGCTTTAATCGGATATACTGCGGTGGCGGGAGCGATCGGTGCCGGTGGATTAGGTGACTTTGCCTATTTCTACGGCTTTCAGCGAAGCGACTTTGATGTTGTCTTTATTTGCACGATTCTCATTGTGATTATTGTTTTCATTTTCCAATTTATCGGGGACTTCGTTTCGAGAAAATTGGATAAAAGATAAAAAAATTTAAATTATATAAAAAGGAGAGAGTATTCATGAAAAAAATTACACTCGGTATTTTTACTTTATTATTAATCATCCTTTTATCAGCATGCGGTTCATCTGATGAAGGCAACTCCGGTTCTGAAGATAGCAGCAGCGGCGACGGCAGTTCTGAAGAGGGAACTACTGAAATAGCTGTTGGAGCTACAAGTGTCCCACACGCAGAAGTACTTCAAGAAGCTAAACCATTACTTGAAGAGCAGGGAATTACGCTGACCATTGAAGAATATCAAGATTATGTGCTTCCTAACCAGGACTTAGCTGAAGGAAGAATTGATGCAAACTATTTCCAGCACATCCCTTATTTAGAAACACAAATGCAAGAAAATGATTATGACTTTGTAAATCTTGGCGGTATTCACATTGAACCTATGGGTATCTACTCTCAAAACATCTCAAGCGTTGATGAAGTTCCAGAAGGTACTACCCTGGTGATGAGCCGTTCAGTAGCTGACCATGGAAGAATTCTTTCTCTTCTTGAACGTGAAGGACTGGTGAAATTAGATGAAAGCGTAGATAAGGTAGATGCTACAGTAGACGATATTGTTGAAAACCCAAAAAATCTTCAATTTGACTCTGGTGTAGATGCAGCGACATTACCTGAGATCTACAAACGAGAAGAAGATGCTTTAATAGCCATTAATACAAACTACGCGATTGAAGCTGACTTGAATCCAAGTGAGGATTCATTGATCCTTGAAGGTTCTGAATCTCCTTATGTAAATGTGATTGCAGCTCAGAGTAAAGATGAAGATTCTGAAGCTTTGCAAACTTTAGTAGAAGTGTTACGTTCAGAAGAAATTCAAACGTTCATGAAGGAAGAATATAATGGAGCTGTTGTACCTGTAGATGGCAGCGCTGAATAACGGATAAGATAAGTGACTGCGGTTTATACTAACCGCAGTCACTTATTTTTATTGGGAGGTTAGAATGCGATGCAAGAACAACAAATGAATTGGACACAGACGTATTTACATGATTATAAAGAAGGTTTGGGTGATTTTACTGAGAAAATGCCAGAAGTAGCTCATCAATTCAGTGAATTTACAGAAGCGTGTTTTAAAGAAGGCGAACTCTCCAAAAAGCAGAAACAATTGATGGCACTAGGAATAAGCATAGTCGCTCAAGATGAATATTGTATGATTTACCACACAAAAGGTTGTGTTGATCAGGGTGCAACAGAAAAGGAAATTCTGGAGGCTTGTGGGGTAGCGGCTGCCTTTGGCGGAGGCGCGGCTTTGAGCCAGGCTGTAACATTGGTTCAGGATGCGTATTTGGATTTAAATTCCAGTGTCAATTAGTCTGAATAGTTAGAAAATTAGAGGAAAACAGATGTATTCAAATGTACTGGTCGAATCAAACGCTTTCATCTAAAATAATCAATTAAAATCAGATATTTCAAGGTTTATCCCTGATTGTGCAGGGGTAAAGATTTGTGGTACTCTGAATTGTGTAAATAATCTGAAAGGGTTGATTCGTTATTAGTGACCAACTGCATTTAAATTACACTGCTGAAATGGAAAAAGCCATGCATCAGGCTCATAATCTGAGTTATGCCGAGTACAGCAGCAAGTTGGATACACGCTTGAAAGTAGAAGAAAAACGCCAGAAAGAATTTGAACAAGGTCAGAAGATGTTTGCTCAACTAGATCGTCAATTGCATAGATAACTTAAGCATAGAATCAGGTGATCTTTAGTCACCTGATTTTTTCATGTTATAATAATGTAGAAACAGAGGAATTTTACTCGTAAATTGTTAGAAAATCGGCTTATTTCCATCAGGAGGAAAAAGTTGATATCACTTTCTAAATGATATAAGATTATAATGAGAATAAATTGAGAATGGTTCTACTATCTAAAATAAATAAACCCATTCCATTACTATAGATACTGGAGGTATTAATTATGGCAGGATCAACTTTAGAAATTAAAGATCTTCATGTGGAAATCGAAGGTCTAGAAATACTTAAAGGTGTAAATCTTACAATTAACGGCGGTGAATTTCACGCGGTTATGGGACCAAACGGAACAGGTAAATCTACTCTAGCCTCCGCTATTATGGGCCACCCTAAATATGAAGTAACTCAAGGTGAAATCTTATTAGACGGTGAAAATGTCCTTGAAATGGAAGTGGATGAGCGTGCGCAGGCAGGACTTTTCCTTGCTATGCAGTATCCTAGTGAAATCAGCGGTGTAACTAATTCCGATTTCCTGCGTTCTTCTATCAATGCTCAGCGTGAGGAAGGCGACGAAATTTCCCTTATGAAGTTCATTAAAGACATGGACTCTAAAATGGAAACATTGGATATGGATAAGAATATGGCTCAGCGTTATCTAAACGAAGGATTCTCAGGTGGCGAGAAAAAACGTAATGAAATTCTTCAGCTAATGATGATTCAGCCAGCTATTGCAATTCTTGATGAAATCGATTCTGGTCTTGACATCGATGCTCTTAAAGTCGTAGCTAAGGGTATCAATGAAATGCGTAATGATGCATTTGGCTGCTTAATCATTACTCACTATCAGCGTCTTCTAAACTACATTACTCCTGATAAAGTTCACGTAATGATGCAAGGCCGCGTAGTTAAATCAGGCGGACCTGAGCTTTCCCAACGTCTTGAAGAAGAAGGTTACGACTGGATTAAGCAAGAATTGGGAATCGAAGACGAAACAATCGGTCAAAAAGCGTAACTAAGATAGGAGGGTTAACACATGACAGTAGACGTCTCACTACCATACGACAAAGAGTACGTAACACAATTTTCCAATGGTTTACAAGAGCCGGAGTGGATGAGAAACCTTCGATTGGATGCCTTGGAAAAATCGGAAACACTTCAACTGCCTAAGCCTGATAAGACAAATATAAGTAAGTGGAATTTCACTGAGTTTAAACACAATGTTCAAGGCGAAGTTATTGATTCACTTGAGGATTTGCCAGCTGAAATTCAAGACTTTTTAGATAAAGAGAAAGAACAGCAAAACCTGGTTATTCAAAGAAATCATACGGTAGCCTATGCAGCGATCGATCAGGAATTAAAAGATCAAGGTGTCATTTTTACCGATATGGCTTCTGCTCTCAGAGATCATAGCGATCTAGTACAGAAATATTATATGAATGATGCTGTACACGTGGACGAACATCGACTTACAGCCCTTCATGCAGCTTTAATGAACGGTGGAGTCTTCCTTTATGTACCTAAAAACGTACAAATTGAAGAGCCTATTCAAGCGATTTTCTGGCAGGAGGACCCAAAAGCTTCTTTAATCAACCACATTCTCGTGGTGGCGGAAGAGAATAGTTCTGTAACGTATGTGGAGAATTATATCTCTCATAATAAGGAAGAGAAAACTTCAGCAAATAATGTTACTGAAGTAATTGCCAAAGACGGTGCCAAAGTTTCATTTGGTGCTGTTGATAACTTTGATTCTGGAACAACGGTTTATATGAACCGTCGCGGTGTTGCTTATCGTGATTCTGTGATTGAGTGGGCTTTAGGGCAAATGAATGAAGGCGATACTGTGTCTGAAAATATCACTCATTTAATTGGTGATAATTCTCATTCAAATGCGAAAACAGTAGCCATTGGCCGCGGTAGTCAAAAGCAGAACTTTACTGCAAATATTACCCACTTCGGTCAGGGCTCAGATGGATATATACTTCAGCACGGTGTCATGAAAGACAAAGCTTCTGCAATCTTTAATGGCATTGGCAAGATAGAGCATGGTGCTTCCAAATCTAATGCTGAACAAGAATCTCGTGTACTCATGCTTAGTAAAGATGCACGCGGCGATGCTAACCCGATTCTTCTTATAGATGAGGATGATGTAACTGCTGGTCACGCTGCTTCTGTCGGCCGAGTGGATCCTGTACAGCTTTACTATCTAATGAGCCGCGGTATTTCCAAGTTTGAAGCAGAACGTCTCATTATTCACGGATTCCTTGCTCCTGTTGTTAAACAGCTTCCTGTGGAAGCCGTTAAACGTCAGCTGACTCAGGTAATTGAAAGGAAAGTATATTAATGGATATCAATGCGGTACGCAATGAATTCCCGATTCTTCATCAGGAAGTAAATGGCCATCCGCTTGTATATCTGGATTCATCCGCAACATCTCAAAAGCCGATTAAGGTCATTGAAAAACTTGATGAATACTATCGCGGATATAACTCAAATGTTCATAGAGGCGTTCACACCCTGGGAACATGGGCGACGGATGAGTATGAAGGTGCTCGTGAAAAGGTTAGAAGGTTTATTAATGCTTCCAGTACTCAGGAAGTAATCTTCACTCGCGGAACAACGACAGCCATTAACACCGTTGCGTCAAGTTATGGAA
Organism: Halobacillus alkaliphilus; assembly: GCF_900113125.1. Taxonomy (GTDB): domain Bacteria; phylum Bacillota; class Bacilli; order Bacillales; family Halobacillaceae; genus Halobacillus; species Halobacillus alkaliphilus. Next base: position 16,504 of record NZ_FOOG01000013.1, on the reverse strand, counting down.
GAGCTAACCTCAAGGAGGGGGATGAGATTGTCATCACCCCAATGGAACACCATAGTAATATCATTCCATGGCAGCAAGTGGCAAAAGAAACAGGGGCCGTTTTAAAATATATGCCTCTTCAGGCTAATGGAACGATTAACTTGGAAGATGCGCGGGAAACAATTACTAAGGACACAAAAATTGTAGCGATCATGCATGTTTCCAACGTTCTTGGAACGATAAATCCAATAAAAGAACTAGCATCCATTGCTCATAAAAATGATGCGGTTATGTTAGTAGACGGCGCCCAAAGTGCACCGCACATGAAAATTGATGTTCAGGATTTAGATGCAGATTTTTATGCTTTTTCCGGCCATAAGATGTGTGGACCAACTGGAATTGGAGTTCTTTATGGTAAAAAAGCGCTCCTTAAAAATATGGAACCGGCTGAATTCGGGGGCGAAATGATTGATTTCGTAAATTGGTACGATTCAACGTGGAAAGACTTGCCTTGGAAATTTGAAGCAGGAACTCCTATTATTGCTGGAGCTGTTGGTCTAGGAGCTGCTATCGATTTCTTAAATGAAGTGGGTCTGGACGAAATCAAAAGCCATGAACAAAAATTGGCTGCTTATGCACAAGATAGAATGCAGCAAGTGGAAGGTATGACGATTTACGGACCGAAAGAAAGAGCAGGTCTTGTTACGTTTAACCTATCGGATGTTCATCCTCACGATTTAGCGACCGTATTGGATGCTGAAGGAATTGCCGTTCGTGCGGGGCATCACTGCGCTCAGCCTTTAATGAGATGGCTTGAAGTGTCAGCAACGGCTCGCGCCAGCTTTTATCTGTATAATACAGAAGAAGAAATTGATAAACTTGTTGAAGGATTACAAACAACAAAGGAGTATTTTGGCGATGTCTTTTAACAATTTAGATACACTTTATCGCCAGGTCATTATGGATCACTATAAAAACCCACGTAATCGAGGGGCAATTGAAGGAGATCACATGACAGTGGATATGAATAATCCGACCTGTGGTGATCGCATACAACTTCAATTACAAGTAGAAGATAATCTGGTTAAAGAAGCCAAGTTTGATGGAGAAGGCTGCTCCATCAGCATGTC
>NZ_FOOG01000013.1:0-13355 GCF_900113125.1 Halobacillus alkaliphilus | reverse complement strand
CCTCTGCTTCCATGATGACTCAGGCAATTAAAGGGAAACCAGTCGAAAAAGCGCTCAAGATGTCTGAACTCTTTTCAGAGCTCATGCAAGGAAATGAAGTGGACACTGACGAGCTTGACCTTGGAGATATAGAAGCGCTTCAGGGAGTTTCTAAGTTCCCGGCACGTATTAAGTGCGCCACATTAGCCTGGAAGGCTATGGAAAAAGGCGTAGATGAAGAAAAGCAGGATTAAGCTTTTGTCAATACCAAAAGGAGGTATATAATCATGGCTAAAGAAGCACCAGAAGTTGGAGAGTATCAATATGGATTCCATGAAAAAGACATTTCGATTTTCCGTACTCAAAAAGGTTTAACGAAGGAAGTCGTGGAACAAATCTCCAATTATAAAGAAGAGCCTCAGTGGATGCTTGATTTCCGCCTGAAGTCTTTAGAACAATTTTATAAAATGCCTATGCCGCAATGGGGCGGAGACCTATCAGAACTGAACTTCGATGATATCACTTACTACGTGAAACCTTCCGAACGTTCTGAACGCTCTTGGGATGAAGTTCCAGAAGAAATCAAAAACACGTTTGATCGTTTAGGTATTCCAGAAGCTGAGCAGAAATATCTTGCAGGTGTATCAGCTCAGTATGAATCAGAAGTGGTTTATCATAATATGGAAAAAGATCTTGAAGACCTGGGTGTTGTATTTAAGGATACCGACTCAGCTCTTAAAGAGAACGAAGATCTTTTCAGAGAATATTTCGGTAAAGTGATTCCACCATCTGATAATAAGTTCTCTGCACTAAACTCTGCGGTTTGGTCTGGAGGATCATTCATTTATGTTCCTAAAGATACAAAAGTAGAAACACCACTGCAGGCTTATTTCCGAATTAACTCAGAAAACATGGGACAATTCGAACGGACATTGATCATCGCTGATGAAGGTTCCTCTGTACACTATGTAGAGGGATGTACAGCACCTACCTATTCATCCAGCTCACTTCACAGTGCGGTGGTAGAAATCTTTGTTAAAGATAATGCTTATTGCCGTTATACCACGATTCAAAACTGGGCGAATAACGTCTATAACCTGGTTACGAAGCGTGCAGTAGCTGATTCCAATGCGACCATGGAATGGGTAGACGGAAACCTTGGATCTAAACTAACCATGAAATACCCATCTGTTATTCTTAAAGGTGAAGGCGCACGTGGAATGACTCTTTCCATCGCTCTCGCCGGCAAAGGACAGCACCAGGATGCAGGTGCTAAAATGCACCATCTGGCACCTAATACGTCTTCAACTATCGTTTCGAAATCCATTTCGAAACATGGAGGTAAAGTTACGTATCGCGGGATTGTCCAATTTGGTCGTAAAGCCGAAGGTGCACGTTCGAACGTAGAATGTGACACGCTAATTATGGACAACGAATCTACTTCAGATACCATTCCTTATAATGAGATCATGAATGAAAATATCTCTTTGGAACACGAAGCCAAAGTTTCTAAAGTATCTGAGGAACAACTATTCTATCTTATGAGCCGTGGTATTTCTGAAGAAGAAGCAACTGAAATGATCGTAATGGGCTTCATTGAACCATTCACGAAAGAACTGCCAATGGAATATGCCGTAGAAATGAACCGTCTAATTAAATTCGAAATGGAAGGTTCAATCGGTTAATTCAATTAAAATCTTACACTGAAAGTACAGGTGGGTTTCCCACCTGTACTTTTTTATGCAATACTATTTGTGCGTTTAAATCAGGACTGATATTTTTAATTCTTAACATAGGCTGGATGTTTTAAGAATAGAAAACATGATACTATAATATTATCTATAGAGATAAAGGATGTTTTAAAATGGTCATCCTCATGTTTTTGATCGGTTTAGTGACAGCATTAGTGGGAAGCATCGCTGGATTAGGCGGCGGTGTTATTTTAGTACCTGCTTTACTATTTTTAGGAGATCAGCTAAGTACCTTCGACTGGGTAACTCCCCAGTCAATTGTTGGAATTTCGCTGGTGGTCATGATATTTACAGGAATGTCCTCTACTCTTTCTTATTTGAAGCATGACCGTGTAGATAAAAAAATCGGATATGTTTTTTTAATAGGAAGTGTTCCTGGGGGAATTATAGGCTCGTGGTTAAATCAATTTTTTAAAACTGATATGTTTTCTTTATTGTTCGGCTGTATTATGATAGTAGTTTCTTTGCTGTTTTTTATACCGAGGAAAACTCCAGGTACTTACTTATTCAATAGAGGTCTCAAAAGGGAGAAGGTTATTGAAGGGACAACTTATACGTATCAGATGCCGATTTTTTTCGGTCTTGTCCTATCTCTTGGGGTAGGATTGCTGTCGGGGTTGCTCGGCATTGGCGGAGGTTCTCTAATGGTGCCCGCCATGATTTTATTATTCAATATACCCGCCCATATCGCAACGGCTACCTCGATGTTCATGATATTATTTGCGAGCATCTCAAGCTCGGCTACTCATATCTTTCTAGGTCACGTAGAATGGGCTTATACACTCTACTTTATTCCAGGGGCATACTTAGGAGGAACGCTCGGAGCCCGTGTTAACCGATATCTAAAAGGACAAGCTGTCGAATGGTTTTTAAGGGTATTATTGATCTTAATCGGTATCCGTTTAATATGGCAAGGAATTGGATAAGGAGACTGATGATGAAGGAAAAATTATTTTTTTATTACACAAGTGATTTACATAGTCATTTCGAGAATTGGCCCCAAATCGTCGGCTACTTTAAAAGGAAGAAAGATCAGCACAACCGGAAAGGTGAAAATTTCTGGTTAATGGACAACGGAGACCATGTGGATCGATTCCATCCGATAGCGGAAGGGTTAATGGGAAAAGGTAACGTGGAACTTTTGAATCAAGCTGGCTATCATCTCGCGAATTTAGGGAATAATGAAGGAATCACACTTTCTAGTGAGGACCTTTACACCCTTTATGACCAGGCGAATTTTGAAGTGATTTGTGCGAATCTCAGTTATGGTGAGGGAGACCAGCCTAATTGGTTGAAGTCATATGAGATTTTGACCTCCAATAAGGGCACGAAGATTGGGGTGATTGGATTGACAGCACCCTTTAAAACATTTTATAGACAGCTTGGGTGGGAAGTTGAAGCTCCCTATGATTCATTGGATGAATTGTTAAATGAGGTTCGTGAACAATCAGATATTGTGATCCTTCTTTCTCATTTAGGTATTAATGACGATGAAGAAATTGCACGTCGTTATGAAGGGATAGATGTTATTATTGGTGGCCACACACACCACTTATTCCAGAATGGTGAATACACGGAGAATTCGCTTTTAACAGCTGCCGGAAAACATGGCACTCATCTGGGGGAAATTTTATTAGAATGGGATAACGAACAAAAAAAATTAATGAAAAAAGAAGCATATGCAATTCCCACTGAGAATTTACGTAAAGATGAGAAAGTTACACAGGATGTACAAGTGATGAGGGAAAGAGCCATTGATCTTTTACAAACTCCCGTAACGAAGTTAACTAAGCCTTTATATATAGGCTGGTTTCAAGAGACCTCTTTAATGTCCAGACTTACCATAGAACTACAGAAGTGGACAAATTCTGACGTGGCGATGCTGAACGCGGGTATTTTATTAGATCATTTAGGAGAAGGGGAAGTGACCTATCAAGATGTGCACCGGATCTGTCCTCACCCTATGAACCCCTGTAAAGTAGAATTGAAAGGGGATGAACTACTGGAAGTCATTAGGGTAGCTCATACAAGAAAGTTAACTGAAATCCGATTGAAAGGATTTGGCTTTCGCGGAGAAGTAATCGGTAAAATGGTTTTTGCTGGCGTGGAAATTGAAACGAAAAAGTCGCAGGATGGTGAAGAACGCGTAGTAAGAGTCACGAAAAATGGCGTTCCTATTGATCAGGAGAAGTACTATACTCTCTCAACCGCTGATACATTTACATTCGGCAGGCTGTTTCCTGAAATTGCTTATGCTCCCAATAAGGCTTATTATATGCCTGAGTTACTCCGTGATTTGTTATCAGAAGCTCTAAAAACATATGAATAAAGAGCGTTACAAATAGATACGCAGCCGAGGTTCAAAGATATCATTATTTCTATGCCTAAACCTCTTCTGAACTACATATAGTTAGTTCAGGAGGGGTTGTTTTAATGGGGAAAAATAAAGTTACAAATGGGCCCTCAATTGGGAAAAGAATTGTTTTGACTTTCTTGTTTTTTTTACTTTTTACCGCTTTAAGCCTATGGTTAATCAACCGTGGGATTACTCCTGCGCTCATTGGCATAGCTGAAACGAAAACACAGCAACTGGCAAGAGATGCGATCAATGAAGCCGTCAATAAACAAATAGCTGAAGACTTACAATTTAATGATTTAGTTAAAATGGAAAAAGACGATAACGGAAATATTGTGTACATGGGCTGGAATTCGGTTGTGGTGAACAGGGTGCTGAGAAATACTACGTACCGCGTTCAAAACTTTCTAAAGAGAATGGAATTAAACGAATTGCCGATGGAAGATACAACTCTGGAGCCTGACATTGATCCTAATATGACACAGGAGGAACTTGGCGAACAGCCCGCAACCTTAATTGAGATTCCTGTCGGACAGGCGACAAATAATTCGCTCCTCGCTAACCTTGGACCTAAAGTACCGGTTCAGTTACGAGTAATTGGGGATGTGCAATCAAACTTCCAAAGTGAAATTACGGAGTACGGAATTAACGCTGCATTATTTCAACTATCTATTCATATTGAAGTAAATGTAAGGATTGTCATTCCATTCTCAACTGAAACGACAACCGTCGCTACAGATATTCCAATAGACACAGCTACTATTTTAGGAGAAGTTCCTGACTTCTATGGCGGCGAGGGAGAAGCCCCGGACAAATCACCATCTTTTTCCTTTCCGATGGATGCCTTGCAATAATTTAACTAGACTGATAGAATTGCATGGAAATAAATATGCGTGACCTTATCAGATCGGTGAGGTAGAGGTGCAGACGTCATTAGTAATCAATGGGAGCCAGGCAAGCCAGGATCATTGATGAAAGGGATGAGTTTCTGCCGAAGTGTACGATAGTGTTGTCAGACTATCCTATGCTGGTGTATATCTGAAAAAGAGACACACTGTCATGCATGCTCTTTTGGGTGCATGGGGCGCTACTGATCGAAATGGAGGATAATCAAGTTGCTACAGGCAATGATAGGTTATTTTCTACTATCATTGTCTTTTTTTAATCCTCATTTTTATTGGCAGTAGCCTTCCTACTCCCGTTTACATCAAAAGATTTACGGAGGGAATATCATGGAAGGAACGATTTATTCATTAATTCCGGCAGTCTTAATGCTGGTCCTTGTGTTACTAACAAGAAGAGTGATTCTATCACTGGGCATAGGAATTATTATCGGAGCATTTATGCTCACGGGAATCGATCTCAAAGAAGGTCTTCTATTAATCTGGTCGTTATTTTCAACTATTTTCGTGAGTGAAGGAGCTCTCAATACAGGGAACCTTTATCTGTTATCATTCTTATTTTTATTAGGGATCACTACAGCCTTTATGACAGCCTCAGGGGGAAGTAAGGCTTTCGGAAAATGGGCTGTTGAGAAAATTCGCACACGAAAAGGGGCAAAACTGCTTCCGGCTATTTTAGGTATTATCATTTTTATTGATGACTACTTTAACGCGTTAGCTGTTGGCCAGGTGGCCAGACCTGTAACAGACCGTTACAAAATATCAAGGGCTAAGCTTGCCTATTACATTGATTCTACATCTGCTCCCATTACCGTTATTTCTCCGATATCGAGCTGGGGTGCTTATATTATTGGCACAATCGGAAGTATATTAGCAGCAAATGAAATTTCTAATTATCAGGCATTGGAAGCTTTTATCCTAATGATTCCTGCCAATTATTATGTATTCGCTGCGCTACTTTTAGTCTTTCTCACTATCTTCTTAAAGCTCGACATTGGAGCTATGCGGACGCATGAGAAGAGAGCTTTGGATACTGGTCAGCTAACTAACCCCGAAGGTGATGTTCCAGGGGATTTAAATGATGAGTTTAAGCAGCATAACAACGGCAAAATTGCTCATTTAATTCTTCCAATTGGAGCGCTTGTAGCAGGGACAGTAGCTACTATGATTATCACAGGTATTCGAAACACGGAGGGTGCCGTAGATCTGCTTGCGATTTTCGCAAATACCAATGTGAATATTTCCTTATTTATAGGGGGACTAGTAGCTGTGGTTACGGCAGGTGTTTTATATGCAGGACAGGCTGGACCAAAGTCGGGAGTGTCGCTTGTATTCTGGGAAGGGATTAAAGCCATGCTACCCGCCATTTATATATTAGTTTTTGCCTGGATGATTGGAGATATTATCAATCAGTTGCAAACAGGGGAATATTTAGCTCAACAGTTCCGCCAGGCGGATATTAATGTTGCTTACCTGCCATTGCTTATTTTTATTATTTCTGGATTCATGGCACTTTCCACGGGAACTTCCTGGGGAACATTTGGAATCATGCTTCCGATAGCCGGGGAAATAGCGGCTGTTACGGAGCCGGCTATGATTCTGCCTTCTCTATCAGCTGTACTAGCTGGTTCTGTATTTGGAGACCATTGTTCACCTATATCAGATACAACAATATTATCCTCTACAGGGGCAGGTGCAAACCATATTGACCACGTACTCACCCAGCTTCCTTATGCAGGTATTGCGGCTGTGGCGGCCTCCGTTGGATATATACTTCTCGGCCTGACGGGGCAAGTGTGGGTCCCACTATTAGCTACTCTGGCTGTTGTGGTGCTTATAGGTATATTGATTCATTCCTATACATCTTCAGTAGAGAAGAAATAAATGTAAGAATTATCCTAAGGATAGAGACTTTTCAAAGTTTCTATCCTTTTTTTGTTATTTTTGTTAAATTCTAAATATTTTAAAATAACTTTGACAACCCCCAAACGGATGGTTATAATTTAAGCAGAAATAATCAGAAAAAAATAAAAATTTTGAAACATCCTCTCATTCCTTCTTTAGGGTTAAATGAGGGGTTATATAAATAAAAGGGGGTCTTTCACATGGAAAATCGTGCACAATGGGGGACGCGAGTGGGTTTCTTGCTAGCTGCTATGGGGTCAGCTATCGGGCTTGGTAACATCTGGCGTTTTCCTGCCACTGCTTACGACAGCGGCGGAGGAGCATTTATCGTACCTTATCTATTTGCTTTACTTACAGCAGGTATTCCGCTTCTAATCATGGAATATACCATCGGTCATAAATACCGCGGGTCTGCACCAAAGTCTTTCGGTAGAATTAAAAAGGGCTTTGAATGGCTGGGATGGTGGCAAGTTGCCATATCCTTTGTTATTTCTACTTATTATGCTGTTATTATTGCCTGGGCAATTATGTATGCTTTTTATTCTTTCAACTTAACTTGAGGCGATGATCCAACTGCATTTTTCGTAGGAGATTTTCTGGAGCTTGCCGATGCGGGAGCGATTGGCGGACTTGTTCCGAAAGTACTGCTGCCTTTGCTTGCCGTTTGGGTTATTACTTTAGGGTTTTTAGCACGAGGCGTTAAAAAAGGGATTGAAGTAGCTAATAAAATATTCATTCCGCTACTTGTCGTCTTATTCTTAATTATAGTCGTCAGAGCAGTAACGCTTGAAGGAGCTGCTGATGGTCTATCAGCATTCTTTACGCCGGAATGGAGCCGGATTGCTGATCCTAACGTTTGGGTGGCAGCCTACGGACAAATCTTCTTCAGTTTATCAATTGCCTTTGCCATCATGGTAACTTATTCTTCTTATCTGCCGAAGAAGTCAGACATTACGAACAATGCCTTTATAACCGGATTTGCTAACTCGTCATTTGAAATCTTAGCTGGTATTGGTGTGTTTGCAGCTGTTGGATTTATGGCATTCCAATATGATACTTCTGTCGGTCAGCTGGCTGCTGAACGTGGAGTTGGGGGAATTGGACTGGCATTTATGGTATTCCCTGAAATTGTTAGCCAAATCCCGGGCATACCTGGACTGTTTGGATTCTTATTCTTTGCTTCCCTTGTTCTTGCCGGTCTCTCTTCCTTAATTTCTATTACAGAAACGTATGTAGCGGCTGTATCGGAGAAATTTAATGTTTCCCGTGTTAAAGCCGTGCTCTTCGGAGGAGGTCTCGCAGCAGTTATTTCCCTTCTTTACGCTACAAGAGGCGGGCTAAGCATACTGGATACGGTCGACCATTTCATTAACACGTTTGGTGTTGCATTATCAGGTCTCGTTGAAATTGTTGCTCTAGCTTGGCTTGCGCGCAGTATTAAAGGTCTGAAAGAACATGCGAACCAAACTTCTGACATTATGCTGGGCAACTGGTGGGTGGTTTGTCTACAGGTTATTACACCTATTGTCCTTGGGTACATGATGGTTCAGAATCTTATTCTTGAGTTGTCCTCTGCTTATGAAGGTTACCCTGTTACTTTATTGGTTGTTGGGGGCTGGTTAGTAGCTATTGCAGCTATTGTTGTAGGCGTTCTTTTCTCTATGAAGAAATGGCCGAACAATGAGTTAGAATTCAATGACGATAAAGACTCGAAAGGGGCTGCTAGATAATGGCGATTATCATGTTTATTATCACCGTAACCATTATATGGGGAGGACTTGCGCTCAGTATTACCCACGCAGTCCGAAAATCTAAAAGTTAAGATAACAAAAACCGGAATGGTGAATTTAACCACCATTCCGGTTTTTTTAATTCACCATACGCTCCCATTTTTTAAGGAATGGATATGGATCGAAGGCCCATTCATTTTTGCCGTTATCCTGATACATACCGTAGTGTAAGTGTGGAGGGAATTTTCCTGAAGTTCCTGGTGGCCCGTAACCTGAAGCTCCGACGGATCCTATTACGTCTCCAGGCTGCACCACGTCTCCCACTTCTATATTCTCTGCAAATCCGTTAAGATGTGCATAATAATGATAAATGTTGTAAATATCACGAATACCCACTCGCCAGCCTCCAAATTTGTTCCAGCCCTTCATTTCAATTACTCCATAAGTGGTGGACTTGACAGGTACTCCATAATTAGCAAAAATATCCGTGCCTTCATGAATACGTCGTCCTCCAAAACCACGGGCATCACCCCAGGTGCTCCTATAGCTGTAATTGGCTTCTGTTGGTACGGGGAAGTCTCTTTTTGTCAAGGAGACTGTCTGGAATTTTTTAAATACTTCCGCAGTATTCATAATGGTTTGCACGGTTAAATCACGCTTATAGTAGTTGAATAAAGCAATTTTAATATCATCTTCTGTGGTACCATAAGATTGAATGTATTGTCCGATGGTCCAAAGGACATCTTCATCATTTTTAATCTCCGCTTTGTTATCGCCATTGCCGTCAGAACCCCACCCGTTAGGGAAGAAATCTACAGGCATCTCGCCCGCGCTCCCTGTCCAAAAAAAAGGTTCAGGTTTAATAGCTGTGATCCGACCTTCTTTAGGATCATCATGGACTTGGCGTTCATATTGATCAACAGCCGCAAGGTACTCCCATGGAATATTTGTAAGAGCCTCTGTTTTTTTATACAAGGCCATTCTTGCCTGACTATCCTGATCCGCATATATATGTTCACTTCCAAAGATCATCAATACAAAAAAGATGAGCAATATACCTAAACATTTCATTAATATTCACCTACGATGGTTTTTGATACTGTTAGCATGAACTACATGCTTAATGTTATGTTTGGAAATGAAAGGCAGATGATCAGGTCTCTGTACCAGGTCTATCATCAGTCCCCATATTTGGTCCTTCACTGGGCTGGTCACTATCATTTTCAGGGACTTTACCTTGCGGAGATTTCTTCATTTTCTTAATAATACTGTCGATCACTTCCGTATATTGTTCATCATATACAGTGGAAGTACTTACACTTTGGATGTCTCCAAATGAAGCTGGGTCATCGGAAACAAAGACGTGGTAAAAGCTTGGTACTAAAGAATAAGCAGTCTTTTGAACCATATCAGCTGCTTGCTCTCGGTCGTGATTATTGGGAGGCTGGTACGCGACGAGAATTTCGTTATCTGTAACTAAAGTAGCCACATCTTCAAATCCATCATACCGTAGAATCATTCTAGTAATCATGTCAGCCATTTGTTCACGGTTAACTTTAATGTCCCGGTTTTTTTCAGCTTCCTGATCCAATTGGTCTTTCTTAAACCTTACATAACCCACTTGCCCTTCAAGAGGCTGATCATTGTAATTATCCATAGCGTTTCCGTTTAGAGTATCTCCATCACGTGTTTCTTCTTCTCGGTCTGTTGTTTCATTACAGCCGGTGATCATTAACAGACAGGCTAATAAAATAGGTAAAATGGTTAGTTTTTTCACTTCTTTTCCTCCTTATTGATCGGTTGCACTTAGGTTGAACTTTTTTTTATGAATCATACTTATTTTGTAAAGTTGTATTTCCGCGTTATTCGGGAAATATGATACACTTATGTCAGGATAGAGGTGATAGACGTGGTAGAAATTTCAGGTAAGAACTTTGAAATTGTAGAGAATCATCGAGATGCCTTTCAACAGGAAGAAGTAGAAGGAAGGTTTAGCGATATATTAAGTAAGTATGATTTTATAGTTGGCGACTGGGGATATGGTCAGCTTCGTCTTAAAGGTTTTTTTGATGATCAAAACCCAAAAGCCACATTCGATACAAAAATCAGTACGCTTGAAGATTATTTGTATGAGTACTGCAACTTTGGCTGTGCCTATTTTGTGTTGAAGCGTGTACATCAGTAAAACCGACGGGTTTTCAAGCCCGTCGGTTTTTTATGGTAAGAAAAAGTGATTTATTCGGATTCTTCTTCTGAAGGTTTTATATCCCGGTTTTTCTCGTCATGAATAGGATGAGCGCCATCCTCTTGACGTTGAAGGTCTTGATGCAGTGCCTTATATTCATAGTTGAACGCACTGTAGTAACGCTGTTGTTCTGTCCAGGGAGCACTCTTCTCATTGGAAACAGGTTTATCTTTATTTCTTGGGGCACCATAAGGTCCTTCAGGAAGCTGTTCAGGCGTTAAATAATTACGCTGTGCCTCTACATTAGCAAAATCAGAATAAAGCTTTTTATCTTTTCTGCTCATAAAAAAACCTCCCTTGGCTTTTAGCTTTTCCAGGGGAGGTTTCTTTATTCAAAGGAGGTCGGGAAGGTAGTTCCTTAACTCTTCAGCTTCCATAGCACTTAATTGGAACAAGTGTTCCAAATGACCATCTTTACTAATTGTTTCTTGATCCAACAAGGCTTGACGATTTTTGTGAAGGTTAATAACCATCGTCTGGTTATTAAAATGAGCAGCTTTCATTAAAGCAAGCTCGAAACGATGGCTTCCGGCTGTAAAGCATACAAACCGGGTGCTAGTCTCCTGAGTAAAGTCCTCTAGGAGAGGTTTTTGAGCCATGAATTTTCAACTCCTATTCTTCATTCGTTACTAAATGGGGTTTATAATCCAGATGATGGTGAGCTTTAATAAATCGTACGGTTCTAGTTTTAGCCCGCATGACAATTGAATCTGTTTGAGCCAGGTCACCACCTAAGAATTTTACTCCATCCAACAGTTCTCCTTCGGTCACACCGGTTGCTGCGAAGATCGCATCATCACTTTTCACCAGATGATCGAGCGTCAAATGTTGTAAGGGGTCTTCCAGTCCCATCTGGCGACAACGTTCCATTTCTTCCTCATCTTGCGGAGCAAGTCTGGCCTGCATATCTCCGCCTAAACTTTTAATAGCTGCAGCTGAGATGACACCTTCTGGGGCGCCACCTCTCCCTACGAAAAGATCTACACCTGTCTCCGGAAGGCAGGTAGCAATGGAAGCTCCTACATCTCCGTCACCAAACAACTTTACGCGGGCTCCCTTTTTGATAACACGATCAATAATATCTTGATGGCGATCACGTTCTTGAATGATAACCGTTAAATCCCGAACCCGTTTATTATTCGCACGGGCCACAATATCAATCGTGCGTTCAATAGGATCATCAATATGGATGAGCCCTTTAGCGTACTTTCCTACAGCAATCTTGTCCATATACATATCGGGAGCATGAAGCAGAGCCCCACGTTCTGCTGCAGCTATAACAGCAACAGCATTATTATGCCCTTTTGACACAATATTAGTACCTTCTAAAGGGTCAACAGCAATATCCACGGAAGGACCGGTCTTATTTCCCAATTCTTCACCGATATAAAGCATTGGGGCTTCGTCTAGTTCACCTTCACCAATAACAACGACCCCTTCCATTGATACAGAATCAAACATCGTTCTCATAGCAGTAGTTGCTGCATCATCAGCACTCATTTTATCGCCTCTGCCCATCCACTGAGCTGAGGCAATAGCTGCTGCTTCCGTTACTCTCACCAATTCCAGTGCTAATTCTCTATCCATATATTCTCCTCCGATTCATGTTAAAATTAGTATACACTAATAAAAAGTGGCGTAAGTAATATCGCCTTTTTTTTAATTAAAACCATGCATTATGTTATCATATTTAAGAGATTTGTGTGAAAAAAGTTTTTGTGCGGAGGTATTAGGATGTATTTTGTAAACCGTGAAAAGATTGAAGAAATTTTAACGTATATGGAAAAAATCTTAGATGAATATTCAAAGTCCTCGTATCAATCATTTTCAGATAAGCTTGCGATTGAACGTCTTACTCATATTAGTATTGAAGCTATTATAGATGTAGGTAATATGATGATTGACGGCTTTATTATGCGGGATCCAGGGAGTTATGAAGATATAATTGATATTTTAACTGATGAACAAGTACTTCCAGAAGAAGAGCAGGAAGGGTACAAACAATTGATTGGTATTAGAAAAATGATTGTCCAGCATTATACGGCAGTTGATCACCAAACTATTAAGGACACTTGGAGCCGTCAGTTTAATGAAATCCAAGAATTCCCAGACCGTATACGCTATTACTTAAACCATGAATTGGGCCCTGTGTCAGCATTTTCCAACGACAGTAAATAGTCATTAGATCAATAATCATGATAAAATAGTCGCGTGTATAACGCGATTTTTTATTTAATTATTAGCCTTGGTGATAATGCGTTGGCTTTGTTAATGAAGGTCATGAGTGCATAAGAGTTTTATTAAACTAAAGGGCCGGTTAGTTGAAGACTCAGTTTCAAGATATCTTGGGTCCGTTGCTCTATGTGGAAGAGGGCTGGTGGGGAAATAACTCGCTTTCCTATGGGGGAACGGTGAGCTTCCTCGCTCGTTTTACTCTCTGTGGGATCTCACCTAATTCCTTCTCCCATGGGAGTCTCGCCATTTCCC
>NZ_FOOG01000066.1 GCF_900113125.1 Halobacillus alkaliphilus | reverse complement strand
TGGGGAAATGGCGAGACTCCCATGGGAGAAGGGACTAGGTGAGATCCCGCAGGGAGTGAAACGAGCGAGGAAGCTCACCGTTCCCCCATAGGAAAGCGAGTTATTTCCCCACCAGCCTTTATCCATCTAACGTAACGGACCCAATTTATCTCGCACTGAGTCTTCAAGTAATGGGAGCTTTTCTTTAACTATCAACATACAGAATCAGGATGAATCTTGAAGAGAGCAGGATTCATCTTGGTATTCGATTTCTATAGTTACATGCTCCAAGGAAATCGTGTGAAGAATCTCTTTTATCCTTTCTTTCACATGACAGATCTCCTCTTTCGTTGCATTCTCAGGAACAACTACATGGGTGGAGAAGGCATGGTTCTCGCCGTCCATGGACCACAAGTGAGTGTGGTGTGTAGAGTTAATGTTCGGCACGGCATTGATTTTTTGAACGATATCTTCAAGGCTGATGCTTTCCGGGACGCCTTCCAAAAACAGCCTCATCGTTTTAATGAAATTCTTAACCACGTTATATAAAATAAATACTGTAATGGCAATGGAAGCGATAGGATCCAGAATAGGAAGATCCGTAAAAGCCATAATGATACTCACAACTAGAACCGCTGCCCAGCCGAGAACATCCTCAAGCAGATGCCAGCTTATGACTTTCTGATTCATTGAGTCGCCACCGCGAAGCCTGAAAACTGCTGCTCCGTTAACGATAATTCCCAATATCGCCAGCACAATCATCCCAGTTGTGTTTGGCTGCTCTGGATTGAGGAGTCTGGGTACAGCTTCCGTCAAAATAAATACAGAACCAACAATTAATACCACACTGTTAATAAGAGCGGCTAGTAAAGAAAAACGCTTATAACCAAATGAGAACTCTTTAGATTGCTCTTTTTGAGAGAATTTTTGGAGAAACCATGCCAAGCCAAGAGATAGAGAATCTCCAAGGTCATGTAACGCATCGGATAAAATAGCCATACTGTTGGTCATAATTCCCCCGATGATTTCGATTATAGTAAAGAATAAATTTAGAAAAAAAGCAGTTTTAATTTTTCCTGTGGAAGAATCAATATGATGATGGTGATGTCCCATTAGATACCCCTCCCTTAATATATGAACATATGCTCATATATATAATATAAAAAAGCTGCCAAGGTGTGTCAACCGACAGCATAGTTTTAGCGTCTCCTTATTCAGAAAAGGTATGACAACAATAAAAAAACTCCAGGAAAGCCCTGGAGTTTCCTTATTTTTTTTCTGGATAGAAGCGGCGCTCAATGGCATAGTATCCGTACAAATTATCGGTTGCGACAGCGAGACGTTTAACTTGTTCAAGTAAGAACGTTTTATCAAGTTGGTAAACCACTTTCTTTTCAATATGATCAAGCGTATTATAAGCAAAATCCCATATAGCCTGATGCTTGGAGGTATCAATTGACTCAGCGACCATAGCAAGAGCTCCAACAATTTCAGTAATGATTAAATGATTGTCGCCGGCATAGTGGCGAATATAACCAAAGCCACGGTAAATATAATATTCAAATGTTTCATTCAGAAGAATAATTCTAACCTGTCCCCCGTTGTCGGTCAGATAAGGCGTGAAGGTAATGTAATCTTCAACCGTAAGCATTAATTCAGCCATTTGATGAATCGTATTGGTAGCTGTTTTGGGATCATCATTTCCCAGAGACTTTATCCCAATTTCAGCTAATTTATGCATCCCCATCTGAATGTCTTGTAGTTCAGTTTCTTTATGACCGATTTTAATCAAACTGTAATAGAATTCTTCATCCACTAAGTCAGCACCTGGTCCCCAGTAACTGATCAGCTTATTCGTTTGTAAAATGTAATCGCCTACCTGTGAATGGAATTTAATGATCACATTGTCATTGCGAGCCTGTTCAATCATGCTTTTGTAATCAACTAGTTGAACATATCCTGACCTTGCAGCTTCCACACACTGCATATTTTCTTCATGATCTTTTAGCAAATCACCGGCCTGCTTGGTTCGGAAGGGTTCGAGATCCTTGCTTAAGGTATTATTAATCATAGCTTCAGAAGATTTCTTCATGGTTTCTGTAATATTGTGAACTTGCATCCATGTCGTGGCGTGGTTGATAAAATAAATAAACGTAAGAGAAGCTATAAAGACTAAAATGATCGTGATTACTGGAACGGCTACGAAATATTCGTATGATGTATTCCCAATAAATAAAAATACAAGCAGTACATACACAAAACTTCCATTAAATATACCAAGAGCGTGCTGAGTTCGTCTATCTGCAACGAAGTTAATCAGCATCCGGGGTGAAAATTGTCCACTAAAGGTTGTAAGTACAACTAAGAGGGAGTTTAATGTGAAGGCGCTTAGTGTTAACAAGCCGCCAATTAAGGTGCTGACCAGCATTCGGGTTATTTCAGCATTAATTCGGAAAGATTGAAAGGTGTATTGTTCCAGTTCTAAAACTAAATCAAGTATAAGGGTAATAGCGACAAACAAGATCGACGATGATATATATATCAAAGGCATGTACCACAGGGTCGATTGAACTTCTTGCTTGCGCTGTTGTTTAGTCATTTGAAAATATTTTTTTAGAGATACGGGTAATATGTCCATCAGCATATAGCGGTTTCCTCCTTTACATATAAGGTACTCTTTCCCTACAAACCCTCGTGTTAAAACAGTAAAATTATATTTGTAAAATGAAAATTTCGGGCTTGTCTTTCCTTATGCTGTTTCGATATAGTGGAGAGAAAAAATAAAAAAGAAGAGGTGTTCACACTGAATTGGATACAAAAAAATTATAAAGATCTTACAAAAGACGAATTGTACGACTTATTAAAGCTCAGGGTTGAAGTCTTTGTTGTAGAGCAAGAGTGTCCTTATCCGGAGGTCGATGGCCGTGATAAAGAATGCATGCATATCTGGTTAGAGGAAAATGGCAAGCTCTTCGCTTACTGCCGGATCGTTCCCCCTGAGACAGATAAAGACTACTATGCGATTGGGCGCGTAATAGTAATTAAAGAAAAACGCGGTCAAGGATATGCGAAAGAATTGATGGAAAAAGCAATTGCTTTTTTGCGTGATGAATGGGAAGCGGAGCAAATATGGCTGCATGGACAGGAATATTTGAGAGGTTTTTACGGATCATTCGGTTTTAAAGAAATTACAGATGTTTATTTAGAAGATAATATTCCACATGTAGATATGCTGCTCGAATTTGAATGAGGGTCTAGTGTGCTGGAAAGGTTTAAAAAAAGAGAGTGAGTGGAACAAAATACTCCACACCATAAAATGGAGGTATAACATGAGTCCACAAACTTATTTTAAACAATATATTAATGGGGAATGGAAACCAGGTTCAAGCGAGAAACAGATTGAAAATATAAATCCATATACCGAACAGCCTATTACAACAATCCCTTCTGCCAATGAAGATGATTTAAATGAGGCCTACCGATCAGCTGAACAAGCTCAAAAAGACTGGGCGGAATTACTCCCAGCCAAGAAGCAGGCCTATTTTGACAGCTTATTATCGGTGGTTAAGGAACGTAAAGACGAAATTATAGACTGGCTGGTGAAGGAAGCAGGCAGCACTCTGGTAAAAGCAGAAGTGGAATACCAGGCTGCAGTATCAATTATTAAAGAATCTTCCTCTTTTCCTACAAGGATGTCTGGCGAGATACTTCCTTCTAATACTCCCGGTAAAGAAAACCGGGTCTATCGTTATCCGAAAGGGGTCATAGGAGTAATTGGTCCGTGGAATTTTCCATTCCATTTAGCTATGAGGTCGATTGCTCCTGCGATTGCTACTGGAAACACCGTTGTGGCCAAACCAGCATCAGAATCTCCTGTTACTGCAGGGTTACTGATTGCCGATTTATTTGAAGCAGCCGGATTTCCAGCAGGAGTACTGAACGTAGTAGTAGGAAGAGGTTCAGAGATTGGGGATGCGTTTGTCACACACCCTGTACCGAAACTGATTTCCTTTACTGGATCAACAGAAGTAGGCAGTCACATTGGAGAGCTTGCAGGTAAGCATATCAAAGATACGGCACTGGAGCTTGGAGGCAACAATGCTATGATTGTCCTTGATGATGCCGATGTAGAAAAAGCGGTGGAAGCAGCAGCCTTTGGAAGGTTCCTGCATCAGGGTGAAATTTGCATGTCCATCAATCGCTTGATCGTTCATGAACAGATTCATGATCAATTTGTGGAGGCATTCAAAGAAAAAGTGGAAACCTTAAAAGTTGGTGACCCCTCTGAAAAAGAGACGACAGTTGGTCCGTTGATTAATCATGGGGCCATTGAGCGTATTCAGGAAGACCTGCAGGCTTCCCTTGATCGCGGAGCCACCTTGCTAACAGGTGGTGATTCAGAAGGAAACATCATGCATCCTACTGTATTAACCAATGTTACTAATGACATGCCAATTGCAAGCAATGAAGTTTTTGGTCCTGTTATTGGAATCATTAAGGCTTCAAGTGAAAAAGAAGCCATTACAGTGGCGAATGATACTTCATATGGATTAAGTGGATCGGTATTCACAACCGATGTACACCGCGGTGTTGAAACAGCAAAACAGATCAACACAGGTATGATTCACGTGAATGACCAGTCTGTAAACGATGAAGCGCATGTAGCCTTCGGCGGTGAGAAAAGTTCCGGACTTGGCCGCTTTGGAGGAGAGTGGGCTCTCGACAAATTTACAACTGTAAAATGGATTGGTGTCATGAATGGATATCGCAAATTTCCATTTTAATAAAGTAAATAAACGCCCTGAGCAAAGAAAGGCTCAGGGCGTTTATTTTATACAATATTATTTTTATCAGCGAATTTTTGGAATCTGGTTATTGCATCACGCAAGGTTTCTTCAGAGTTGTTCAAACCAATCCGAACGAATCCTTCACCGTAATCACCAAACCCAATTCCCGGGGCTACAAACAACCCGACTTGCTCGAGCAGAGCATCAGCAAATTCTTCAGAGGAGTAGCCATTCGGGACATGGACCCACACAAAGAAAGAACCTTTACAGGGCTGGAAGCGATAGCCGCTGCTTTGTAAACCTTCAAGTAGTAAATCACGTCGTGCTTCATAAGTATCCGTTAGCTCCTCCACACATTCCTGTGATTCTAAGAGGGCTGTAGCTGAAGCTTCCTGCACAGCTCCGAAAAGGCTCACAAAATAGTGATCCTGGACAAGTTCCAGTGCTTCAATCACACTTTGGTTTCCTACGGCAAACGCCACGCGCCATCCTGCCATATTATAGGTCTTGGACATGGTGTAAATTTCGACTCCTACATCTTTAGCGCCGGGAACCTGCATGAAGCTTAACGGTTTTTCACCATCAAATCCAATGGCTCCATAAGCAAAGTCGTGGACCACACAGATATCATTGGCATCCGCGAGCTCTATGGTCTCTTCAAAAAAAGCCTGGTCAGCTACTGCCGAGGTTGGATTGTTGGGGTAGTTGAGAAACATAAGTTTAGCCTGTTTAAGGACCTCTGGATCCATCGCGTCATAATCAGGCAGGAAGTTGTTTTTCTCTAGAAGCGGCATAGGTTCCATGACGGCATCAGTCATAGCTACTCCCGACCAGTAATCCGGATAGCCAGGATCAGGGACTAAAGCTGTATCACCTGGATTCAAGAAGCATTGGCTCAACTCTACCAGTCCGCTTTTACTGCCAAATAGTATAGCTACTTCTGAAGAGGGATCAAGATCAACCTCATATTCTCGTTTGTAATACGTTGCCACAGCTTCTTTCAGAAAATCAAATCCTTGAAAAGGAGGATACATATGGTATTCAGGGTTTTCGGCTGCTTTTTGCAGCGACTGTACAATATGTTCAGGTGTAGGCTGGTCAGGATTACCTTGACCAAGGTTAAGTACATTATGTCCCTTTTGTTGCTGGAAATCGTTTAATTTCTTTACAAGCTTTGCAAAGAATTGATCTGGTAAACGCTGAATGGCATCAGATTGCTTATATTGTTTCATTCTTTTCCACCTCGGCTTATTATTTGAATACTCTCACAACTGAATAATATGGATAGTGTAACATGTCTTTATCCGGATAGGGAATACTAGGAGCAATATACATTAAGAAAACCAAACCAAATACTACATATAAAATCCTTAAATTAAGGTTTATTTTTCAGTCGAAATTTTGCAGGTCGGTATTTTTGGGTATGCATAACTAGAAGAGAAAGAAGGAGTGTTAGGAATGAAAATTGTAATTTTAGGTGGAGACGCAGCAGGTATGAGCGCAGCAATGCAAATTGTGCGTAATAGTGAGGGGAATGAAATTGTTGTTTTAGAAAAAGGAGAGATAACATCTTATGGTCAGTGCGGCCTACCTTATGTTGTAAGCGGCGACGTCAATTCGACAGATGACTTGATTGCCAGGGAGCCACAGACTTTTCGCGATAAGTATGGAATTGATGTACGTACTTCTCATGAGGTTACAAAAGTAGACTGTGATCATAAAGTGGTTTATGGCATCGATCATAAAACGAGCCAAGAGATTGAGGAGTCTTACGACCGGCTGTTAATTGCTACAGGCGCAAGCCCGATTATACCTCCCTGGGAAGGTCTGCAGCTTGAGGGGATCTTTTCATTAAAGACTATCCCAGATGTGCAGGCTATTATGGATGACTTAAACCATTCCATTGAGAAAGTAACAATTATCGGCGGCGGTTATATTGGCTTGGAAATGGCAGAAAGTCTAGTTACTCTGGGTAAAAAAGTACGGATTATTGACCGTGGCGCCCAACTCGCAAAGATATTTGATGAAGATATGGCTGACCTGATCCATGAAGAAGCAGAGCGCCATGGAGTAAAATTGAATTTGGGTGAGTCTGTTGAAGAATTTAGAGGAGATCATCGAGTGGAGTCAATCGTCACAGATAAGGGTGAATATGAAACTGACTTTGTATTGGCCGCCACTGGGGTCAGTCCTAATACGTCCTTTTTAGAAGGGACCGGAATTTCTAAAGGAGTTCGAGATTCGATCACCGTCAATGCCTTTATGGAAACAAGTATTATGGACATATATGCCGCGGGGGACTGTGCAGCCCAGTATCACCGTCTGAAGCAAAAGCTGGATTACGTGCCTTTAGGGACTCATGCAAATAAACAAGGCCAGGTAGCTGGACTGAACATGGTGAACAAAAGAAAAGCATTTCAAGGTGTGGTAGGCACTTCGATTTTAAAATTCTTCGATTTAACTCTAGGCCGCACTGGATTATCTGAAAAAGAAGCCGCCAGTGAATATATTCCTTATGCTACGATTTCTATTAAATCAACCCATGCAGCCGGGTATTATTCTAAAGAGGATCCAATGACGCTTAAACTTATTTATAACAAGGAAAGCAGAGAACTGTTAGGCACTCAGATTATAGGCCACGCCGGTACGGACAAGCGGATCGATGTTATTGCTACCGCTCTCTATCATCATATGACGATTGATAATCTGGCTGATCTTGATCTGGCATATGCCCCGCCCTATAACAGTGTTTGGGATCCTATTCAACAAGCAGCCCGAAGAGCGTGAAGAAAGATGAACCTGGAATTCTGTTTTCGCTCGGCGCTGTGGTACTATGGAAACAGGATTAATGATACAGGGGGATCTTTACGTTGAATAGAGAATTACTTCAAAAAGCAGAGCAGTTTATTTTTGAATGCTATGAAGAACTAGGGCGGTCTGATGCTGCTCAGAGAGTGAAAGAGATAGAAGGATTAATTGAAGATACAGGAACTTATGAACATACTTTCGAAGAACTGGAATATGGAGCAAAAGTAGCATGGAGGAATAGTAACCGCTGCATTGGGCGATTATTCTGGAACAGCTTACAAGTGTTTGATCAGCGCCACTTGCAAGACGAAAAAGAGATTCGAGATGCGGTGTATGAGCACATGAACTATGCCACGAATGGGGGCCGTATTCGATCGACTATTTCTATTTTTAAACCGAAACAGGGGAATGAGGAAATTCGATTCTGGAACCATCAGCTGATCCGTTATGCAGGATACGAAATAGACGGGGAGTTAGTGGGGGACCCGGCTTCTATCAATTTTACCCGCCAATGCGAAGCTCTGGGCTGGCAGGGCGGAGGAGGAAGGTTCGATGTCCTCCCGCTTGTGGTACAAGTTGATGGTTCTAAACCTCAATGGTTTGAAATTCCGGAAGAGTACATTCTGGAAGTTCCTCTTCGTCACCCAGTGTTTCAGTGGTTTAGTGATTTTGGTCTGAAGTGGTATGCTGTGCCGTTTATTTCAGATATGCGTCTGGAAATCGGCGGTATTAACTATACTGCAGCACCCTTTAATGGTTGGTATATGGAAACTGAAATCGGTGCGAGAAACTTGGCCGATGAATTCCGTTATAATCTATTACCGGATGTAGCTGAAGCCATGGGCTTGAATACGAGAAGAAATACTTCCTTATGGAAGGACCGGGCTTTAATCGAATTGAATCAAGCGGTTCTCTATTCCTTTAAACAGGATAAGGTGAGTATGGTTGACCACCACTCGGCTGCCCAGCAGTTTCAGCTTTTTGAAAAGAAAGAACGAACTTGCGGAAGAGAGGCCACAGGAGACTGGACTTGGCTGATTCCTCCTGTTTCTCCTGCGACGACTCATATCTTTCATTCGTCTTACAAAGATCGCATGGACACGCCAAATTTCTTTTATCAAACAAAAGCATACGAAAAAACCCTTTAGATAAGAGTTCTAAAGGGTTTTTTTAGGTTATTCGTAGAGATCTGGTCTCCGGTCCTGAAAAATAGGAATTTGTTCACGGATAGCTTCTACATCCGTAAAATCTACTTCCCCATAGAGAATTTCTTCGTCACCTGATCCCTCAACCACTACGTTTCCCCAGGGATCTACAATGATGGAATGCCCGCCAAAAGTATTTGCAGCATCCGATCCTACACGATTGCATGCAATAACAAAGCACTGATTTTCAATAGCCCGGCTGATTAACAGATTGCGCCAATGATCAACCCGGGGCTTTGGCCACTCTGCTACGACAAAAAGGGCTCTGGATCCATTAAGCATGTGAGTCCGCATCCACTCAGGAAAGCGGATATCATAGCAAATAACACCAGCTGCGGGCACACCGTTTAGTTCAAAATTTCCCTTTTGGTTACCGGAATGAAGATGTTTTTCTTCGTTCATTAATCGAAAGAGGTGAGCCTTACGGTACTTGGCAGTGCGCTCGCCCATAGAATTGTAGGAAACAAACGTATTATAGAAACGTTCTTCCTCACGCTCCGCGATTGACCCAAGAATTGTCACCTGGTGTTTGGAGGAAAGGTTCTTGAGCAGTTGGTGCGTCGGCCCGTCCATTGACTCGGCCAGTTCATCGAACCTGCTCAGATCGTATCCCGTTGTCCATAGTTCAGGAAGCACAATAACCTCGCTTCCATTACTGGCTGCTTCTTCAATTTTTTTGGTCGCATGTGCCCGGTTTGCTTCAGGGTCACCAAACGCGACATCCATCTGAATAATGCCTGCTTTTACTGTCATATAATCACCTCGAACTTCTTTGTTTATCAAAAATCATACCATGAATTCACCTGAGTATGAAACGTTTTCAGACATGCTACAATAATAAATAGATGAACAGGATAGAAAGGATGGTAGAGGTGTTTGAATTATTTCTACCGATGCTTGAACGTTTGGGTATCATTGTTACCGTTGCTTTTATAATAACAAGATTTCGATTCTTCCGGGAACTTATTGACCGTAAAGTCTTAAATCGAAAGCAGCATTATATGGCAATTGCTTTTTTTGGACTGTTTGGAATAATTGGTACCTACACAGGAATCACTTATGATACTCAATCATTCGAATTCGGGAGTTGGGCTTATGAACTGAATGACTCCGAAGCCATTGCAAACTCTAGAGTAATAGGGATCGTAGCTGCCGGTTTGTTTGGTGGATATCGGATCGGAGCTGGAGCAGGAATGATTGCTGGGTTACACCGATTTTCTTTAGGGGGATTCACGGGATTGGCATGCGGAATTTCGGCTATTGTGGCAGGGATCATTGCTGGATTTTTTCATAAAAAGGATCAACCATTAAAGTTGAAAACTGCCCTTCTGGTTGGAGGTCTGGCTGAAACTATTCAAATGGGGATTATTTTAGGAATTGCACAACCTTTTGAGAGAGCCTGGGAACTTGTCCAGGAAATAGGGCTGCCGATGATTGTGGCCAATGGTCTTGGCTCTGCGTTGTTTTTATTAATTATTCG
Organism: Halobacillus alkaliphilus; assembly: GCF_900113125.1. Lineage (GTDB taxonomy): Bacteria > Bacillota > Bacilli > Bacillales > Halobacillaceae > Halobacillus > Halobacillus alkaliphilus. Next base: position 4,104 of record NZ_FOOG01000066.1, on the reverse strand, counting down.
AAACGTACTAAACGAGGAGGAAAAAGCCGGTGCTCTTCAAGCTCAGAAAGCATTAAAGCTTGCTGAATCCACCGTTTCATACCTTCGTCAGGGTTTAACGGAGAGTTCTGCCCAAAAAGCTTGTCAGATTATCTATGAAGAAGTGGAGGTAAGCGCTATTTCAATGACGGATAAAGAGTATATTCTTTCTCACGTCGGTCAGGCAGATGACCATCATCAGGCGGGGAGCACTATTCAAACCCTTGCTACGCGCGAAGTTATTCAAAAAGGAGAGATGATCGTAGCCGGACACAGGGATATTAGCTGTGATCATACTGGATGTCCTTTAGGGGCAGCTGTAATTGCTCCTTTAAAACGAAAAAATGAAACAGTCGGTACTTTAAAGTTTTATGTTCGTTCCGAAAAAGAAATTTCAAATGTATTGATTGAGCTGATCCAGGGACTAAGTGCGCTGCTTGGTCAGCAGCTGGAAATCGCTGAAGCAGAAAAAGCACAGGAACTGGCGCGCGAAGCTGAGGTGAAAGCTTTGCAGGCCCAGGTTAATCCGCACTTTTTGTTTAATTCCTTGAATGTAATTGTCTCCCTCACCCGTACGGAACCTGATAGGGCGAGGTCGTTGCTCATTGCTTTATCTAAGTTCTTTCGACAAAACCTTGGGGCAACCACAAAAAGGTGGACATCTCTTGCGGAGGAACTATCACACGTGAGGGCTTACCTTTTAATTGAAGAAACACGGTTTGTCGATAAGCTTCATGTACACTACGATATAGAGGATTATGCCCTCTCAGCGAAGATTGCTCCCCTTACCTTGCAGCCCTTAGTAGAAAATTGCATTAAGCATGGGATAAAAGATCAAGAGGGCGAGTCGGAGATTATTATTCAGATTAAATATCTATCAGAGGGAGTCCGTGTATCCGTTAAAGACAACGGCAGCGGAATACTTCCGGAACGACTTCAGCATTTAGGTTTAGAAGAAGTTACTTCTGAAATAGGCACAGGGTTAGGCTTATACAATGTAAACAAACGGCTGGAACTGTTACACGGAAAAAATTCTAAGCTGCAAATAGAAAGCGAACCTGGGCAAGGAACGAGGATTTCTTTCCTCATTCCTCATAATAAAGAGGAGGTGTCGGCATGAAAGGACCCATTCAGGCGCTAGTGGTAGATGACGAGCGTTTCAGCCGTGAAGAATTAATTCATCTGTTAAAGCAACACGAGGCTATTCAGGTGATAGGTGAAGCAGAGTCTGGTGACACGGCTATTATGAAAGTCCTTCAACTACAGCCGGATGTCCTGTTTTTAGACGTGGAAATGCCCCGGATGGATGGAATGGAGGTGGCAAAGGCTGTTCAGGAACTGAAAAAGGTTCCGAAAATAATTTTTGCTACAGCCTATCCAGACTTTGCGGTAGATGCCTTTCGACACGACGCCATCGATTACCTTCTTAAGCCCTTTGACGAAGAGCAACTAAAAGACGCAGTGGTTAAATTAGAAAAAAGATTCGCTCCTCAAATGGATGCTCCTCAAACGCCCAATCAGACGCCTTCAAAGCTTGCTGTAGAAGGAGAAGATAATATTCATTATCTTAATCCTGAAAGCATTGTGTATGTTTATCGTGAAGAGCGGTGGACTAAGATTGTAGGGAAAACCCATACCTATGAAACAAGAGCTCCATTAAAGGAAGTAGAACATCGTTTAAGAGGTTTCCCATTTTTTCGCATTCATAAGAGTTATCTCGTAAACTTAGATTACGTGGACAGGTTGACTCCGTGGTTTAATGGCGCTTACCAATTAGAGCTCCAGGGCAGAGAGGAGAAGCTATCGGTAAGCCGAAATTATGTTAAAGATTTAAGAAAACAATTGGAACTTTAAATCCCGGTCTGTTTTTAAGACCGGGATTTTTACATGTTAAACAGAATTTTCGACATGTTAATCAAAAACACCCCTTATGTAAGCGTTATCTTGTTATGATTTTTGTAAGCGATTACAAGAATAGGGCGAGGGAGGACTTTTTGTGATTACATTTCTAATCAGTATCGGACTTTTAATCATTGGTTATTTCACGTACGGGAAATATGTTGAAAAAATATTCGGGGTAAATAAGAGCAGAACTACACCGGCTTATTCTCACAGTGATGGTGTGGATTACCTGCCGATGGGGCAAAAGAAGAATGCTTTGATACAATTATTAAATATAGCTGGAGTAGGGCCAATTTTCGGACCTATATTAGGAGCGCTTTATGGACCAGTGGCTTTTCTCTGGATTGTTCTTGGTGCCATCTTTGCCGGGGCTGTTCATGACTATCTTACTGGAATGATTTCCATTCGTAATCGAGGGGCTCACTTACCAGAATTGGCTGGGAAGTTCCTTGGGAAAGTAATGAAACACGTCGTTAACGCATTTTCTATCTTACTATTGCTTCTAGTCGGGACCGTGTTTGTTACGGCTCCAGCTGATTTGCTTCATAACATGACGAGCAGCTGGCTGAGTCTGCCGATTATCTTGCTTGCCATCTTTGCTTATTACTTATTAGCAACGATGCTGCCAATCGATAAGATTATTGGACGTTTCTATCCGATTTTCGGAGCCCTGCTTTTAATCAGTGCTATTGGGGTAGGTGTATCATTGGTCGTTACGGGAGCACCAATTCCTGAACTGACTTTAACCAATATGCATCCAGATAATGCACCTATCTTCCCTTTGTTATTTTTAACCATCTCATGCGGGGCACTGTCAGGCTTCCACGCTACACAGACCCCAATTATTTCACGTACGACTCAGCAGGAAAAACAAGGCCGTCGCATTTTCTATGGAATGATGATTGCTGAAGGAATTATTGCTATGATCTGGGCAGCCGCAGCTATGAGCTTATTCAACGGTTCAGGTGGATTGAATGAAGTATTGGCAAACGGCGGACCGGCAGCGGTTGTTAGTGAAGTTTCTGTTGCTATGCTTGGGGCCGTGGGAGGAACGCTGGCTATCCTTGGTGTTATTATTCTGCCAATCACTTCGGGAGACACAGCTTTCCGTAGTGCCCGTATGATTATTGCGGATTATATCAAAGTATCCCAGAAGAAAATTATGAGCCGTGTTTGGATTGCCATTCCGATGTTTGTCATTTCATTCGCATTGACTCGTATAGACTTCACCCTTTTATGGAGATATTTCTCCTGGGCGAACCAGTCAACAGCAGTTATTGCCCTGTGGGTAGGTGCAATGTACTTGTTTTTATCTCGCAAAAATTACTTTATTGCCGCTATACCAGCAACCTTTATGACTATGGCAACATTTACGTACATTATTAATGCTCCGATTGGGTTCAATCTTCCTTTGAATATATCCTATCTATTGGCAGCTATTATTACTGTTGCGATTGTCACAGCTTTTTTCATTGCCGCGCGCCGTGGCTTAAGCAAGGATATTCCATTAGAAGAAGATTTAAAACCTACAGCCTAATAAAATAGTTGAAACATCCATCAGAGAGATCTGGTGGATGTTTTTATATGTCCTAAACTTCACTTCATTAAACTTTTACGTGTAGTATATCGACCTGTTAACTTTGCCATGATGTACCTTCCAATTCTTTTTTTCTGAAATTTGTTAAATATTGTATTGATTTTATAACAAAGTTCTTACACTAAAGGGCCGGAGTGTGGAAGACTCAGTTTCGAGATAAATTGGGTCCGTTACTCTAAGTGGAAGAGGGCTGGTGGGGAAATAACTCGTCTTGTTCCATCACCAGACACTCGAGCCTTAAGCCGTTCATCAACGGATTGGAAAACCGCCATCCTTTTGATGATCGGCTTATGCTGGTCGTGTCTTTCGGGGTGATTCCACATTTGAACACTTTCCTATGGCCCTACACGACGTAGGGTCGATCGACGTTGCCACAGGACGTGGCGATCTTAGTCGATCCTCCTTTTACCATGAGCTTCCTCGCTCGTTTCACTCCCTGCGGGATCTCACCTAGTCCCTTCTCCCGCTCTTATACGTTCATAAGTTATAAGCGTAAATCAGGACATAAACGACGATGAGTGCTATCCAGCTCCAGCACCTAGCGGCTAGTGAGACTTCCCTCACTTCTGTACGATAAGTCAACATCG
>NZ_FOOG01000081.1 GCF_900113125.1 Halobacillus alkaliphilus | reverse complement strand
CGAAGTTTCTTCTCATCAGATAGCAAAAGACACGCGGTGATACTCTTCTTGTGCACATCCATCCCACACACACGATCACTTATAACGTGCATAAGGGGCCGCCTCCTTTTGGAAAATTGCAGCCAGCCACTCCATTCGGAAACGTTACGTGTAATCTACCCTACGTGCTTCTCCGAGGAGAGCGACAATCCATGGTACACTTGCTTCCGAAGACCCGTCTCTGTTACGAGTTCTAAGACATCACGCCATCTCGACCTTTGGTAGAAGTCGCTGACTGTACTCTTCTAATACCCGTTAGGAAACCATTTTCATATGTCATGGTGCGAAAAAATTAGCATGAATGTCTCTGTTCTAAGAAAATCTGAATAAACCTAATAAAACCCTCGTGTGCATGAGTAGACACGAGGGTTTTCTGCTTTTTAAAAATTATGAAACAGATTCTGTATTTTGATTTTTCTCGTTTTTATTGATTACGGAAGAGCCTACTAGATCTCCTGTAACGTTCAGAGCGGTTGCGCCCATGCCGACAAGGACATCCACAGCTGTTAGAAGTGCCACAGCTTCCATAGGGAGACCCACTTGAGAAAAGACCGTAGCAATCATGATAATACCTGCTCCAGGTACTCCAGCTGTACCGACAGAAGCGAGAGTCCCTACTATAACGACCTGTACAATGGCAGCCATGCTTAGCGGATCTCCGACGACATTAGCGGCGAATACAGCTGACACGGCAATCCGAATGGCTGCCCCGTCCATATTTATGGTTGCCCCTAAAGGCAGGCTGAAACCGTATAAGCTTTTGGAGATGCCAAGATTATGGGCCGCATTCAAGGTTACAGGAAGCGTACCCGAACTGCTCTGCGTTACAAAAGCAGTAAGCATAGGTGTACGAGCTTCTTTAAAGAAGCCGAGTGGATTTCTTTTCGTTACAAAAAGTAAAACGGTATAGAGAGCGAGCTGCACAAGCAGGGCTATATAAAGAACTAAAATAAAGTTTCCTAGAGATCCCAATGTGTTGACTCCCTGAGTACCGACGACTTCGGCAATAATAGCTAGAATACCGATGGGTACATATTGCAGGATCCCTTTCATAACAGTAAGCGTTGCTTCATTAAGGGCCTCTATTACTTTATATAGGTGGTCCCCTAAATTTCCATAGCTTTGAGTGGATCGTAAATAAGAAATCGCGATTCCAAATACAATTGCTGTGAAAATAATCCCGAGCAGATTCATTTCTGTGAAGGCTGTAAATATATTATCCGGCACAATGTTTAATAGAACCTGCGTAACACCTGGGTTCTCAGGAACTTCAAAACTTTCGCTCCCATCAAGCGACGTGCCTGTACCAGGGTTGAAAAGACTGGCGACCAGCACACCGACCATAATCGCAAAAGCAGATGTACCTAAATAGTAAAGAAATACCTTTCCTCCCATTCGTCCAAGATTGCCTATATTCGTCTGGTTTACCCCGACAATCAAGGTCAGTAAGATTAATGGAATAATGATAAATCGAAGCAGGCGAAGCAATAGATCACCAAAAGGAGCTAAGACAGAAGCTTCTTCTCCAAAAATAAGTCCGATAATAATACCAAGAATAAGAGCGGCGGTGATTTTTTTAATTAGAGACGTTTGCACGTATGTGTTCCACAATGATTTCATGGAGTACCTCCTTTATCCAGCAGGCTGCTGCCTGTTTTAATCCTGACTAAAATACTACATATTACCTGAATACAATAAGACATCGCCTCATATGTGTCAAAACTAATGCTTTTCAATGTAATTCAAAACTCTTAGGAGGTTCATGTAAGAGTATAACCATAAAGGGTTTACTACATGAGCCATGTAAAAATAAACAAGCATCTGATATGGAGCAGATGCTTGTTTGCCTTGTTGAAAATCTATCTTGACTTATGAGAGATAAACTCTCGATTCATAAAGACTCAGCTTAGAGATACACCTGTCATGTTCATCAAGGATTAGTCTCGTCGTTCCCCCGCAGGAATCGAGTTATTTACCGCGTCAACTCTTCTCAATTTACTGCATAGGACCAGAATCATCTCTAAATCGAGTCTTACAGGATACTGCCCTATTGTTAAATAGTATTAATAAAGACTTACCTAAAAGTGTAACGGAGCGTGGTTATTAAGCGGCTTTTTTGTGTTTTTCTTTACCAAAGTAGAACAGGCCGCTTGTAATTCCTACCGCAACCATTGCAACTGAAAAAATTAATCCTGGGATCGGACCAAATTGCGCGATAAGAGGAACAGACAGCGCGGTGACAAAACCTCCGCCTAAAAATGGTTCATAAAAAAGCTGCTTATACCCAAACGCTTCAAAAGCAGGAGATTCGTTGTCCGGATCGACTACGCGCATTAATAACAATCCGGTGGCCGTAACACCCATCGATTGGCCAAAATCACCAATGCCTCGCTCAAACCAGTATTCGGGTATGATTCTCGGAGCAAGGTAGATGAAACTGAATAAATTCCATGATATACCGGCAATCGCCAGCAGCAGAAACGGCACAAGATACTCTCCGATCACGTCGAGAGACACGGTTCCAATGGCTGATAGAATGAGAATGTCCAAAGCAAGACCCTGAATACGATTGATCATTCGTCGATCGACCAAATTGTATTTATCTTTTTTGCTGAAGATAAGCTGGAGAATGATACCGCCTAACATAGCAACAGGGAACAATGGAATATATTCCATAAAGCTAGACCCAACCGTAATGGCTTCAATGCCAATCAATCCCTGAAGAATCATCCAGCCGATTAAAATGGCAATCATCACAAGTGATAAATGAAAGGACAAGGGCTCAATGGATTCTGGTCGGGTGGTCATTTGCGCCGCTGGCTCTCTGTTCTGGTATTCCATCACACCACGTTTACGCAGTGCAGAAAAACCTTCTACGTCTTCAATTACTTTCGTATGTTTTCTTCTTACCGCCCAATTAATAAGGATAATTCCAAATATGACTCCTGAAAGGACACCGACGGTAGCTAATCCAATTGCTAAATCGAACGCCTCCGCAAACCCAAGCTCTTCAAAGGTACTGGCCATACCTGCAGCTGTCCCGTGCCCTCCCTCAAAAGCTACTTCTATAAGTGCTCCAGCAATAGGGGGGATATCAAAAAAAGGAGTAAGTATAAAAATTACAAGCAGAAGACCTATAACATACTGCCCCCAGCCGATTGCCCATCCCAATGCCAGCTGAGGTCCACCGTATGTCCATATTTGGGACATTTTAGGAATTACAGCTCCAAGAAATAAGGAGGCAAATACAACATTAATCATTAAACCTGGGAGTTCAGCCCACACGTTAACAATCGTGTCGGTCATGATCCCAGAAGCCAGGAAATGGTCATCAGCTACAAATACATTCATAAGCTTACCCAAAACTTGAGGCCCAAGCAGTAAAGCTATGAAGCCACCTATAATTGAAGATGGTAAAAATAAATTTTGGAGTACTTTTATTTTGACTCTGATGATTTTTCCAAGCAATAAAAATACACCTAAATATAAAATGGCAAAGCCGATTTCACTTGGTGTCATTTTTTCACTCCTCTATGAATTTTATTATGGGGACAATTCCTTTAATTCCCATAAATAAAACTACTTCTTTAAAGAATTCTCAAAAACTGATGCCCCCCAAACCTATCCAAAAGTTACTTTCAGGGAATAAAAGGGAATTCAGCTTATATGCAACTAAAAAGGAGAGGATCGTTTTGCCAAATCAAAGACCTGTCGTTGCTCTTACGGGAGCGAGTGGGTATATAGGAAATAATTTAATGGATAAGCTGACGGATCACGCGGATGTCATTGCTTTATCAAGGAGCGGCGATAATAAAGAGAACAGTGAAAACGTTACATGGCGTTCCTGTGATCTCTACTCTATGGCAGACGCTGAGAAAGGGCTTGAGGGAGCGGACATTGCCGTGTACCTTGTGCATTCCATGATGCCTGGAGCTAAGCTGACCCAGGGATCTTTTCAGGACATGGATGTTATTTTAGCGGATAATTTTGCCCAGGCAGCTAAAAAGCAAGGGGTTAAACAGATTATTTACTTAAGTGGAATCATTCCTAAGAGTTCGAAATCTTTATCGAGGCATCTAAAAAGCAGGCAGGAAGTGGACCAGATCCTGCGTTCTTATGGTGTTCCGGTGACCACGATCAGAGCAGGACTTATCGTAGGGCCAAAAGGTTCCTCTTTTCCAATTCTGAAAAAGCTGGTGAAAAGACTGCCTGTTATGCTTCTGCCGAAATGGACCAAGACAGAAACGCATCCTGTCGCTTTACCAGATGTACTGAATGCACTTGATAAAAGTGTGGACAAAGAGGAGTTAAAAGATCGGTCGATTGATGTAGGTGGTCCGGAAGTCATGACGTACCGGTCCATGATGCTGAAAACTGCTCAAGTGATGGGAAGAAACCCGAAGTTGTTCGATCTTCCGTTTATGACGGTGAGGTTGTCACGTTTATGGGTAAGCTTAGTTGCCGGTGCACCTAAACAAATTGCTTATCCGCTGATTGAAAGTCTTACGCATCCGATGACGACGCATCCAGAAAATGAAGTTCCAGGGATCAGCCGGGGTTCCATAACATTTGAAGAAGCAGCAAGGGATGCGCTCGAAAAGGAAAAACAAAGTGAAGGAAAAAGCGCTAAAAAAACGCCGAATCTGAACATTCAGCATGATGTTCGTTCCGTTCAGCGAATTATTGTTCCCGCTGGTAAAGATGCCAATTGGGTAGCCCAGCATTATGTTAAATGGCTGGAAGACAAATTGAATCCCTGGATTAAAACAACCGTAGATGAGAATTTGAATTGCCGAATCGGCTTTTCCTTTTCAGACTCGTCCCTGCTGAAGATGAGTTACTCTCATGAACGGAGCACGTCGAGCCGTGCGCTTTATTACATTACGGGTGGCGGTCTTTCGGATAACCAGAAGAATATGAGAGGGCGGATGGAGTTCAGGCAGATCCCCGGGACTGACGAAGCCATTGTCGCTATTCATGATTTCATGCCTTCTCTTCCGTGGTTCTTCTATAAGTACACGCAGGCCAAAGTTCATTTAATGGTTATGGCCATGTTCAGCAAACACTTAGAGCGGCTGGAAGATCGTTCGCAGGAAGAAGTGAACAGGAACTTTATTACGGAATAGTCCTTTCAAATCTCATGTATAAAAGACCCTGAATTTCAAAGCCTAACCTGAAGAGGCATTTATTTTGAAAGGGTGATCATCAAATGAGTAAGAAGGACAAAAAACCGGATAATCAGTTTAAAGAAAATAAAAACAAAGGTGAAAAAAGAAACGGCCGCCTGGCTCAGTTCAAAAACCATAGCACGGAGTTTGGGATGGCTGACAATGAATATATCGATAAAGATCGATTACCAGACAGGGATCCAGATGACATGTAAAGAGGGCGCATGCCCTCTTTTTTTAGGAGGCTTTGATAAAGTTTATCATTGATTTTTCATAAGAGGCTTATTACGCAATAAGGCCGGTTACTGTAAGACTCGAATTCGAGATAAATTGGGTCCGTTACTCTATGTGGAAGAGGGCTGGTGGGGAAATAACTCGTCTTGTTCCATCACCAGACATTCGAGCCATAAGCCGTTCATCAACGGATTGAAAAACCGCCATCCTTTTGATGCTCGGCTTATGCTGGTCGTGTCTTTCGGGGTGATTCCACATTTAAACACTTTCCTATGGCCCTACACGACGTAGGGTCGATCGACGTTGCCACAGGACGTGGCGATCTTAGTCGATCCTCCTTTTACCATCAGCTTCCTCGCTCGTTTCACTCCCTGCGGGATCTCACCTAGTCCCTTCTCCCATGGGAGTCTCGTCATTTCCCCACCAGCCCAACTTTATTAGGAAGAACGGACCCTTCGGAAAGAGAGTGTCCTCTCCTCCTTAACCTGCCTGAAATACTTATATAACAGACTATCTCGCATCGTTCAGCTTGAATAAAGAAAATACGCCCGTGTGATTA
>NZ_FOOG01000020.1 GCF_900113125.1 Halobacillus alkaliphilus | reverse complement strand
ATGGTAAAAGGAGGATCGACTAAGATCGCCACGTCCTGTGGCAACGTCGATCGACCCTACGTCGTGTAGGGCCATAGGAAAGCGAGTTATTTCCCCACCAGCCCTCTTCCACATAGAGTAGCGGACCCAATTTATCTCGAAACTGAGTCTTACAGTAACCGGCCCTATTGCGTAATATGCTTTTGCGAAATCCAACGTATTTTGAATTGGGTAGTAGGCGATATGCAGCCCATTTTGAATAGTTAATATAAAATAGCTTCCCCGCTAGTAGCAGGGAAGCTATTTTTATGGAAATTAAGATTTCTCATATTTAATAGTCATCACAATTCCTTGATCGTAGTTTCCAAAGTTCGGTCCGAATAAATTCATACCGCCTTTGTTTACGGCTTCCTCCTTGATCCCCAATTTAAAAGCTACATACGGGTAATCACGAAGTTTAAGATCTTCAATGGAAAGTTCAGAAACTTTTTCGTTATCAATGTAACAGCCATCCTGTTTGATTTTCCATTGTTTCAGCTGACCATATTGAGTTAAGCTGGTCCGCCACCATTCAGGTGTGTGAATGCCGCGTTCGCCTCCGAAATCCCCCGGCGATGTCCATGTCCCGGCTTCCTTATGATTGACCCAGGCGGTGATATCAGAGGGCCAGTCCAGTTTGTAGTTCGGTGCTTCAGAGCATACTTCTGCACTGAAAATAATTTCTTTTGTTGTCCACTCGTAAGGAATACGGTTAGGGAATCGGTATTCAACGTATCCATCTCTAAAATAAAGCAGCTGCGCATGCTTCCGTTCGGTTTCGTAAAAAGAGCGGGGATCATCCTGGTGGCCGATATACTCATCCGTGCCCACCAGACCGCAGTTAGGAACAGCGTAACAATCCAGGTAGTCTCCAATATTCATCTCCAGAGTAAGTTCCTGTTCATTAGATTGCTCTTCTTTATTAAATAGGTCCATTATAATCCGGTCATAGTTAATGGCACTTACTTTTTGGGTCCCTCTTCCCGGAACCAGTTCCGTCACGATTAACTCGACCTCTTCCAGTTTATTAATATGAGAGGCTGTCGTAGAAAAGGGGAGCTCCAGCTTTTCTGCTAATTCATTTACGTTATGCGGCTTTTCACTTAATAGATTTAAGATATTAATTCTAGTAGGATTCGATAAAACTTTGCTGATTGGCAGCATATTTTCAAAGGTTAGGGACAGTTTTTTCAATTCGTCGGCCTCCGTGTCTAAAAGGATCTTTTCCATAGTATAACAAATTTAAAAAAGGAGAAGGATACGAATCGTATTCCTTCTCCTTTCCCTTTAGCTCTGAGGGTAAGCCTCGGTTTCCTGTTTTCTAAGATTAATTTTTTCCACCGTTTCTTTATACTCTGTTTCTGTATAAGAGTAGAAATACATGATGATAAATCGGATGATGGAACCTAGAGCAGGAAGTAACGCAATGACGAAAAACAGCATGTCGAGTGTAAATTCACTCTGCGCCTGGTTGGACTGATAGTTGATGGCTGTCAGAATTAATCCGGTTGCTCCCCCGGAAACAGCTACAGACAGTTTGCCGGTAAAGGTTTGCCCGGAGAAAATAACGGCTTCGTTTCGCTTTCCTGTCTTGAGCTCGGTATATTCGATCGTTTCCGCAAGCATCCCTGAGATTAGAGGACCAGTGGTGGTATAAAGCAGCATGGTAATTCCGATAAAGATAAAGGAGACAATCACACTGGAATAACCCAGGCTGAACCAGACGATTCGAATCAGAACATCCGCCGCAACGATCACCATAAGCATATGCTTCTTCTTATATTTATGAGCAAGCTTTGGAATAATAAAGAATCCGATACAACTGGCAAAGCTTATGATCCCGAAAATGGTCATTAAGGAAGCGTTTCCAAGATTGTACGTAAAAAAGTAAATGTTTAAAGCCTGGGTAATATTCATAAATACATTACAGAAAAAGACGACCAGCACGGCAAACATCGGCTTATTAGCTTTAATGGCCCGTACTCCATCTGAAAACTTCACCTTGGTCTTAGGTGGTTTTACGCGTTCTTTCGTGTTTCGGAAGCCGTTTAACATAATCGGCAGAGCAATCGCCATTAACACGATGGTAGCAAGCAGGTAGCCTTGTCCCATGTCATCTCCGCCCAGCCATTCGGTCAGCGGAATGAAGATGGTAGGAGACAACGCAATCCCTGTGAATACTCCCATGTTGGCAAACGTGATCAGTTTGGTACGCTGCTGGGTGTCCTGACTCATAACGGAGGACAGCGACCAGAACGGAACGTCAGAAGCGGTATAAACCATGCCCCAGATGATGTAAGTAGCGCCGGCATAGATAACTTTGGTGGTCATACTTAAACCATCCAGCGGAATAAAACAGGCAATGGTAGATAGAACAATTAAAAACGGCATGTATTTAAGGTAGGGCCGGAACTTCCCGTGTTTAGAGTGAAGGGTGTCCATAATGGAAGCCATTAAAGGGTCATTGATGGCATCCCACGTTCGTGCGATCAGGAAGATCAGACTGGCTGCTGCCGCTGATATTCCTAAAATATCGGTGTAAAAAAAGAGTACATAAGAACCTAATAGACCGAAGCTGATACACTGAGCAAATCCGTAACCAAAATAGGAAGCAATCTCTTTTTTCCGGATATCTTCCTTGTATGTTCCCTCTGACTGCGAATGCTGTTTAGCTGTTTCCATCCTTTTTCTCCTCCTTCATGTTATTCAAAAATAAACCCATCGGATTGAACGGAAGATAAAATGGAGCGGATTTCCCGCTGATCAAATTTATCGTTGTGCTCATGGTTCAGTAGACCATTGACTTCCTGCTCCACGTCTGTCAGCTGTGTATAGCAGAATCCCTGAAAGGAATCCGTTTCCATAACCGCTTTCATCAGTTTCTCAAATCGTGCTAACGCTTCCTTTTCAGTTTGAGGTCGTGCACCGTACCCCCATGTATTCGCATCTTCGTGAGGACTAAAGGCAATGCCTCCGAATTCACTCATGATGATAGGCTGTCCCGTATATTGATAACCGCTGGCAAAGTTCTGCTTTTTACTGGTTTTAGAAGGGCTTTCATCTACGTAGGAAGCTTTATCTTTATAAGTTGCCGCAATATCTTCTGCTGAAGAGTTATAGTCGTGAATCGTTAGGATATCCGTAGCGGTATGTTCCCAGCCGTCATTGCCAACGATCAGACGGGTTGGATCCTGAGCTTTAGTCTGATAATAGAGAGCGTTTACAAAATTCTGCTGATCTCTGCGGTGATAAATTTCGTTCACGCCCCATGATTCGTTCATGAGCGTATAGATAATGACAGAGGGGTGGTTATAATGTTTCGTTACCATTTCCCGTGTTTCTTGCTGCATGGCTTGCATGGATGCATCGGAAAACTTAAATATACTTGGCATTTCGGCCCACATGACAAGTCCCAGCTGATCGCAAAGCGTCATATATCTGCGTTCGGCAATCGTCTGATGACGTCTGACCCCGTTGAATCCCATCGCTTTGACTTTCGTAAGATCTGCATGCATTTGTTCGTAGCTTGCCGTCATTAATGAATCTTCATAATAGCCTTGATCCAGAATTAACTTTTGATAAAAAAATTCCTGGTTCAGCAGAATTTTGTCATCTTTTACTTCAATGCTCCGCATGCCGAAGTAGCTTTCCGCCTGGTCCATAATTTCGCCATCGACCTTTAAAGAGAAGTAGATATCATATAGTTGCGGTTGTTCCGGCGTCCAATAATAAACTCGAAAATCAGCCTGATCGGACTCAGCATCTATTTGTAAATCCACTTTTGTTTGATTGGGTTTAATCCAGGCTCCTGCTGAATGGATCCATTCATCTTTGAAATAAACGTGAGCCTCTAGATAAGCTTTCGATTGATGTAGTGGAAGTTCAGCTTCTACCCGCAGATTGGAGTGGGCTAAATCCGGCGTCATCTTCACACCTTTCATGTGCAGGGAAGAGACTTCTTCAAGCCACACCGGCTGCCAAATCCCTGTTGTCCGCGTGTACCAGCATAGGAAGTTATCTGATTTCCAGGACTGCTTCCCAATGGGTTGTTCCACTCCATTATGGTCTTCAGCCCGGACGGTGATCACATTGTTTCCATCCTGTACAACAGAGCCAATTGAAAAGCTGAAGGGCGTGTGACCTCCTGCATGATCACCGACAAACTGGCCGTTCACCCATACTTTTGTATAGTAATCTACGGCTTCAAAATGCAGGAGAAGCTCAAGACCATCTTTTTTTTCCCAGTAAAAATGGCGTTTATACCAGACTGTATCGTGCGGTTCTTGTGAATCGATACCAGAATTTTTACTTTGATACGCGTAAGGAACGTTAATCTGCTGGGGTAGGCTCTCCTCCGATTGAGCCCAGCCTTCCTGTTCGCCTTTGTTTTCATCATCCCATGCGAATTGCCAGGTTCCGTTCAAGTCGTACCAATGATTTCTTTTGAATTGAGGTCGAGGGTACTCGACGCTGTTGATCGACTTTTTCTCAAGGCGAGAAATAGAACTCACCACCATTACAACCTCTCCCGTTCTGTATTTAAGTAAGGGCTTTCATAAGTTGACTTTATTATTACATATATAGTTGTTTTATTACAAGTATTTTAGTAATAAAAATTATTGGATAATTTTTGGATCGCTTTATGAAGGGATTTCTTTTACTTTAGGTGTATTTGAAGAATTAGAGAGAGGGGGTCGTGGCCAGGTCATAAGGGAAAAGATAAGGAGAAAGATTTTAAAAAGACTCATCACAAAAAAGAAGAGCTGAGAAAGGTTCAGCTCTTCTTTTTTGTGATGAGTCTTAATAGGATTTAGAGGTCTAAATCTATTTTAGAAAGAAATAACATAGAGTATTAATTATGGAGATTACAGACGACCTCCAACATCTACTATTTGGCTTAGAAATTCTAATACAAAGGTACGGACAATTAAATAAGACATAATCATGGAGACAGCAGATGTTCCTATGCTCCAGTAGAATGAGCGGGTGGATGCCGTCCGGCGCAGCCCATGATGATAGATAAAGAGGGCAGGAAGGATAGAGATGGTGAAGAATAAAGATAATCCCGCCGTGAATAAGGTAAGTGTGGTATAGCCTGCCAGCCCGAATATGACGGCGAGCAAGTTTAGACAGGAAAAAGGAAGTACTACACTTCCGTACTGGGCTATGAGCCGCTTAAAGGACATGCCTTTACCTATCAACAGATTCGCCGTGTACATACAGACGACTGCTGAGCCGACGAATAAGAGCACGAAAAAGAAGATGGATGAGGTAAAATTAATAAAAGGGAGAGCCTGTTGACTGCCTTGTTCAGAAAATAGGGTCGAGAGCCCGCCAAGCATTGCGGTGTAAATTTTGTTAGCAAGAAAATAGAAACTTAACGCAAAAGTTGCCATGTAAATTCCAATCGATAGCATTCCATAGTAAAAGTGATCATGATCGGATGCTAAAGCCTGCGAGGGGTTTTTAATAATCCGTTGAAAATAGTCCGTGTAGCCACTGAGCCGTTTCGGTTCGTTCGCGTTTCTGGAAACGCGGGTTAATAGGGCGCTTTCTGCAGGAGCATAGGATTCAGCGACAGGAATAACCTCATAAATTGCATCATCATACGTTTCCGACTCGCGAAAAGAGCTTCCACAGACCGAGCAGAAGTTCCCGGCTGCTTGTTCACAATGACAGGAGGGACATAGCATAGTATCGCATCCTTTCTTAAGATGAGGACGTGCCTTTTTTATATGTGTATCGTTCATTTCCAAAAACATGACACGTAATCAACGAGCCAGACGATTAGTAAAGGGAGGAGGAGATCATATGATAGAGGTTCAGAAGCTTAAGGAACGCAGTATTCGCAACATGGGTAACGTACAGACGGAAGTGAGAAAGCGTGCTCTGGAGTTCATCGAACTATCTTATAAAAAAAGAATTCCAGTTCAAATATCTTCGGGTTTTCGGTCAATGGAGGACCAGGCCAGGCTTTACGGGCAGGGCCGTCCGAATTACGTATGGCAGGGGGAGAAATACGGAAAACCAGGGAAAATTGTAACGAAAGCTCAGCCAGGAAAGAGCAATCACAATAAAGGCTGGGCGATTGATTATTTCATTGTTTCGGAGGATGGTACGAAAGCATTGTGGACGGTGGACGAAAAGTGGAGGCAGGCAGCGTCCATTGCTAAAAGCCTTGGGTTTTCCTGGGGCGGAGATTGGAAGTCTTTCCCTGACTATCCGCATTTGGAACTCGTGCCGGGTACTGCTTCAGTTACAGGGAGCGTATTGAGAAGAGGGATGAGCGGTTCTTCAGTGAAAGAGGTACAAATCGTACTAATGGACCGGGGATATCAATTGGGGAATACAGGGGCTGATGGACATTTTGGACCACGTACAGAATTTGCTGTGAAAGAGCTTCAAAGAGACTGGCTGCTTCGTGTTGATGGCGTAGTAGGGAGTGAGACGTGGCGCGCTTTAAAGACAAGCGGCTATCCGGGGCTTCCGTTGAAAAGAGGTAGATCAGGCAAGTATGTCAGACAAATTCAGAGAGTGCTCGGTATAGATGTGGATGGAAGTTACGGAAGACAGACTGAATCTTCTGTCCGCAAATTTCAAACGAAGCACAAACTTCAAGTTGACGGCATAACAGGCCCCGCAACCTGGCGAAGAATGTTTCCATAACCTTCCACCTCAGGTCATCCATAATCTGGATGACCTGAGGTGGAATTTTTATCCTCTTTTTTCGTTTCCTGTTCTATTGGGAGGTTTACAAAAATTTATTCTTTTCCTATGCAGGAACGGACAATTTCCCTGTTTCCACTACTAAACGGTTAGTATCTTCTTGGAAATTTCCTTCTGACTGGTTGACATTAATGGATATATTTAGAATAATATCACTTATAATATTCAGTTTATTCAAACTTTTCAAATTAAGGTTGAAAGGTCTTTTTTAAGGTTAATTATGATACCGCTTACATATTGAAGGAGGAACAAATGTGGTAATCCCAATTATATTAGCTTTGATTACAATTCTTTCTGTGGTGATGGCTTTAAAAAAGAAGCGTCCCGTCTTGTTTGTCTTACCGATTGCTTCCATTATTGTGATCGCAGTTGTGAAGATTGTGATGGTGCCTCTCCCTTTTTGGGAAACGGTGCAGTTTATTTTTAATTTAAGAGGCTGAGACAGAGAAACGTGAAAGGAGGTGAAATCACTTGAGAAAAATGGATCCGGCTAAAGCAAAGTCTTATGTACGTTTACGAACGATTTTGGTTATTATTTATTTATTGATTGGAGTGTCCGTTTCCTATGGAGTCGTTCTCTTTACCCAGCAGCTTTCGTCCTTTAACGTAATGGGGATTCCACTCCCTTACTACATGGGAGCTCAGGGAGCAGTAGTTACATTCATTGCTTTGTTATTTGTTAATGCCATTATAAGTGACGTTGTTGATCGGAAATACGGCATCAATCCTAAGCATGTGAGCAGCCAGGACGAAGACCAGGCAGCGAATCAATAGGGAAGGGGTAGAAGGATGAACGAACAATTTGTAGTATCTCTAATTTTAATCTTAGCAACGTTCGGACTATATATAGGGATTGCCGTATTTAATATGGCACGGGCCACCTCGGACTTTTACGTAGCAGGACGCGGTGTACCTCCTGTGTTTAACGGAATGGCGATTGGCGCCGATTGGATGAGTGCAGCTTCATTCATTGGAATGGCGGGTACGGTAATGGTGCTCGGTTATGATGGTCTGGCTTACATAATGGGGTGGACAGGCGGGTATCTGCTGTTAACCTTCCTATTGGCACCGCAGTTGAGAAAATTTGGACGCTATACGGTGCCCGAATTCATTGGGGATCGTTATAAAAGTAATGCGGCCCGGCTGATTGCCGCTGTCGCAACAATTATTATCAGCTTCACGTACTCCGTTGGTCAGCTCTCCGGGTCAGGTGTAGTCATTGGGCGGCTGCTTGAAGTCAACACGGTAATCGGAACGCTGATTGGTGTGGTTCTCATTGCTTTTTATTCAGCTTTAGGTGGAATGAAAGGGATCACATGGACGCAGGTCGCACAGTACATAGTGTTGATTATCGCTTACTTAATCCCGGTTATTTTTATGTCGATGCAGCTCACGCAAAACCCGATTCCATGGCTTTCCTACGGGGATGTTATTTCGGAAATGAGGGTGCTGGATCAGGAACTCGGTATTTCTGAGTATGTGGTTCCTTTTACAGAAGCGACGAAGTGGCAGTTTATGGCTCTCATGTTTACGCTGATGGCCGGTACAGCTGGTCTGCCTCACGTTATTGTCCGGTTTTACACGGTTGCTACCATGAAAGCGGCTCGCTGGAGCGGAGCATGGGCACTGCTATTTATAGGATTGCTTTACTTGTCTGCTCCTGCTTACGCGGCCTTTTCCCGGTTTATTTTAATGACCGAAGTGGCTGGATCATCTCTTACTAATCTGCCGGGGTGGACCGAAGCCTGGGTGGATACAGGACGGCTGTCGCTTGCGGACGGCAACAGTGACGGAGTTCTGCAGTGGTCGGAGCTTGTCATTAGTAATGATATTGTCGTCATGGCGACACCGGAAATTGCAGACCTGGGAATCTTCGTCATCGGTCTTATGGCGGCAGGTGCTATGGCGGCTGCTCTATCAACTGCGGGTGGACTGATGATCGCCATTTCAGCCGCTTTGTCTCACGATATTTATTATCGTTCCATTAATCCAAAAGCGACCGAGCAGAAGCGGCTTGCTGTCGGGCGGATCTCTATTGTGGCCGCTACAATAGTGGCAGGTCTAGTCGCACTGAATCCGCCAGGAGCGATTACCCAAATTGTAGCCTGGGCCTTTGCGCTTGCTTCCGGGTCGTTTTTCCCGGCACTTATACTCGGGGTATGGTGGAAGCGGGCTAATGGGCCAGGTGTAGTAGCGGGCATGCTCGTAGGGCTGTCAGTCACGCTTGGTTACATTTTCGCTGCCAAATATGGAGGTTTCACGATTCTCGGAATTATTGATACAGGAGCTGGAGTGTTTGGCGCCTCGGCTGCCCTGATCACAAACATTGTAGTATCGCTATTGACGCCTCCACCTTCTCAGAAACTCCAGGAGGAAGTTCAGGATATGCATTACCCAGAGCAAATCCAATATAAAGACGGAGAAGCCTGGATCAAAGACGCCAAATAACATAAGGAATAAGGAGTAAGGAAGAAAGTTCCACCTCAGGTCATCCAGATTCTGGATGACCTGAGGTGGATTTATTTTCCATTAAGGGATTAGCGTTGTTATGAAAGTTGGGGAGCAGAACCCGTTATAAAAATAAGGATTCATCCTATTCAATGTACCTTGGTCCATCCACATCCTTCCACCTCAGGTCATACATATATTGGTAAACATTCCCGTATATAAAGTGGAGTCGCAGCAGTTGATTTACATTCGCTTTCTGGAGATAGCGTTTCTCATTTTCTGGGTGGATGCTTTTGCTTGTTCTTTCTTCTTGATGCTGTAATTGACAAACAGGGAGTCGATCAGCGTCAAACCGGCGATTCTTGAAGCCAGCGCTTCGGAACGGAATTCTGTTTCTTGGGCAACCGTATAGAGACTTAAATCGACCGATTTAGTTAAAGGGGATTTAGCAAAGTTCGTAATGGCCATCACACGTGCGCCATTTGATTTGGCGACATCCACAATATCCAGGATATCTTTATTAGACCCTGTATGCGAGATCACGACCGCTAAATCACCTTCTCTTAGCTGTGAAGCCGACATTAACTGCAGGTGAGAGTCTGTATAAGCGTGGGTTTCCATACCTGTGCGTAAAAACTTATGATGCGCATCCATCGCAAGAATGCCTGAGCCGCCGCTGCCATAAAAAAAGACACGCTCAGCTGAAAGCAGATCTTCCATAGCCTGGGCCAGCGTTTCGTGATTCTGAATGTCGCGAGAGGCTTCCAGTGCGCGGATATTAGCCTGAAACACTTTTTCAGTGATTTCAAGATCTGTATCGTTTTCTGTAATAGTTTCATGTATATCCTGAATGGGATTCACGGTTTCTGAGGCAAGTGCAATTTTCATCGCCTGGTAGCCTTTGAAGCCGAGTCTTTTACAAAATCTGAAAACGGTTGCATCAGCGACCATAAGGTCATCCGCTACTTGATTAATCGTCGAATGCACAATTTGATCCCTGTTTTCTAAAATGTAATCGGCAATTAATTTTTCTTTCTCGCTAAATTGACTATATGATGAACGTATTCGATTGATTACGTGTTTGGTTGGGGCGTCTGCCATAACTGTTCCTCCTGTCCTGCATCTTTTATTATCTCCATTGTAAATGAAAAAAATTTCAAAATAAAGTTATGAGATGTAAAATATTTTTCAGAAACCCCATTGTGTTAAAAAAATATTATTGTATAATCTTAATTATAGAAAAAAATTTTCAGGAAGAAAATTGCGCGTGATAAAGAAAGGGGTAAAACAATGAAAATTGGATTAATAGGTCTTGGAAAAATGGGTTACAACCTGGGGTTGAACCTGATGGATCATGGACATGAAGTAGTAGCGAATGATGTGAACGCTGATCAAATAAAAGAAATTGCCAATGCGGGAGCGGTTCCTGCACACAGTTTGAAAGAGTTAGTTGAAAATCTGGAAGCACCTCGCACGGTGTGGGTCATGGTTCCAGCAGGAGAAATTACTCAATCTGTTCTGGATGAGCTTTCTGGTTTACTTGAAGCAGGTGATCGTGTCATTGATGGAGGAAACTCGAATTATAAAGACAGCTTGCGTCGCGCGGAACAGTTTAAAGAGAAGGACATGTTCTTCTTTGATGTAGGAACAAGCGGCGGTACAGAAGGAGCCCGTCACGGCGGCTGCTTTATGATCGGCGGAGACGAAGAGCAGTTTAAAGAGATCGAGCCGATTTTTGCGGATACATCTGTCGAGAACGGTTACCACTATGCAGGACGTGCCGCTAGTGGCCACTTCCTGAAAATGGTCCACAACGGTATTGAATATGGAATGATGCAATCCATAGCAGAAGGCTATGAGATTCTGGAGAAAAGTCCTTTTGATTATGATTACGAAGCGGTATCCAAGGTTTGGAATAATGGGTCTGTTATCCGCTCCTGGTTAATCGAACTCATGGAAAGTGCGTTCTCGAAGGATGCGAAACTTGAGGATATTCGCGGAGTTATGAACTCTTCCGGTGAAGGAAAATGGACACTGGAAACAGCCATTGAATATGAAATGGCAGCACCGGTCATCGCTATGTCTCTTATGACTCGTTATCGTTCGCAGGAAGACGATACCTTCTCAGGCAAAGTTGTTGCAGCGCTGAGAAACGAATTCGGAGGCCACGCCGTCGTCAAAAAATAACCTATTTCTTCCACCTCAGGTCATCCAGATTATGGATGACCTGAGGTGGTTTTATTTGCGAGATTCACAAAGAAGGCGTATTCTTCAGGACTTTTGAAATAGGAGAGAATAGTGGAAGTGGTAACAATAGAAGAAGGGAACGGCAGAAGAGATAGGTAGTGGGGATAACTGCTCCATTTGTATGTTTCTGGTTTTGACGTAATTAAAGCCCGACATGGATTTAAGTGAATGTACCGGCTTACTTGAAGAAGGGCGTTTACATCTCCTTGAAGATCCGCTTTATAAGGACCTTGAAAAAGATGACCCACATAGTCATATTTTTTATTAAAGTACATGGCATATTTGGAGTGTACGTCTTTCATGAACGTACCAGGAGGATGGTTAATGGTTTCAACCAGCAGGTGGATGTGATTGGTCATCAGACAGTAAGCGTGGATTTTAAAAGGGTAACTCTGCTTAGCTTCTGTTAAGAACTGTAAGTAACGATAGCGATCACTCGGTTCATAAAAGATATCCGTTTTTCTGTTGCCGCGCGCTGTAATGTGAAAACAAGCACGGGGATACCAGATTCGTTTAGGGTTTGGCATAAAATCTCTTCCTTTCAATTATAGTTCCAATACTTGTTATTCGCTGTACCTATGAAATAATCCTTCTTCCACGAAATGTAAAAACCTGTCACCTCAGGTCATCCAGATTATGGATGACCTGAGGTGACAGGTTTTGGTTAATCTTAAGGTTATGGAATCTACTATTTTTCTGGTAAACTAATTAAATTGTAATCTAGTTTTGTCGTAGCAGGAGGTTGAAAAATGACGATATTCTTCCAGGTGGTTCTACCCGTCATTCTCGTATTTTTCGCAGGATACGCCTTACAGAAAATCTTACATTTAGAAATTAAATCGATATCTACCGTAACCCTATATATCATGCTTCCCTGCCTGGTATTCAAAACCTTTTATGAAGCAGAATTTAATCAAAGTTATTTAATGATGGTCATCTTTTCTGTTTTATTATTGTTCTCCATATTGGTTCTGAACAAAATCGCTGCCAAGGTGTTCAACTTTGATACCCCTACGGAAAGTGGAGTGATTCTTTCCACCGCGTTTATGAATGCGGGGAATTACGGAGCTCCGATTGTCCTGTTCGCTTTTGGAGAAGCCGGCTTCGTTTATTCCGTGTCGTTTATGGTTCTCCAGCAGATTGTCATGAATTTCTTTGGTGTCTATTATGCGGCAAAAGGCGGAGCCGGTATTGGGATGGCTCTCAAAACCGTCCTTAAAATGCCACCGACGCATGCCGTCTGGATTGCGCTGCTATTTAAATATGCATCGATCCCAGTGTCGGATAATCTCATGTCCAGCATCCAGCTGGTGGGGGACGCGACGATCCCGTCCATTATGATTCTCCTGGGTATGCAGCTTGCGAACATAACCGTTAAAAATTTAGACTGGAGTAAAATTTCGTATGCGGCTGTGCTAAGATTAGCGGGTTCTCCGCTGATTGCCTGGGCCCTAACGGTCATTCTGCCTATGAATGACATGATGGCAAGCGTACTTATCGTTTCGGCAGCTATGCCCTCAGCAGCCACGACCACAATGTATGCTGTGCAGTTTGACTCGAAGCCCGAACTCGTTTCAAGCATTACCTTAATTACAACACTGCTAAGTGTGGTGACCATTCCAATTACCCTCACCATATTAACGTAAAAAAAGTCCTGCCACTTGCTGGCGGGACTTTTTGTTTATGTTTCTTCTTTATTTGTGTTCTTTCTGGATTTAATGAACAAATACAAATTTGTACAAATTAAGGCTACCGATATAACCGTCGCAAAAGAGGAAAGCTCCACCAGATTGGTGAAAGTACCAACGAGTAAGTAGCCGACAAAGAACAAGGTAAACAATAGATAAGACACAGGTCTCTTCCTTTCTTCAAAGACGTCTCCTTCAGTATAACATTAGATAAACGTTTGAAAAAAAGTGCCCTGGATAATCGAGGTGGTTTTAGAGATGAGGGTACATAAAAAAGCGGTAGACAGTAAACTCATTTCCTTGTTCCATCGTATAAGACTGGATCGCCAGTGAAGAATGCGTCGTTCCATCGTCCATTTCAAAAGATAAATACATGACGTATTCTTTGTTTTCCATAAGTGGCAAGGGATAAGGATTCACAATTTCTACAATCCACTCATAAGCAAGCTTTTCAAAAAAGGCATGCATGAAGGTAGTGGGGGTCTCATCCAGCCAGATGCGAACTAGAGGATATAAAGACCGTGGCGAATTCAAAATAACGCCTCCGTAATTATCATTTAGCTATTCAATTGCCTAATTAGGTAAAACATAAACATAGGAATGCTTTAGAAGAAGTTTGCAATTCATAAATATTAAGAGTGAAAAATCAATTTTTAAACTCTATTTATGTCCAAAATTAAAAAACTTTGCAAAAAAATGACACCAAAATCTAATTTTCTCTCGATTATAATTGTGAAATTAAAAATCGAAAGCGGGTGCCATCCATGATTAAGAATCATGATTTTGCAGAAGTAGTGGACGAATATAAACGATTAATCTATTACCATATTAGAAAACTGAATATTATCGACCGTAATGGTGATTTTTTCGCTGAGGGGCTTTATGCCTTGTGGCAGGCCCACGATACATATGATGAAAATGCGGGTACACTCAGTTCATATATCAATTGGAAAATTCATAATGCCCTAATCGATAAAATAAGAAAAGATAATCGGACGGTGGAAGCTGAAGAACGGTTTCAGGATCATGTAATCCATATGCAGCTCTATCAAGTGGAGGATGTAGTGCTCGATCCGTATCTATGGAAAAGTATTCGAGCGCTCCTTACCGATAATCAGTGGAAATGGATCTATTATTCGATTATCCATGATTTCTCTGTGGACCAAATTGCCGCCAGAGAGGGAGTGACAAGAGATGCGGTAAAGAATTGGGGACGGCATGCCAGGAAGAGACTGGAAAACAGTTCAATATTCAATAGAAAAGCCCTGGAGAAATACTCCAGGGCCTAACGGAAGATTATTTTTCTATGGTTATATTGATTTTACTTAATCCTAATGCTTTCGCTGCTTTAATCATTTTAGCAGCTTCCAGCTCGGCATCTTGAATGTGTACGTCATTTCGAGAGATACTTAATGCTGTCCCGCCAGACATCATTGTAGGTGTCTCTTCAGTTTCTTCCGTAATAGGAAGGACGATGTTCTCCTTCTCTTCACTGTCCTGCTGGTTATGCATTCGGTTTACTCGACCGCGTATTTTGCGCCCATGGTAGACCACACTAGCATAAGGGCAGCCAGTCTCAGCGGAGATTTCGCGATAGTTTTTATCCGTTTCACCGATTAAACGCTTTACTTCACTCAGGTCGTAATCATATTGTTTGCTTCTCTTCGCCATATAAAAATCCCCTTTTTTCTAATCTACAAATATATTGTATACAAAATTATCGATTATTAATAGTGTGAAATATTAACTAATGTTTTTAATAGTGAATGGTATAGTAAACTATTAGTATAGAAAGGTACAAATGATAACAGGAAGGGTAATGATATGTTTAAAAATACCATTTATCAACTATTGCCTATTATAATTATGATTATATTATTTATCTTTTCTTCTCAGCCATATGAAGAGCAAAATATTAAACCGGCGATGAATCAATGGATTCCAATTGAATGGCTGAAGCCTGTAGCGGAACATATTCACATAACTTACCACGGGGAAGAAGTCAGTGTAGAAGCGCAAGGGATCGATGGTGTTATTGAATTTTTTATCCGGAAGTCCGCTCACTTCGGCATGTTCTTTTTGCTGATGGTAACTTTATGGAAAGCCATCCACCAAAGATGGCGTCTCCCGTTTGGCAAGGAACTTCTGTACGCGCTTGTTATAACCGTCGGCTATGCAGCATTTGATGAATTTCACCAATCCCTAACTCCGAACCGTACTCCATACATAGGAGATGTAATGATCGATACAGCCGGGGCTCTGACAGGTGTAGTTCTATTATCTATCTTCTATAAAAAATTCCGTTAAATCTACGTGATAGTAAAGATAAGCTCCCGATATTTGAAGACTCAGTTTCGAGATAAATTGGGTCCGTTACGTTAGATGGATAAGGGTTGGTGGGGAAATAACTCGCTTTCCTGTGGGGGAACTGGCAAGCCTCCTCAGTCGTTAACACTCCCTGTGGGGTCTCGCTTAGCTCCTTCTCCCATGGGAGTCTCATCATTTCCCCACCAACCCAACTATAATGCTGCGAACGGACCCTGCTATAGCAGAAAGGAACCATGCTGCATCTGCCTCAATTGCTTATATAACAGGGTTCCTACACGTAAACACACGTAAAAACCACTATGGATCATAGATGATCCTGGTTCATTGAAAGGCGTTTATGCAGAGAATTTCGAGCGCTCCATGATCGCAAGGGGCGGAAGGGAACGGCGAATCTCCTGCGGGATGAACATGACAGGTGAGGCCCCGGAAGGCGCCAGCCTGAGGAGACTCACCACAAGGGATGTTCGACTAAGATCGCCACGTCCTGTGGCAACGTCGAACGACCCTGCGTCGTGCAGGGCCGCGGAAAGGGAGCCGTTCCCTGGAGCCCCTTTTTCCACACAATATCTTGAAACTGAGTCTTCAACAATCCGGCTCGTTTGTTTAATAGATCTCTTATAAAAATCCAAAAGCATTCCTTCAAACAATCTAACAAACACAGAAGATCCCGGTGATTTAACCATCACCGGGATCTTTTACTTAGCGTGTCCACTTGGAAGACTGTGAGAAGTCACTTCCAATCCGTGGCTATCTACTTGTAAAGCTTCCACTTGATAGGCAGGAAGTTCTTTCTGGAGAAGAACAAGTTTCTGTTCACTTAACTGTTCAAATAAAGCAATCATGGTTGGACCAGCACCGCTAATATACATTCCGGCTGCATTCAGTTCCTTCACTTTGACGGCTATCGCATCAAAATCAGGAATTAACTCCTTCCGGTAAGGCTGATGCCACTGATCTTTCATCATCATTTTCCCAGCCAGTTCCCAGTTTTGTTCAGCAAGAGCTGCCACGAGTACATTGGCTGTACCACTGGCGTGAACGCCCTGTTTGTAGCTGATTTCCTGAGGCAGCAGGCTGCGTGCTTTTTCCGTTTCCAGATGGAAATCGGGAATGATGGCAAGCCAGATCAGGTCCTCGAGTCCTTTGGTGAAGTGGACAAAATCTAAATGGTCCCCGTCATAGCTTGAAACCATAATCCCCCCGTAGATGGCCGGGGCGACATTATCCGGGTGGCCTTCAATGGCGCAGGCAAGCTGCAATTTCTCATAACGGCTAAGCTTAAGGTTCAGA
This sequence comes from Halobacillus alkaliphilus, assembly GCF_900113125.1. Lineage (GTDB taxonomy): Bacteria > Bacillota > Bacilli > Bacillales > Halobacillaceae > Halobacillus > Halobacillus alkaliphilus. The sequence continues at coordinate 45,819 of NZ_FOOG01000020.1, read as the reverse complement.
ATCTGGTTCGCGAGTTCAATTCCACCTACCACGGCTGTTGAGGAACTGCCAAGACCACGGGCGATCGGTACATCATTGATCAAATCCACATGGTACGGCGGCAGTTCTTCATATCCGTAAGCCGTTGCTGTATAGATGGCGGTCATATAAATTAAATTATCTTTTCCGGATGGGATATGAGGCTGGTCCTCCTCAGGCACTCCGAACGACCATTTATCTGCAGGCTGGCATTGGAGCGTCACATATTTGGAAAGAGCAATGCCGATGGAGTCAAATCCTGGCCCTAGATTAGCGGAAGTTGCGGGTACCCGGATTTGAAATGTACTCATGAGCGTACTCCTGAGATTGCCTCGGCAAACTGGTCGATATCATTTTCAATGACCGTGGGTTTGACCGGACTGGTATCAATTGCGGCCGCTGGATCCTTGAGCCCGTTCCCAGTGAGAACGTGAACTACTTTCGATCCTTGGGGAATCTCGCCACTCTTCACTTTCTTAAGCATACCTGCAATCGACGCACAAGAAGCAGGTTCAGCAAATACTCCTTCTTTTTGAGCCAGAAGTTGATACGCTTCTACAATTTCATCATCGGTTACTTCGTCAATTAAGCCGCCAGATTGTTCTTTTGCAGCAATCGCTTTTTCCCAGCTTGCGGGATTGCCAATCCGAATCGCTGTTGCCAGCGTTTCTGGATCTTCAATCACCTGGTTGCGGACGATAGCTGCTGCACCACTTGCTTCAAAGCCCATCATCTTCGGCAGCTGATGGCCATATTTTTCGTGGTATTCCTGAAAGCCGCGCCAGTAAGCAGTAATATTTCCTGCGTTACCCACTGGAATCGATAGAATATCAGGCGCTTCGCCTAATACATCACATACTTCAAAGGCAGCGGTTTTCTGACCTTCAATCCGGTAAGGGTTCAAGGAATTTACAAGCGTTACCGGTTCACGTTCAGCGATTTCTCTTACCATCTTCAACGCCTGATCAAAGTTTCCTTTAATGGAAAAAATCTCAGCGCCATACATGACGGCCTGGGCGAGTTTACCCTGAGCGATTTTGCCATCAGGGATGACCACGATGCAACGGAGGCCGGCGCGGGCGGCAAAGGCTGCCGCAGAGGCAGAAGTATTGCCGGTTGATGCGCAGATGACAGCTTTCGATCCTTCTTCAATCGCTTTCGCCATCGCCATTACCATTCCGCGGTCCTTAAACGAACCAGTCGGATTGGCGCCTTCGATTTTTACATATCCTTCAATTCCATACTCCTTTGAAATCGTCGGTATGGACAAAAGGGGAGTATTGCCTTCCTGTAAAGACAGATTCGGTGTCTGGTCGGTTACGGGAAGAAATTCACGATAATGATGAAGCAATCCTTGCCACATCTCAGCTGCCTCCTTCCACTCGGAAAATACTTTCAACACTTTTCACGGAATGATGTGTTTCAATTTCCTTCATCGCCTGGGAAAAGTCTTCTTCACTAACTTGATGTGTGACCATCATCAGCTCACGCTCTCCATCTTCTTCATAGGAACGCTGGATGATTTGATCGAACGAAATATTGTACTGTGCGAAAATCTTCGTTATTTCCATTAACATGCCTGTTTGATCAAGTACGTGCAGACGGATATATTTCTTTGTCATCTGCTGATCCTTCGGCATAACCTGCTTAGGGAATTGCGGCTGCACGTACGCCGTACCTGTTGTACCTAAGCGGATATTTTTTAACACAGCAATTAAATCGGATACGACGGCTGTAGCGGTTGGAAGCTTTCCGGCTCCAGGGCCATAGAACATGGTTTCTCCTACGGCATCGCCGTACACATAAACCGCATTAAATTCATCGTTTACGGAGGAGAGTGGATGCTCTGCAGGAAGGAAAGTTGGTTCCACGCTTACAGAAACGCCATTTACATCATTCTCAGCAATGCCAATTAATTTAATGCGATAGCCAAGTTCTTCCGCATATTGAATATCGGATAGAGATAAACCGCGGATTCCTTTGACTTCTACATCTTCCAGATTAAACGGCATAGAGAATCCTAAGATGGAAAGAATGGTCATCTTCCTGGCCGCATCCAGACCATCGACATCGGCTGTTGGATCGGCTTCGGCAAAACCAAGATCCTGCGCTTCCTTTAATATACTGTCAAAGTCAGCTCCGTCCTGGGACATTTTCGTCATGATATAGTTGGTTGTCCCATTAACAATGCCCATCATTTTTGTAATGCGGTCCGAGGATAAGCCGTCCATAATGGAACGGATAATCGGTACCCCTGCAGCTACACTGGCTTCATAATAAAGATCACTGCCACTTTCCTGACAGGCAGCAAAAAGCTCGGCTCCATGCTGGGCGATTAAATCCTTGTTGGCTGTCACCACATGTTTCCCGTGCTGAATCGCTTCTAATAATATGGTTAACGTGTGATCGATTCCACCCATCACCTCTACAACTACATCGATTTCTGGGTCGCGGGTAATATCTTCGTATCGATCGGTCAGGTTCGTGGAGCCGTCAGGAAGCTCTCGAGGCTTCTCCACATTATTGACCAATACGGATTTAATCGTAACTTCGCACCCCGTTCTGTGCTGAATACGCTCCTTATGGTCATGAAGAATTTCAATTACTCCACTTCCTACAGTCCCTAAACCTAATAACCCTACGGTAATGGTATTTTTCATCGTTCACACTCCTTGTCCACTTGAAATATACATTATTCTTTATATAAAGGACATTGTAACGGAAAGGGGAGACGAGTACAAGAGCGAATTCTCAGACGATTCAAATTTTTATAAAAGATAGGAATTCTACTTTTTATTAAATTTTTACATTAAATGTATTTTGCTATTTTTATTAGTTGAAAGTGAATAAAACAGGATAATTTATAGGAAAAAATCTATAAATATTAAATATGATTAATTATTCGACATAAAATGACAAAAATGAAACTATTGTATTAATTTTTAGTATCTTGACTTATTTTGACAAATAAAATATAAATAATTGTACCTACAAAATAAAAAGGGGGAAGGGCAGCAATGATGGACAGTTTATATTCCGGTCCGCTTCCTGATTCATTAAGGAAGTATGATGCCGTCATCGATCAAATCATCAGAGAGATGGGAGTGGAAGGGAAGATGGAAGAATTCAAGGATGAAGGGAAGCAGGCGGTCTATAAAGCAGAGACGGCCTTTTACTCCATTATAACGGATATGAATAAGGATACGTATATGTACCGTACGATCCGCCAGCGCTTTCTTGAGCTTCTTGGCAGCTGAGCAGTGGTTACATACAAGTATTTGACTCTGGAATCCTGTAAATTCCAGGGTCTTTTTTAGTGGAAGAATTTTGGAGTGTCAGTACAGCAGAACAGAAATTTTTACCAAAAGCTAGACAATGCCCAATTTTTTCAATACGATATGATGTGAAAAGGATTCCATGGAGGATGAAACCTATGACAACAATCAATGACATCGCAAAAAGGGCTAACGTTTCCCGGACTACCGTTTCCAGAGCTTTGAACAATAGTGGGTACGTAAGTGAAGAGGCTCGAAAAAGAATTATGAAAATTGTAGAAGAGACCGGTTATATGCCTAATCAATCAGCGAAATCGCTGCGGACAAAGCGTTCAGGCGTTATTGGTGTAATTCTGCCGCGTCTAAGCACGGAAACATCCACTCGTGTAGTGAATGGCATTAATGAAGTGTTAGCTAAAGAAGGCTTTCAAATTCTGTTGACGGATACAGAACTGGACAAGAAAAAAGAGATTGAATACATCCGTTTACTAAAGAGCAGACACGTGGACGGAATTATTCTGCTTGCGACTAATGTGAATGATGAACTAATTCAAACCATTCGTGATGTGGACCTTCCATTCCTTGCGATCGGTCAGGATCTTCCTGAAGTAACGTCTCTTGTCTATGATGATTACCATGCATCAGCAGATCTAACGAATATGCTGATTCATAAAGGGCATCATAAAATAGCTTTTATTGGTGTGAGCCGGGATGACCCTTCTGTGGGGATTATGCGAGAACAGGCTTTCCGCGATGTAATGGAAAGAGAAGGCGGAGTGATCAAAGACCATTGGATGGGAACAGGGGATTTTTCAATTGATTCCGGTTATGAAGAGATGAAAAAGATTTTACGAGCAAGCGGTAAAAACAGGCCAAGAGCGGTATATGCCGTTACCGACCGAATGGCTATCGGGGCTATGGAATACTTAAAGGAGCAAGGCTACCGTATTCCTGAAGACATGGCTGTCGTCGGAATAGGAGCTTCCAGCTTGTCTCAATATGTAAGCCCTTCCCTGACTACGATCGATTATTTTAATAAGAAAGCAGGTCAACAGGCGGCTGAACTATTACTGGCTAAATTAAAAAATGAAAAAGTTGAGGAGAAATTTGAGCTAACGTATAGACTAATTTTACGAGATAGTGTATAGTTCTAATTGAAAACGCAATCATGTAATCGTTCACACATTTCAGGAACACAATTTCTTCCTTATAGAAATACGGAATGCGACGCGCTTATTTGACGAAATTATTGAATGTTTTATATTTTTTTATGAAATGTGTAATCGATTACATGCCAATGCTATTACAAGAAAGGGGTTTTTAAAATGGCCGAGAATTCTCAAATCGCAAAAGACGTCATTGAGGCTGCCGGAGGCGAAGGAAACATCGCTTCAGTAGCTCACTGTGCCACCCGCCTTCGGATTATGCTGCACGACAAAGAGAAAGCTGATATTTCTGCAATTGAAGAGATCGACAAAGTAAAAGGTGCTTTTTACAACTCTGGACAGCTGCAAGTTATCTTTGGAACTGGTACGGTTAACCGAATTTACGAAGAGGTTACCAAGCTGAATGTTGAAGGAACCACGAAATCAGAAATGAAAGAAGAGACGAAGAAGCAGGGGAACTGGTTACAGCGCTGGATCCGTACATTCGGTGATGTGTTTGTTCCGATTATCCCGGTGCTTGTTGCCACAGGTCTATTCATGGGTCTTCGCGGACTTGTTACTCAGCCGCAGATTTTAGGACTATTTGGACTGGCTCCTGAAGATATCTCAGAAAACTTTATTCTATTTACGCAGATTCTGACGGATACCGCTTTTATATTCCTGCCGGCACTCGTCGCCTGGTCTACGTTTAAAGTGTTTGGGGGCAGTCCGCTGCTCGGTATAGTAATAGGATTAATGCTCGTATCACCTGCACTTCCGAACGCCTGGGATATTGGCGGCGGTGAAGTCGAACCAATCATGTTCTTCGGCTTTATTCCAGTAGTTGGTTATCAGGCTTCTGTGCTTCCTGCCTTTATTACAGGTATATTAGGAGCGAAGCTTGAGAAAGCTTTAAGGAAGAAAATACCGGAGTCTCTGGATTTAATTCTTACACCATTTTTAGTTCTATTAATTATGATTACGGCAGCATTGTTTATCATTGGACCAATTTTCCACGTTGTAGAAAACGGTATTTTCTCTGCTACACGTGTTGTGCTGGATCTTCCACTAGGACTTAGTGGCCTGATCATCGGTGGATTGCACCAGGTGATCGTTATTACAGGGGTGCACCACATCTTCAACCTGCTTGAGATTCAATTGCTTGAGCGTTTAGGCGAGAACCCGTTCAACCCGCTTATCTCAGCAGGTATCGCTGCTCAAGGTGCCGCAGCACTTGCGGTTGGATTGAAATCAAAACAGAAGAAAATGAAAGCTCTCGCACTTCCATCTGCGCTTTCAGCGTTCCTTGGAATCACAGAGCCTGCCATTTTCGGTGTTAACTTGCGTTACATGAAACCATTTGTCATGGGTCTGATTGGTGGAGCTGCCGGCGGTTTCTTCGCTTCCCTCATGGGACTTGCTGGAACTGGAATGGCGATCACCGTAATTCCTGGTATGCTTCTATACCTGGACGGTCTGATTCCATTTGCCAATTACATCATCGCAAACGGTATTGCTATTGGAGTAGCCTTCGGACTGACATGGGCTTTCGGTTACGAAGACGGCATGCTTGATAAAAACAAATAATAACCATTTATCCCTATTATTTCTACCTCAGGTCCACAAGTATTACCAGGAATGGGTAGAGAATATGGAAATAACTAGAGGACCAGGTCAAACAGTATTTTCCAGTTGGCCTGGTCTGTTTTTTGTCTTTTTATGTCAGGCAGTGTGATATAATAAAGGGGCAATCATGATAGAAAGAGGTGAGCAGCACATGTATAAGGAACCTATCTTTTTAAAGCCTGAATTCAAAGAACGACTTTGGGGCGGAACGGGCCTTAAAGAGATTTTTCAGTACGATATACCTTCAGATCAGACAGGAGAAGCCTGGTGCATTTCTGGACATACGAATGGTTCGAACACGATTCAGAATGGACCGCTGGCTGGACATAACCTGGCTAAAGCATGGGAAGAACATCGTGAATTGTTCGCTCATGAAGAAGGAGAAGAATTTCCATTGTTAGTGAAAATTCTGGATGCTGCGAAGGACTTGTCTGTTCAAGTCCACCCAGATGATACATATGCGCGCGAAGTTGAAGGAAAAAATTACGGAAAAACCGAATGCTGGTATGTGATTGACTCTAAAGAAGGCTCTGAAATTATTTTTGGTCATCAAGCCTCGAATAAAAAGGAATTACAGGATTTGGTGGAGAATGAAGAATGGGAGAGGCTGCTTAGGCGGGTTCCTGTTCAGCCTGGGGATTTCTTTTTTGTACCAAGTGGAACGATCCACGCGATTGGCGCTGGCATTCAGATTCTTGAAACCCAGCAGAGTTCGGATATCACGTATCGGGTCTATGACTATGATCGCGTCGGAAACGATGGGGAGAAGCGGGAACTGCACCTGGATAAGTCACTGGAAGTGATAACGGTTCCACATAAAGATCCCTACATCGATCGATCAGATGCAGTTCAGTCAGACCTTAGGCAGGAAACCTTGGTAGAAGAAGAGTATTTTTCTGTTTTTCATTGGCAATTGGAAGGGGAAAGCGGGGAGCTGAAACCCAATCCTTATTTGTTAATAAGTGCTCTCCAGGGAACTGGAGAAGTGAGGATTAACCAGGAGACTTATTCGTTTTCAAAAGGGGATCATTTTATTATCCCTGCTACGGTAGACACATTCGAATTGAAAGGAAATGCTTCTTTAATCGTCTCCCGTTCCAATAAGTCATAATCATTATAAACTACAAGAGGAGTGATGGATGGATGTGGAAAAATGAGTACGATCGCTGGAGAGAATTTAAAGAGATGGACGAAAAGTTATCGTCGCAATTAAAAGAGATTGAAGATGACGAGCAGTCTTTAGAAGACGCTTTTTATAAGAACCTCGAGTTTGGTACGGGCGGAATGCGCGGTAAGCTTGGACCTGGTACGAACCGGATGAACATCTATACGATCAGAAGAGCTGCCGAAGGTCTCGCTACGTATGTGAATGACCAGGGACTTTCGAACCGCGGCGTAGCTATTGCTTATGACTCCCGTTATATGTCCAAAGAATTTGCAGTGGAGACAGCCCGCGTGCTCGGCTACCACGGTATCCCTTCATACGTATTCACTTCCTTACGCCCGACGCCGGAGCTTTCGTTCGCTGTGCGTCATTTAAAGACCGCAGCAGGAGTGGTAGTCACGGCAAGCCATAACCCGCCAGAATACAATGGTTTCAAAGCCTATAACGAGGACGGCGGCCAGCTTCCTCCTCTTCAGGCTGAATCCATGATCGGGTTTGTCAATAAAGTAGAAAACGAACTGAATGTAGATGCAGCCGATCAGAAGCAGCTGGAAGAGGACGGTCTGCTCCACTGGATCGATGAAAAAGTAGATGCCGAATATTTAGAGCAGCTTAAATCCGTAACGATTCAGCCGGATATTAAAAAAGATATCTCGCTGGTGTTCACGCCTCTTCACGGGACAGCACGTGATCTCGTGCAAAAAGGACTGGAGCAGAGCGGTTTTTCTTCCGTTCATATTGTAGAAGAGCAGGCGCAGCCGGATCCTGAATTCTCGACGGTTGCTTCTCCGAATCCGGAGGAACATCAGGCTTTTGCTATGGCGATTGAACAAGGAAAAGCTGTAGGAGCAGACTTACTGCTTGCGACCGACCCTGATGCGGACCGCATGGGAGCGGCTGTACCCGATAAAAACGGTGAATATCAGGTGTTAACCGGAAACCAGACTGGTGCTCTTATGCTTGATTACATTTTAGAGCATTCTCCTGATGTACCAGACAATGGACTTCTGATTAAGACCATTGTGACCTCTGAATTCGGCCGTGTCATCGCGGATGCTCATAACATCGGCACGCTTGATACACTGACAGGCTTTAAATTTATTGGTGAAAAAATTAAAGAATACGAACAGAGCGGAGAATATGAGTTCATGTTCGGATATGAAGAGAGTTATGGTTATTTAGTTAAACCATTTGCACGTGATAAAGACGCCGTACAGGCAGCGATTCTTATAGCAGAAGTCGGCGCTTATTATAAGAATCAGGGCAAAACCTTGTTGGATGCCCTCGAAGAGCTTTATCAGAAGCATGGTTACTTCCTTGAAGATCTTCAGTCCGTGAAGCTTGAAGGAAAATCAGGAGCGGATAAAATCAAGACTATTATGGAAGATTTCCGTGACGCAGGTATTACAGAAGCAGGAGGAAAGAAAGTAGTCGCTGTTGAGGATTATTCTACAATGACTCGTCATTACGTAGAGGGAGGCGCGACAGAGGAAATTGAACTTCCAACATCGAATGTGCTGAAGTTTATTCTCGAAGACGACTGCTGGTTCTGTTTACGTCCATCTGGCACAGAGCCGAAAATCAAATTTTATTATGGAGCCAAATCCGGTTCCCGAAAAGATAGCGAGAAGATCCTTGAAGCATTAAAAGAAACCGTAAATGACCGTTTGCATGCATTGATTTAACTAAGAGTCCCAGCTTTCCATATGGAAAGCTGGGACTTTTTTAGTTACCTAAAGGCTCTATTATATTCTCGGTTAGCTCCCGATAATGGAAGACTCAGTTTCAAGACAACTGGTTCCGTTACGTTAAATGGATAAGGGATGGCGGGAAAATAATGCGTCTTGTTCCATCATCCGGACACTCAAGGCATAAGCTGCTCATCAACGGACGGAAAAACTACCATCCTTGGTCGGCTTATGCTGGTCGTGTCTTTCGGGGTGACTCCAAATTTGAACACTTTCCTATGGCCCTGAAAGACGCAGGGCCATAGGAAAGCGAGTCATTCCCTGGAGCTCATTTCTCCATCCATTATCTCAAAACTGAGTATTACACAATACACTCATTTGATTGGAAAAAAATAATAAAAATGTTTAATAGAGCCATTATAAAAAATTAAAATTTATAGTGAAAGAGCCACGTTTCCCATCACGTCAGGGAAGTAGTTTTGAGAAATATTTGAAATTAAACCATGTATTCAAGATAAAAGACTTTCAATTTGTTGACAAATCAGCGATAATAGAATAAAATACTGAAAATTCAGATTAAATTAAAGGGGTGGGCACTGTGTTAAATATTAAAATGTTGAAACCGTATTACGTGAAGGAAGATAAGCGCTTTATCCGAGTTGTGCTAGCCTACCAGTACTTTTCATTATTTATTGACAATGAACTCTATCAATTCGTTCCTATGGAATCCAGAGAAATTATCATTGACCGTCAACGTAAGCGTGTTCATAATGTATTTGATATTTTCGTATTTCAACGTGGTAAAAATATAGTGTATGTATCGGTGGCCGATCTTCTGCAGCTGCCGGATTTTCTACAGCATCTTCATTCCATCGTCGCACCTTACTATGAAAAGGAAGAAGTAGAACTTACAAAACCGGAAGAAAATGAAACGAATGAAGTGATTTTGGAGCTCGAAAAGAATAATCTCAGGCGTTTGATCGATCAGGCAATTGATTCGGAAGACCGCGATACCTTCCGGGTGCTGACGACTACATGGAACCGTATGTATTCTTAAAATAGAACAAACAAAACCGATATGACCGTTCATATCGGTTTTTGTTTGTTTAATAACTATAAATTACAATTTACTACATTCTTTTATTAGAAATATTCTAAAATTAAATGTTTATATTTAAAAAATAGTTAAATATGTTCAAAATCCCTTTCAGAATATCGGTTATAATAATAATACATTTCCAGATGAAGGAAGATTCTTTAATAGATAAAAAATAGAGAATCTTTAAACAGAAAACCTAGAGGATTTTGGGGAGGTTTAGAGAGATGAGAACGCTGCCGAGTATCAGTAAATTAGATGAGGATTGGGTACATTTATTAAAGCAGGCAAAGGCCATGGGGCTGACAATCGAAGAAGTAAGAGATTATATTAAAAGTTCCTCTAATAAGAGGAATTCATTAGAATAGACGCACCGCCTAATCATTTAGGGGTGCTATTTTTTTGGATTCAGGTATAATAGTAAAAAAGGATTAATCTTGGGGGTATCTGTATGGCTATTTCCCATCATGAGCTTACCCACTTATTGAAGGACTGTTCGATTGCACTGCAAGTCCCTGTGCTGCTTTTGAATCATAAACGGAAATTAACTTTTCAATTTCCCGACAGTTTTCATCAGCCGCCGGATTTCATGAAAAAAAGCTTCTTCCCTTTTTTAGAAACCATCAGGAAAAGTCCCAACACCTTAGAAAAATTCTCAGATGAATTTGGACAGAGTATTTTCTTGTATTCTATGAAAATCGGGCAAGAAGAACCAGTAGATATCGTATTTGGTCCCTTTTTACATAAAGAGATTGGAAAAAAAGAAATTGATGGTTTTATAAAAGCAGAATCAAACTGTAAAGTTAAGACGGAAAGATTACTAAATTACTATGATCAATTACCAGTTCTGAACCCTATGCAGATGTTGTCCATGGAGAGAATTCTCATACGAATTCTCTCCGAGAAGCAAGAAGGACATCGTGAAAGAAAACATTCGCCTATCCAGAAGGTGTATGAACATTATCTCATCAACGAAACTTCGCCGAACAACAACTATCAGCTTCAGGAACGTTTTACACAGTTATTCAAACTAGGCCATTCGGAGGCACTGGACATCTATCGGGAGTGGAGGAAGCAATTGTTCTCATCCCCCAGTCATTCGAATGCAGTGAGACTTGAAAAAAATCAACTGATCCGTCTGATAGGGGAATTGAATCAAATGTGCCTGGCAGGGGGAGCACAGCTGGACGAAGTGATGTCCCTCAGCGAGTTCTTTATGAACTACTTAGAAACGAAAAATACTACGGAAGAACTTCAGGAATTAGAAGAGAATGTTATCCAAAGCTTCATGGCCCGTTTGCAGCGAGCGCAGGAAGCACCGGTGCACTCTCCTTTAGTCGAGCGGTCCAAGCGCTATATATTCCAGAACTTAAGTGAAGCCCTTTCCCTGCAGGATATCGCAGCTGCGATGAATGTCCATCCTAATTATTTGTCGGGAGTATTCAAGAAAGAAACAGGAATTTCGATATCGCAATTTATTAATGTTGAGCGGGTGAAAGAAGCGAAAGAGATGCTGAGCATTTCTGATTTTACTTTGCTGGACATTAGTTTGAAGCTTGGGTTTAATAGTCAGAGCTATTTCACAAGAGTTTTCAAAAAAATAGAAGGTATCGGACCAAATGAATTTCGCAAAAAACATCATATTATGGAAGAGTGAAGCCGGTTGAGCTATAGAACAGCCGGCTTTTTTGTTCTTAAAATAGAAAATATTTGGAGATATTTGGAGAAAACAAGAGTGTAGCGAACGTAGTTGTTCTCTATTGTGAATTTTGGCGGTTTTCTTTTTAATAGAGTCGTTTTATAATATTCTTTATAAAGAACAAAATGAATATAAAAAAGAACGTTATGGGCAAGATTTAGATAAATTTTGACATGGAAAAGGGGATAGAGGCCATTGGCTACTATAGGGGAAAAGATTCGGGCTCTTCGGATTGGAAAGGGTTTATCGGTGAATGAGTTTGCAAAACTGTCCAAAGTATCCAAATCGTATATTAGTAACATTGAACGAGGGGTTCAGAAAAATCCATCGCTCATTGTTATGAGTAAGCTCGCAAGGACACTGGAAGTACCGCTTGAGGAATTGCTGCCCTATCGTTGGGGAGACGAATCAGAAAAGAACGAAAAGTGAATGGGTGTAGAAAGTTGTGGCTCTGAGATGACTGGACAGATTACGGCGCAGATGGATAAAGATTGGCTTGAGCTTATCATGCAAGCTAAAAAAATGGGGTTAACCTTAGAAGAAATTAAACGTTTTTTAGAACAGAAAAAACTACTCCTTTGAGGCGGGAGGGAAAGATTGTGAGAGGAAAAGTCCTATTTACCAGGGGAGCGGCTAAAAAGAATGTTGTTGTTAAAGGGCTTCCAGAGTATAGGCATGAATCAGGTGCCGTTCGTGATATAAGCGTGCTTGTCCAACAATATTCCCAGCTGATCGTAAAAGGTGGCTGGCAGGTGATTAGTCAGCAGGGAGTGGTTTATGCGAGGACCGCTGATCGCGGGCTAAAGCAGGACGCTATGGAAGCCGTGGGAGGAGACGGCTCCCCTCTCTCCTATGTCCAAGCTGCCTCTTGTTACCACCATCTATCTGACTACACTAAAAAAGGAAGCTGCCTGAGTGAAGCGTCCATTTTAGATGATTCATTGGTCAGGAACCTTGATTTGTTTAAGGAATGGAGCTTTGGACAAGTCCACCGCAGCTTGAATCCCGTGTTCTTCTATGACTCGCTCTTACATCCTGTCGTCATTTTGTTTAGTCATCACAAGGAAGGAATCGAAACTATTCAAAAGAGCATCCACCGCTTTGAGCGTCAAGGCTACGCCTTAAAGTTTCAACAGAGGAACTGGGCCGTCCAGAACAGGGGAGACGAGTTCCCCAAGTATTATAATTGACAAAGCCTATTTTCTTATTAAAGAAGTAGGCTTTTGTCATAATTTGACACATTCACTTCACCGATTGAATAACCATTCATATACTATTATAAATTTTTAAAATATTTTTGAAAAAAACACTATTCAAATGACGAAGATTGCTATATGATAAGATGGTAGATTGGAAGAAAACATACATTATTTGTTGAAAATTTGAAATTGATGAAACTAAAGGGAGAAAACTCTTGATTAAGTGTCGATTAAGAGCCAAGCCCCCTCAAAAAAAGATGTTTTTAATCGAAGATATAAGTAAATAGAATAGTAAGATACTAAACGATAGAAAAGGTGAGACGAATGGAAAATTTAAAAGAGGTGCTGCAGGATATCATCCAGCGCTCCGAAACTTCGGAAGTCCTTTCTTCTCAGGACGTTATTGAACAATTAATCCAGCAGCTCCAAAGATAAATAAAAATATATTGATATAAAAAACGTCCTGAACCAAGTTCAGGACGTTTTTTCTAAGATTTTTTCGAATTTCTTTTTTCTTAGAGAAGATGTGATTAAATGGCAGCAAGTGTAAACACCTAAACTTTGGATAATAACCAAACTCGGGACCATAACTAGCCTGTACCTTGTTTGTATTTCAATCAAGAGATGAATCATTGCATAACCTATGATAAATAAGACAAAATAGAGAGCCTTAGCCGAATGATGATCATTATCCTTTAGCAAGTTCCTGGCTAGAATCACTATAGACAATAAGCCGAACAAGAAAAGCGGTACATAAATTAGTTTATCAAATCGATAAAGAAGCTCTGACACATTCTCTTTAGAATTCTCATTTTCAATTTTATAACTCCAAAAGATTGAGGCATCACGACTTCCCCACATATCTTCAAACTTTTCCTTGAAAAGCTGGAGTAGTTCGCTTTTATCGGCCAACCGATTCTGAATCATTTCTTCTTCTTTCTCTAAACGTTCTTGCAATTCAAGTCCTTTTAAAGCTTCAGAATCTTTACCTGAATAACTTCCATTAGTTTCATGATTTAATCCTAATACAAACTTCCAGTGTGGATCTCTGTTCTCTAAAGGATAGTTGGTAACTCCAGCCATTATTAGGGATTGATTCACTATAGTTAACAGAAGCATATAAACCATTACTGTTCCAGCCAATTTGCCAGATGTTATAAGTGCTGTTTTACGTTTAACGCCTAAAATAAACACGACAAATATAAATAAGCCGGCTGCCAACAATACAAATGACCCTAGAGGGCGAATTATATTGCCGAAAGCGAACAAAACCCCCACGAATATCCATGTCCAATTATGTGTGTTGAAATGCTTAACTAGCAGATAAGCCCCTGCATAAAATAACAGTGTCGCCAGAATCTGATTGGTTAGTACTGAAGTCATAATAATTGCTGGCACATAAAGACTGTATATGACTCCAGCAATCCTTCCTGCTATTTCATTAAATAATTCTTTTGCAATAAGATAAATAAGCCACACTAAACCTACGCTATATAATATATTCAAGAACTGTAAAACGAAAATATCTTCGCCAAAAAGAGTAATAACTAAAGCTTGATACATAACGAAACCTATTTGATAGACCCATTTTGTAAAGTAGGTATCTTCTGAGAAACTAAAGTCTCCATTAGATGCTGAAACTGCTGCGTTGTTTAGCAATAAAAAATCCGATATAGGATCAGTGGATGCATATAAAACCCACCCTAGCCTTACAAGAAAAGCTACTACTAGCGTCCCAATTAAGAACAGTTTGTTAGATATCGGTAATCTAGCTAAAAAATAAATAGCAGCTGCTACAACTAAGCCTAATAACACAATATACATTAAGGGATATGTATAATTTTCGACAAGCTCAATCCAGTTGGCATAGGAACCATACCCAAAATAAACAGCCCCAACGATAAGAATAAATATCATACAGAATACTCTTAAATACTTATTAAAATGGACCACTATTTTCCCCCCTCCATGCTGGAATACGTTTTGCGGTTAAACACAAAATACTTACTTGCTATATAGTTAAATAAAACTACCAGCACATTCACTAAAATTTTTGAGATAAGAGGATGAAAGTGAATGACTTCTATTAGAATGATCATTAAACCTATATCCATTAAATAGGACATGATTCGAAAAGTAAGGAATGGAAGAATTTCTTGGGAACTGGAATTTTCACTTTTAAAGACAAATCGCTTGTTTGTTATAAAAGCAAAAATTACCGAAAGTATCCATGCGATTGACGTGGCTAGTTTATAATCAGTCCCTAGTAAACTATTTAATATAAAAAATGTAATTATATTAACAAGAGTGGTTAGACCGCCAAAAAATAAGTAAGAAATTATTTCTATCTTTGAATCTTTGTTATTCATAAATATAATTATCCTTTATAATATTTTTTAGTAATTAGAGTGTTCATAGCTTTTTTCATATTCAAAAACGTTCATGGCTTTTTCGTGATTGTACTCATTGATAAAATAAAGTGGTCGTTTCTTTGTTTCATTGAAAACTCTTCCCAAGTACTCACCTATAATACCCAGTACCGTTAATTGAATACCTCCAATAAAAAGCACAGCACTCATGAGAGAAGGGTAACCAGCTACTGACTCACCGTAAACAAGAGTTTTTAAGATGATGTAAAGCATATATATAAATGCTATGAAAGAGACAGTAATCCCCATTAATGAAGATAGCCTTAGAGGCGCAGTGGTAAACGTTAACTCCTTCAATGGCAAGGTCTACAAGTTTTCTGTAATTCCATTTTGTTTTACCTGATACTCTTGGATCTCTGTCGAATAAAACTTCTTTCTTGTGATAACCTACCCAACTGAACATTCCTTTCGTGTATCTCTGTGATTCTCTTAATTGTTTAATAGCTTCCACACAGCGACGATCCAATAGTCTAAAGTCTCCTGTATCCTCTTGTATAGGAACTTGGCTGATTTTTTTAAGAATTTTATAAAACGTGGCGGAGGTTGTCTTTTTTAACCAGCTTTCTCCTTTGCGAGAACGTCGTTTAGCATAAACATCATCGTAACCTTCTTCCCAGTAGCTTACTAATTCAGGTATGAGTTCAGGCGGATCCTGTAAATCAGCATCCAGAATGACTACTGCATCGCCTTTAGCATGGTCTAGTCCTGCTATCATAGCGATTTCTTTCCCAAAGTTTCTGGACAGATCTACGTAAGAAATGCGATGATCTTTTGTACGCAATTGCTTTATAATAGATAAAGTTTGTTCGCTACTTCCATCATTCACGAATAATAATTCAAATTGATAGTTCCTTAGATTAGCTACAACGTTTAAAACCCTCTCATAAAGATAAGAAATAGACTCTTCTTCATTATAAGCGGGGATCAAAATTGATATTGTCTTCAATAGAATACCTTCCCTTCTGAACCATGGATACTTGTATATTTCACCCATAATGAAGCGGCAAGGATATACCTTACCGCAATAGTAATAAATGGCTATATAATTTAAGCATGAGAACATTTTAACATAAACGCTAAATTTTGGTATAAATTTTTAGCTATAAGGAATAGGAGGGAAGATTTAACGGCTAAATCAAATCTGAAGCCAAAGTCCGACAAATTATTTGGCAGCCTATGGTATAATGTGAACGATGCACCCTTGAATTAATTAAACACAAGTGAGGATTTCTATGAATATATATGTTGATATGATAATAGCGATCGGCCTATCCATGGCAGTGAGCTACCTGCTCGTATTTCCAGTTATGAAACTAGCCGTAAAGTGGAAAATGATGGATTATCCTGAACTCAGGAAGATCCATACAGAAATTACCCCGCGTATGGGCGGTCTGGCCATTTTTGGCGGCGTAGTAGCGGGAATGCTGTATATTAGACCGGATACCCCTTACTTTCTTTCGATCAGTATCGGTGCGACGATTATTGTCTTAACCGGTCTTCTCGATGACCGCTATCAAATCCGCCCGATTTTTAAACTGGCTGGACAAGTTTCCGCTGCCGGTATATTGATTCTATCGGGGTTAAAAGTTGATATCCTAAGTGTTCCTTTATTAGGAATGATCTCATTAAATGAACCGATCAGTATTCTGTTCACATTTTTCTGGATTATTGGAATTACTAATGCCATCAACCTGATAGATGGACTGGATGGTCTTGCCACTGGTGTTTCGACGATTTCCCTGATTAGTATTGCTGTGATGGCGCTGGCGATTGAACCACAGATTACAATCGTTTATTTATGCATCGTGCTAATTGGAAGTAACATCGGCTTCCTTTTCCACAACTTTTATCCTGCCAAGATTTACATGGGAGATACCGGCTCTCTGTTTCTCGGGTATTCCATGGCGGTTATATCTATGGTAGGACTCTTTAAAAACGTGACATTATTCAGCTTCGTCATTCCGATTATTGTCCTTGCGATTCCTGTTTTTGATACACTCTTCTCCATCATGAGACGTCTTATCAATAAACAGAAGATCATGATGCCGGACAATAAGCACATTCATTATCAAATCCTGGCGGCAGGCTTCAGCCACCGCGCGACGGTGTTAATTATTTATGGATTCAGTGCCCTGTTCGGTTTACTGGCCATTTTATTCTCCCTTACATCGATTGGGATCTCGCTGATCATTACGTTTGTACTCTTAGTCCTGCTTCACTTATTTGCGGAAATGACAGGAGTGGTGTACCGCGGAAAACGACCAGTGATCGATTTCTTTTCTAAAAATGACAAGAAGAATAAGGATAAAGATAAAAATAAAGAACGTGAAGAAGCTTAAACCAGAAAGCCCCGATTCCATTCAGAGGAATCGGGGCTTTCTGGTTTTTTTACTGGGAAAATACGGGTTATGAATGTTCATCCATTCCGTACGATTATTGAGGCTTTTTATTTAATGTTTCTTCCAGCCTGATCATAGATATCAAACCGGAAAGAAAAGGCAGGGCTCCTACAAGTCCAATCGCCCAGTTAACGGATAAAGCATCGGCAATGATGCCTGCTGTCAGGGCTCCAAAAGCGTATCCGCTGTCCCGCCAAAAGCGGTATACTCCCATTGAAGTGGCTCTCCATTCAGGATGAGCGACATCACTAATCGATGCGAGAATGGTAGGGTAAACGAGTGCCGTACCTATCCCAAGTAAGATGGCCCCGAGGATCCATAAAGGGTAGGTATCCACAAGCAGGATAAACCATAAGGCCAGAGCTTGGACAAACATTCCGGTAACGATGAGTTTTCTTCGTCCAATCCGGTCACTCCAGAGACCTGTGAACAGCTGGAAGAATCCCCATGCTGCCGGGTACAGGGCAACCACTGTGCCAATTTGTCCCACACTCAATCCGCCCGAGGCAAAGAAAATCGGAAAAAGACCCCAGGCCATACCATCTTTGAAATTCGTCGTTAAACCGGCAAAGCTGCTGCTGGATAAATTACGGTTTTTCCACGTCGTTCGTTTGAAAACTTCCTTAGTGGATAGGCTGCCTGATTCCTCATTCTGCTGCCTGGCCTGCATTTTTACATGCTGCTCAGTATCTTGAACCATCAGCGATAAAAGGAAACCAATGATCACCAGTCCGATTCCTATATAAAACGGCTCTGGACTAAGAGAGTAGGAAGAAGCAACATAACCGGAGATGGCAGCCATTAAAGCTACACCCAGGTAACCGGCAAATTCATTAAATCCTACGGCAAGCCCTCTCTGATCTGGTTTGGCAAGATCTACTTTCATGTTAACGGTCATGGACCAGGTCAGTGCCTGATTCATACCTAAAAGGATATTAGCAGCGACGACTACCCACCATGCATGAGCAAAAATAACGAGTAGAGGAACGGTTAACCCTATCGCCCAGCCGATGAGAAGGACTCTTTTTCTACCGATTCGATCGGCAAGGTTACCTGCGAAAAAGTTTACAATGGCTTTTGAAAAGCCAAAGCTGACAATAAAGGAAAGAGCGGCACTTGCAGATGCTATACCGAAGCTCTCCTCCCCTAATATGGGCAGGATTGTTCTTTCCAGTCCTACCATAGAACCTACAAACAAATTGATTAGGACTAATAAAAAGAATGGAAGGATATTTTCTTTAATCCCTGACTGAGTTTTATTTGAATGGTTATCCACTGTTTTTCACCTCTTTTACATCTCGCACTTCTCAACATATAAATACGTCTGACAATGTCTGAATAATAGCATGATGAATGAGCTCAAGGGAAGTGGGGTGCATAGACTTGGGGAAGGAATTTAGAACGAAGTTTATTAAGATCATGTAAATTATTTTAGGAAGTGTTGTTCAATCAAATCGTTTCGTATATAATCTTATCGAAAGTCAATATTGATTTTCGATATTGAAGAGCTTAATAAGGAGGGCAGATATTTGGATAATAAAGTAGTAAGGAAACTTTTCTTAGGTTTTATACAAATTCATATTTTGCATCACGCCAAAGAAGAAGCTATTTACGGGTCCTGGATGCTTGAGGAGCTGCATGAGCATGGGTACGAAATAAGTGCCGGCACCCTTTATCCCATTCTTCACAATATGGAGAAAGACCAGCTTCTGGATAGAGAAGATGTCAATGTGAATGGAAAGATACGCAAATATTACCGCATTACAGATAAGGGGGACGCTGTCCTCCAGGAAGCCCGGGCTAAAGCTTATGAACTCTTTAAAGAAATTAAATGATATGAGGTGAACAAATTGAGTCAAAAACAGAATAAAACCACTCTACAAATCCTATTAGAAATATTATTTACATCTACGAAACTGGGCTTGACCTCATTTGGAGGGCCTGTAGCCCACCTGGCATATTTTAAAGATGAGTACATCGACCGGCGAAAGTGGTTAAATGACAAAACCTATGCGGATCTGATTGCGTTATGCCAATTCCTACCCGGACCGGCAAGCAGTCAGGTCGGCATCTCGATTGGAATTTTACGTGGAGGAATACTGGGAGGGATTACATCCTTTATTGGCTTCACTCTTCCTTCCGTTATTGTACTGGTCGTATTCGCTTTACTTTATCAAAATTTCTCCCTGGCTGACGCAGGATTTATTCATAGCCTGAAAGTGGTGGCGGCAGCCGTCGTCCTGCATGCTCTTATCGGACTTGGTCAGAAGTTGACCCCGGATAAAAGCAGAAAGGCTATTGCAATTGTCGCTGCCTTAGTTATGCTGCTGTACCCTTCTGCCTGGATACAAATCGTCATTATCTTAGCTGCGGGACTTCTTGGACTTTCCTGGTTTAAAGATAAAGCAGAATCAAATATTGAACCTTTCGCTGTTAATATATCTAAAAAAACCGGAATCCTTTCCTTAACCATTTTAGGAATTTCGTTAGTTTCACTTCCGATCATAACGAGCGTAGTGAACAACTCTTTGCTCAATATTTTTGATATTTTCTTCCGAGTAGGTTCCTTGGTTTTTGGAGGCGGCCATGTTGTGTTACCTATGATTGAAAGAGAGCTGGTCCCGGTGGGGCTGCTGTCGCCTGATGAGTTCCTGGCTGGTTATGGTATGGCGCAGGCCGTTCCAGGTCCCCTGTTTACTTTTTCAAGCTACCTCGGAACAATGATGGAAGGAGTCGCAGGAGCAGTCGTTGCTACCATAGGTATTTTCCTGCCTTCTTTTCTGCTTATAATTGGAGCTTTGCCTTTCCTGAGTGAATTGCGCAAGCGTGCTTCTTTCCAGGGGATCCTGATGGGAGTGAATGCGAGCGTCGTTGGAATTCTATTAGCCGCATTCTATGATCCTGTTGTTAAAAGTTCCATCTTTGATGGTGCTGATTTTGCCTTAGGGACTATTTTATTTGCTTTACTTAATATCTGGAAAGTCCCGGCCTGGCTGATTGTTATACTCGGTGTCCTCGGAGGCTACCTCCTCAACCTATTAGGTTTCTAAGAATCAGACTTTGTTAAAAACTTCAGTTCGAGTCTTCCAGAAAAGCTCCCGCTACTGTAAGACTCAGTTTCGAGATATTTGTTGAGCGGAAGGTCCTGCGGGGGACGATTTCGCTTTCCGCGGGCATGTGCTGAGCTTCCTCGGGCTTAACACCCTGCGGGATCTCACCGATCATGTTTATCCCGCAGGAGTCTACATCGTCCCCCTCCGGACCTTGCCGAATCAGACGCTCGAAACCACTTAAGACAGCGCTGCTTGATGAGAAAAAAGAGCTGTGTTTTTGAGACAATTACTAAGCTATAACAATGGGAATTAGCCTATTATAGAAGCAATTAATACCGATTAAAAAGGAGAGCGTTATCCCTTCTAGAAGGGGCCGTTTTTCTCCTAAGATTGAGTTGGTGGGGAAATGACGAGACTCCCGTGGGAGAAGGAACTAGGAGAGACCCCACAGGGAGTGATAACAACCGAGGAGGCTCGCCGTTCCCCCACAGGAAAGCGAGTTATTTCCTCACCAACTCTTCCTCTTTTATGGTAACAGTCCCGAATTATCTCGAAACTGAATCTTCAACTATCCGACCGAATTGTGGAATAAAGTTAGTATAAAAATCAACAACGCGTTTTACTTCCCCTCATCCTTAACGGTGAGGGGATTTTTAAGTCCTGAATAATAAAAAGCTGTTCAGAATATTCTTTACTTTGCATGCCGCTCACCTTAAACTATGAATGAATATGAATAAATTTTCCAGTACATAAGCAGAGAGGAGGCGTTGACGATGATTAGGATTGTCAGTGGTATTTCAGATGCAGTTAAGGTGAAGCAGACTGGCTGAATACGGATCATGGAGGTAAAAGGATGAAAACATTAGAGCAAGTGAAAATAGTCGAGTATCACGATGGTTACGCACAAGCCGTGGCAAAGATGTGGAATGAAAGCAGCGAAAACTGGGGTGGAGATGATTCCGTATCAACGGCGCAGGATATTATCGATACGGAAGCGAAGTCGACCAATCTTTACCTATTTCTAGCTATTATAGGCGACGAGGTGGTCGGTTATTGTGGTCTTTCCGAATATCGGGAGGACGAAGGTGCGCTTTATATTCCACTGATCAATGTTCATCCCGAATACCAGGGATTGAAGATTGGAAAACGCCTCCTTCTCACAGCTTTAGATAAAACGGTCGAATTAGGCTGGCCGAGATTGGATTTGTTTACGTGGCCGGGAAATACGAAGGCTGTTCCTCTTTATAAAAAGTGTGGATTCTTTTGGGAAGAGCGTGATGACGCCACCCACTTAATGAACTTCATGCCCATGGTGCTGCAGATCGAGTGGCTGCGGCCATTTTTCGAAAAGCATAACTGGTACACCACGAGTCAGCGGGTCATTGAAATCAAGCCGGATGGTTTCAAGGCTCAGGATCATACGGTATTTGAGTATAAATGGGAAGCGGGAGGCGAGTTTGTCACCATTCAATTCGAACGAACGGGAAGAAGAATAAGGAGGATCGAGACGCAGGATCTGATGGTGGAAATGAATCTTCCCCACTTTAAACTGTTGGAAAAGGAACCCCATTACGCGAGTTATCGGATCATCAATAAAACAGAGACGCCTTTTCAAGTTTCAATTTCCGGCAGCTCATCGGCCGTGGTCAAGCATGAGGTGGAGGAAACGTTTGAAGTGCGGGGCGAGTGGAACGGGGAATTTCCGGTTCAGCTTCATATGCCGGAAGTGGAGCCGAATCCATGGAAAACTCATCCGGTGATAGGAGTGGATATTACCATCAATCAATCAGTTCTCCCTCTTCGAATGGGGGTTTTTCCTATTCAACCAGGAAAACTTCACCTTCGTTCATTGAACAAGAACTGGAGAGTTCATCATAAAGGGACGCTGCAACTTGATTTGGAGAGCCAGCTGGATACGACTTCCTCCTGGATCGTGAAACTTCCCGCCAATAAAATTATTCAGTGGGAAGAACCTCAGGTGCAGGCGCAGGTGGATGCGAAAGGACGCCTGTCTATTCCGCTCACTGGCGAGCTGCGCAAGCACGGCTTTTTAGACGAACAAGTTGAAGTTAAGGTGCGGCGGAAGGACGGGAGGACCACTTCTTTCCACACACGTCTTACGCTGGCGTTCCCGGGATACGGGGCCAAATTCGGCGGTCAGACAGAAGAGCATTGGTACGGTTACAATGGTCCTCACTATGTAAAAATTGAAAAAAGAAATAATGCCGTAAAGGGTGGTTCTTTAAGAGCGAAGGAAGATCCGCTCACCATCATGACCCCGAAGCTTGGGAAGCCGTTTAATGATGAATTGTCAAAAACATCTGCGACTTCGGTTGAACATATTGAACTTCAGGAAGCATTTGTTCTGAAAACGAGCCTTGCGTCACATGTTTTTTCTTCGGTTATTCTTAACACCTACTATAAGATTTACGGCGATGGGCTGGTCGAGATTACGCATGAACTGATCAATCATGGACCAGAGGAAAAGAGCGATCTTGCGTTTCTTCAGCCGATTATTATCCCGTTAAAAGGAATGGCGATGCCGATGAAAAATGGGGTGTTAATTGGAAATGAAGCAGACATTCCGTTTATTGGCACCATTCACAGCGGAGATCTATCTGAAAGATGGCTGTTTACTTCTTCTGCTTCAGGAGATACGGCGGGGCTGGCTTGGCAGGAAGATGCTGTCGGCAAACGTGATGATTGGCGATTTGGGGTGATGTACTCTATTGGCACCCTCGAACCAGGAAAGCTTCAATCGCTCGGACCGATTCAAATCGGCATAAATACCGTA
Organism: Halobacillus alkaliphilus; assembly: GCF_900113125.1. Taxonomy (GTDB): domain Bacteria; phylum Bacillota; class Bacilli; order Bacillales; family Halobacillaceae; genus Halobacillus; species Halobacillus alkaliphilus. The sequence continues at coordinate 22,233 of NZ_FOOG01000020.1, read as the reverse complement.
CCAAACTGGCGGCAGTGGCGCGAGTTAGCAGCAGGATACGAAACGAAGAACCTCGAAGAACTCCCTCTCTATGGATTGGAAGTAGAAAACGATGGATTCGCTTCAGAAAAAGGGGAAAAGGTAGACGTCGCTTTTCGTTCGAGGCTGTCTTCCTACCTGCAAGGCCGTTTAACCGTTCATTCTGAAGAGGATACTTTTGAAAAAGAAATTGGAAAAGAAGAGGCATCAACGAAAGTAACTTACCCGCTTGTGTACCATACTCCTGGCTTAAAAACGCTCACGGGTCAGTTCCGGAGTCCAGGAAGGAAGGCTGATCTCCACGCCCTTCATGTTGTAAAAGGAACAGAGCCTGTGGAGGTTTCAACCGAGGAGGACATTTGGACGGTTGATAATGGAACGATTGCCTTCCGGGCCTCAGCCTCTTATTACCCGGGGGTCTATTCCATTAAGTACAACGGCAGAGAAACGCTGCACCACTGCTATCCGGAAGCTGGGCCGAAAGCATGGTGGAACCCATGGGGAGGCGGTATCCGTTATGCGATGCAAAACGTTAGTCCGTATTCGATGCTGAAGGAGCGAACATCGATTAGTGCGGTAACGAAAAAAGATCAGTACGGTCATGACTGGACAGGGATCTGTCTGAAGACGGCCTTCACAGAGCATGAGGAAATGAAAGGGGTCGTCCTGTACCAATACGCCCTGACGCTGCCAGAAGTACCGGTTGCTGTTTTTTACGCAGAAATTCACCAGGGAGCAAACCGGACGTTTTTTGGTGAAAAACTCAGCCTGGAAGCTTTTTTCAAACCAGCGGAAGATTTGAAATCCTGCTATGCCGTTCAGCCGAACAACGGTCTGTTTCACACGTATTATGCCGGTGTCGAAGAGTATGAATTGAATGACACACCTTTTGTTCAGATCGGTTCCGATGATCGGAAGGAAAAGGCGACGCTGATCCATCCGAATACCAGACAGACAGCGGGCACGTATATGAACCAGGAAGTTTTTATGGTGGAATCGGTCCAGGAGTGGGCGGCTGGATCAGGAGAACTAACCCAAGTAGAGCCGACCATCCTCTTCTTGGGAGAAGAGACGTATGACAAACTAAACCATCCGTTTCATGGAATAATGTTTAAATAGGAGTTTTTTATGAAGATTATTGACGCACATATTCACTTTTCAGATATCGAAACGTTCCATCATACCGCGAACGAACTGTCGCGCGTCGATTATTCAGGAAAAGGCCTGCAAAAGGAAATGGAAGAGGGAAACGTTGAGGTTGCGGTTGGGATGGGCGTGACGGAAACAACGGAAATGGGGTTTCCAGACCATCATGCCGACTCTCCCATGGGGCTGGATTTAGAAAAAGAGCTTCCGGGAAACGTGGCCGCCTGTCCTGGAATCAACCCTTACCAATTAGGGAAGTCGGGGCTGGATGCTCTGGAAAATGAGCTTAAGAAGCGGCAGGTCGCAGGAGTGAAAATATATCTGGGTTACTACCCGTACTATGCCTATGACAATGTATATCAGCCGGTCTATGATTTGGCCGCGGCTTATGACGTGCCGGTGGTGTTTCATACGGGCGATACGTATTCGGAACGGGGGTTATTAAAATATGCACATCCGCTGACGCTTGATGAGGTGGCTGTGCTGCGGCGCGATGTAAATTTTGTAATGGCGCATTTAGGCGATCCCTGGGTCCTGACCGGAGCAGAATTGGTTTATAAAAATCCGAATTTATTTGCGGATTTGTCGGGCTGGGTCGTGGGCACAAACGAAACCCTTGCCGGGAAGTTGAAAGGTAATTATTTCGACCACGTACGCCATGCCTTAACGTTTTGCGGGCATTATGAAAAATTACTTTTCGGAACGGATTGGCCGCTCGTCCCGATTAAAGGATATGCAGAGTTCATCGGTGACTTTATACCTTCCAGGCATGTAGAGGATGTATTCTACAACAATGCGCTGCGGGTCTTTCCGAGGCTCAACCATTTAAAATGAAAAAAGGTCTCTCCGCGACGTAATTCGTGGAGGGATTTTTTTATACCCGTAGCCAACGCTGATTAAACTATCGCGCAGGATTGTATAAGGCTCAGTTTCGAGATATTGTTTCACAGTGAAGATCTTTTAGGGGATGATTCGCTTTCCGTAGCCACCCCACTTTTTTTGGAAATGGACTTAATTTATCTCGAAACGGAGTCTTCAACAAACGGGAGCTTATCTGTAAAAAATCAATTCAGTTATATAACCAATGTCCTGCTGTTTAAGGTCATGTTACTGATGAATAAAAACAGTTGAGAGGAGAACGTTAATAACAGGAGGTGATCCTTATGGCAAAGTCCATGGATCCTGATTACGGGCAGAAAAACGTCACTAGTTCAGGTACGGATATTGATGAGGTGAAACGTCAGAACGCGAACTCTGGTCTTTCTTATAACCAGGCGAAATAATTACTAGCCAGGCAGACCGCTGAACGTGAAATGGCTCAAAACGATTATGTTCATAAAGTTGGTAAAGACAATTTATGAGAGATGGGTGCCAGAATCTTCAAAGAGATTCTGGCATTTTTGTTTTGATTGAACGCTACTATGAATGATTGATGCGGTGAAGGAAGGAACAGTCTTTTAAGAATTTTATTTTTTCGATAATCTTCTCTATAGTAGAAGAAGAGTTGTGGTTATGAAAACAGAGTTATTAAATCAGTCTATAATTATATAAACGAGAAATAAGGAGGAGAAGTTAATGCTCGCCATACAAAATGTTACCATCATTCCAGTCACCGGTCCTCCTATTAATGAAGGCACTTTGATTATAGATCAAGGAAAGATTAAACAAATCGGAAGTAATCTTATAGATGTCTCCGGTTGTGAGGAAGTAATAGAAGGAAGAGGCAGGGTGCTTACTCCTGGCTGGATCGATGCCCATACACATTTAGGTATCGATGAAGAAGGATATGGTTGGGAAGGTGCGGACTTTAATGAAACCTCTGAAGCGATGACCCCGCACCTGCGTGCGATTGATGGAGTGAATCCGAGTGATCAAGGATTTCACGATGCTGTGCAAGCAGGCATTACAACTGCGCAAGTTTTACCCGGGAGTGCGAATGTAATCGGCGGCTTGACTACGATTATAAAAGTGAAGCCAGAGTCCATCGTTGAGGAAATAGTGATGAAAGAAGAAGCAGGATTGAAGATGGCCTTAGGAGAAAATCCAAAGAAATTCCATGGCCAACAAGGACGAGCGCCAGTCACAAGGATGGGGGTAGCTGCAATGATCCGTGAAAGTTTCGTTAAGGCTTCCCATTATTTAAAAACAGAGCAGCCTCGTGATTTGCGTCTGGAAGCAATCGGAAAAGTGCTTGCACGTCGGCTTCCTATTTGTGTACATGCTCATCGTGCTGATGATATTATGACGGCCATAAGGATCGCCAATGAATTTGAGATTGACCTGCATGTCGAGCATGTCACAGAAGGACATAAAATTGCTCCGTACCTTGAAAAGTATAAAGAGCGCTATAAATTCTCAGTAGGACCTACATTATCCAGCCGAAAAAAAGTAGAACTAGGAAATATTTCGTGGAACACATATGCTATGCTTGACGATCATGGAGTTCCTTTTGCAATCATTACCGATCATCCCGTTATTCCTATTGGACAGCTTCAAACCTCAACACAGCTTGCCGTGAAGGCCGGGTTGGATGCTCATGTCGCATTGGCCGGTGTAACGATTCGGGCGGCAGAAGTGTTAGGAGTCGCAGATCGAGTAGGAAGTATTGAGGAAGGTAAAGACGCAGATCTTGTCCTCTGGGACAGCCACCCAATTGAGGGGAAAGGCCGTGCAGTAATGACTTTCGTGGATGGTAAAATGGTTTATAAAGAAGAATCGCCTATATAAGAGGAACAAACAAGTTTGAAACCGATCCCACCTCAGGTCATCCAAATTATGGATGACCTGAGGTGGGATCGGTTTTTTATTATATCCGAAGAATGATCGTGAGATTTACCCTTTATTATTATTTTCCAAGAAAAGGTTGAAAACAAACATGGGCAAGTTTACCCTTACAAGTAGGTAGAATTTCGTGAGGGAGGGAGAATTTTGGCCCATTTACCAGAAGAAGAGAAGCGGCAAGTGTTCAAAATGCAGCTTGAGCATTTACATAACAATGGATATTTAACCGATGAAGCCTACCATAAAGTGTTAGAGGCTGACCATACATATAGACAAGATAAGAAGCGGGAAGAAGAACATAAGGAGCTTCACGCAGCTGCAGAGACAACGCCTAACCACGATTCTTTCGCAGAGCAGAATCCTCCTGCGAAACCGAAGAAAGAGAAGAAGACGAAATCCAAAGAAGAAATTCGCGAACGCAATATTACGTGGTCACTTATCCTTGGTGTTTCCCTTCTTTTGATCACAGGGTTGATTGTCGCCACAAGCCAGTGGGATCAGATGGGGGCAGGGATGAAAGTTTTATCCATCTTCTTCGTCTCCTTATTTTTTCATGGTTTGAGTTACGGAACAGGGAAGTTTCTGAACATCCAGAAGACAGCTTTTGCGTTTCTAACGTTAGGAAGTCTGCTGATCCCAATTGCGATTGTGGCGATTGGATTCTTTGGATTGTTAGGTGACTATCTATCCCTATTCGGGGAGGGCAGATACCTCTTAGGTCTGCTCGGTACACTGCTTCCATTGCCGTTATACATCAGGCATGCCATTGTACATAAGTCACGCTTATATGTATGGATCTCCTTTGTCTTTTTATCTCTATCGGCAGGATTCAGTCTTGGCGCCCTTCCTCTATCAATGGACGCGTTCTATATGGGTTTGATGCTTTTCAATGTGATGCTGCTTGGTGGTTATATTGGGTTCAAGGATTCAGAGAGATGGTCGTTATTTATAAAAGAGTTGCCGCTTTATGCGCAGCTGAACTTAGTCCTTTCTACCGTGCTCATGCTGTTTTTCTATGAGAGTGAAGTCTTTTACAGCTTCAATCTGCTCCTGACGGCGAGCATCTATATGGCGATGGTGTTCATCTATCAAACGAAAGAGTACCAATTCGTTTTTTCGGTGATGGTCGTGTACGCCATCTATCAGCTGGTGGAGAATTCACCTCTTCAGTCTGTCGATCTTACCGTGTACGCGGTGGTTGGGCTGGTTTACTTAGGATTTGCTTATGCCTTTAAAAATCATCATTTCGTCGAAAAAGTGTTTCGTTACACGAGCGGGATCGTCTCCTTTTGTGCGTTTGTTTATATTAGCTATGAAAGTATCGTGTTGAGAGGCGAAGAGGGTTCATGGCTCTTGCTGATCGCTTACGCCCTCATTACCGTCAATTACCTTGTGCTCTCGAATCTGAACACCTACGTGGTTTTCCAATACATGACTCCTGTGTTTTTCTTTATCACTCTTTGGCAGCTATGGGAAATGACGGAGATTGGTCCGCTATTTCTATTCCTGTTTATCGGGGCAGCTGTGTCTCTTCTTTATATTGGGTTATGGACGAACCTGCGCTGGCTTCGGGTTATTGATACGAGTACGATCTATACATCGATAGTCGTAATGGCGGGCTGTATTTGGTACAGCGTGTATGATGAACGTCTGGCCTATAGCTCGTTTATGTTCCTGATGATCAGTGGCCTTGCTTATCCTCTGAAAAGAAAGTACAGCCACATGGACATGGGAGAAACAGCGGTATGGGTGCATCCAGTGGCTTTGTTTATTTCATCGGCAATTTTATATGAACCACTCATTGGCTGGTTTCCTGCTTATCAAGAAGGTTTAGCTTTTCCATTTCATTTGGCCGTCACGGGAATCTTACTTGTGATCGTCCATCTGTTATGGAAGAAATTCCGTGATGGAGAGCTTTCCGAAGCCAGTTTTTACACCGGACAAGGTTCTTATGTACTGGCTATGGTGACCCTGGCAGGCAATTCCCGGGTGGATCCTGTTTTAATCCGTCCTTTGATTCTGATCGTCGGTATAGGCATGATGGTATGGATGGTTCTTCATGCTAAAAGAGCATTTCTCTGGCTGTTCGTGTCTGTTACGATACTAGCTTTTTACATCTCTTTACTAAATCCAATTTCGTTCGATTCGTTTGCTTCATTTTTTACTTATATGATTCTCGCACCTGCTCTACTCGTCTTTCTTGGAGATGTGAGACTTGGTAAATGGGAAAAAAGACAGCCTTATTTTTATTGGCTTGCTCATTCCGTTCAGCCGCTGCTGATCGCCCTTTTCCTGCTCAATTCACTGGGCGGGGAAGCGATGTATCCCTGGGTACTGGTTATCCCCCTTAGTCTATACGTATACAGCTCATTAACATCCTCTCGGGAATGGGAAATCAAGCTGATGCTTTATGCAGCTTTGACGACGCTGTTTTTTGCGGTGTGGACGGTCCCTGGCTACTTTGGCTGGTGGGATGCGGTTACCGAAACATATGCCTGGCTTGTGACCAGTATAGCCATCGCAGGAATCTGGATGGGTGTACTAGCCATATGGAAGAAAAGGATGGAATGGTATCTCATTCCTTTTTCCATTTTCGGATTGTCTCTGTTAATCAATAGATTGGAACCGTGGGTGCCGTATGAATGGCTTCTTGCAGTTGGGTACGTTATTTTGATTCTTTTCTTTATGCATCGCAGAAAATGGTCGCTCGCCCGATTTATTCCCTTGTTACTCGGTTTGGCGCTATTGAATGAGGTCAGCCCTGATTGGGAGCGTTCAGCGTTCGTTATGGTGATGATGATGAGTATCGGTATTCTGCTTGCGGCCGGTCGCTATTTCCATCGTTTATTGATCGGTCCGAAAATAGAAGCCGATGCCTATACCTGGACAGCGCTCTTCTATATTGGCTATTTGAATCTGACGACCATGGTGGATGAGAACGTCTGGATCCGGGTGCTGCCCGTGCTGTTAGTGAGTATCTGGTTCCTTTTGAATGCTAAAAAATGGGAGGAACCACTGCTTGGCAAATCGTTCATTACAGTGGGGGCCGGGTGTTTATATGCCGGGTATATTATCGTATTGCTGGATTATCATGCTCTGATTCCTGACTTAATCGAAGCTGAACTGCAAGTGCTTCCTGTTCTTGGTGTCCTTTTCTTACTGCGAAGAAAAACCTGGCGGGAGTACTCCGGGATTCTGAATCATGTGCAGCTTGCGGTTCTCCTTCTGATTGCTGCTTATTTAGTCGTCGACGGCATCGAGAGTCATACAATCTGGGATGCGTGGATCCTCGGCGGTTTATCGCTCCTATCGATGATTGCCGGCATGCAGTTCCGAATCAAATCTTACTTTTTCGTCGGCATGGGTGTGCTGATTTTCAATGTTCTTTACCAAACCAGACCCTACTGGGGCAATCTTCCGTGGTGGGTGTACCTGCTGCTCGCAGGGCTTATCCTCATAGGGATAGCAAGCTATAATGAATGGCAGAAACAGCAATCCGATGATCGTAAACCTGTAGACAGAAAGTTAAAACGGTTGTGGACAGCATTGAAGAAGTGGGATTAAAGGGAAGAAGCTCTCTAGTAAATGATCGATGGTGTAGAGGGGTGCAAGGGGACGGTGTTTCCAATCTGCCTACCCTTCTCGGAATTGTGGGCTATTTTACCGTCGAAAAAATAATACCGAGGAAAAACAGCCCATAGACAAGCGGTCATACTAATAGAGATTTGCGTAAACGGGATCTCCTAAAGAAAAGAAACGTCCAGCTTAATTTGACTGGACATTTCTTTTTTAGGAGCAGCTGGGACTCTCCCTGATTCATTTACGAAAAAAATTAAGTGTGAGCTGTCTGAATTATTTACGGCTTTCTTCATACACCTTCCGCTTGAAAGTTAAATTCTTGTACATCGCATAAAGCAGGGTTACTTCTTTGTTCACCTGTTTGAAATGTTCGCTGTACGTATATTTACCCTGAACCTGGTCGAAGCGGCTGCGAAGCTCTGCTGGTGTTAATTCAAGGAAAGTTTCGACAGCTTGTACCGAACCGGCTACTAAATGACGCTTCAACTTCTCCAGTCTCTGAAAGCCGTCAAAATCGATGGCCTGGGATTGGAAAACGTCAATCGCTTCCTTCTTCCGGCTGACATATGGAGAGATATCCACGATGCAGTTCACTTCTTCCTTAGGCAGCAATGTATTAATTTCATACAGACGGATCGTAATGTTTTCGCGTTCCATTTCCTCAAGAGTATCACGTACGAGCTGGGCGGTGGCGATGTGATCCGCATGACAGTCAACGAATACGGGGGCATAGATCACTTCCGGCTGGACTGTTTCAATCTTCGCTTTGATCCATGCTCTTGTCCGTTTGTCACTCGTCAGCTGTCCATCTTTTTCATCGAAGAAGTCGATGGAAGTAAGGTTAAGCAGTTCCTTTACTTTCCGTGCTTCCTTTTTACGGGCGGCCACTAACTCATCGGCTGCGCCCTTACTTTGGCTTCCAGAGCCGTCTGTTAAGAAAGCTACGTGCGTCTCTGCTCCACCTGCTGCATGTTTCATTAACGTGCCGCCTGCTCCAATCGTTTCATCATCCACATGCGGTGCCAACAGCAGCACGCGCTGTTCGGATACATCGTTCAATGGTCTGTCGGCTTTATAATAGCGGCTGATGACCATATGATTCGCGGGAGATAGAACTGGCCGCGCTAGTTTGAGTAATTGTCGCTTCATACATTAAATCTCCTTCTTTAATACGAATCCACATCGCCAGAGGTAATGTACCACTTGCTCGATTGATTTAAGAAGCGGAGGGATTCATTGATCTCTTTACCTACTAAAGGCATCGGGCTGTCTTTATGAGTAAATCCATTGTTCTTCAGATGGGCAGCGAGAGGGGTGTGGGCGAGTGCCCATGTCTGAATCACATCGGACTGTTTGAGCACATCAAAGCTTTTCTGAAGCAGCGCTTCCCAAATCTCTTCATCATTCGCAAGCATATCGACAATGAACCCATTTTTAAATCCGCTGCTCGTCGTTATTTTAGTGACCACGTACCCCTGGAGTATTTCTTCGTGATACACCGCATGAATTTCATATTCGTTTTCGGGATGGGACAGGTAGCGCCAATTCAAATAAGCGGCATCTCTTACTACAAGAGCCGGGGCGATGTGGCGTGTTTCCCGTGCCAGATCGTCAAATTCCGGACCACACTCCAAGATGTTTTTCCAATGAAGCGAAGAAGAGGTTGGCTTATACGGGTTTTTCCATTTCGCATACGCCAGGTCAAGGGGCTTGAGCAGTTTCAGCGGCGCGAATTTAGAGGCGAGCACGGAGACAGGCCGCTGAACGTACATCCAGCGAGGCATGTCCGTCATATGGACTGCATCTGTGTATCGGATAAATAATTCCTTCGCTTTTGGAGCGGGGAAACCGTACATGTAATCAATTCCTGCATCGCTCGCTTCGGTCAGAAGGGCTTCATTCAGTTGTTTATAGATGCCTTTTCCGCGTGCATCTGGATCAACCATCGTATCGACACGCAGGCCGATGGTTGATTTTTCACCGGATAGATAAGCCTCGGTCACCCATAAACTGATATGCCCTTGAATCGTATCGTTCTCTTCCCAGACCAGAATAAAGGGAGATTCTGATTTTGGGTTTTGTTTAAATTTCCAATTCCATAACTCATAAGAACGTTCCTGCTTGAACGTTTTTTGGAAAAGGGATTGGATCTGATTCAGGTCTTTCGGGTGGTATTTCCTAACGGTCATGTAAATGTTTCCTTTCTGCACTTTGGGGTTCCTATATAAATTATATCAAATAAAAGGGAAATACCGTATCCTCCTAACAGAAAACTCAAATCCTCTTAACGATGATTTGAGTTTCTGAGGTTCTTATTGGTTATAGATATCGATAATCCGTTTGATCAGGATTTCCTCGTTATTCTCTTCAGCGATCTGTTCCCCTTTTTGAATCATGGCAACACGCTGTTCAGGATCGGCAATGACCTCGTCGATCCCGTCACGCAGAGCAGCGGCATCTTCAGGTTTAACGAGTACGCCTGCTTCATCACTTAAGAGATAAGACAAACCGCCTACATTTGAAGCGACGACAGGGGTATGACAGGACATGGCTTCCAGCGCAACCAGTCCAAATCCTTCGATGTAAGAGGGGAGCACGAACAAATCAGCAGCAGCCATCCATTTCGCCAGGTTTTCCTGGTCCTTAACGCCGTGAAAATGAACCACCTCTTGGTTGTCCGGCTGAACGCTTTCCTTCAGTTCGGATAAATACCCTGCGTCCTTCATACTTCCTATAATATGAAGCTCCAGATTCCGACGCTCTTCGTTAAGAGACTGGAAGGCTTCCAGGAGCTCTGTCAGTCCTTTAGCTTTAATCAAATTTCCCACAAACAGCAGGTGGAAATGATCCGGGCTCAGATTTAACTCCTGCTTCATCAGCTCCGAACCTCTCGGGGCAAAAAGCTTCCGGTCGACACCCATGTTAATAAGAGAGACGCGTTCCGGGGATACCCCGTACTGACCGACGACCTCCCGCTTTAAAGCTTCTCCAACAACAATCACATGATCTGCCTGCTTCAGAATGTACTTCGTCATCGACGCGATCCATTTATTCTTTTTCGCCATCTGATCGAGATCTCCGCCGTGCGACGTCACGATCATCTTGCTTTTGAACAGCTTTTTAAAAAGTAAGGCCGGCAAGCCGCTCGGAAAAATATAGTGGGCATGCACAACGTCATACTTACGGCCGTTTGTAATCAGCTTGGTTAAAATGCGGAGCAGCCACGTTCCATACTTCATAATCAAGTTCCTCTTGCCGCCGCGGTTATCCTTATTTACGGCAATATCCATGTCCAGTCCCTTCTCACGTAGAGCCTCGACCTGATTCTTCACAAATATTCCGTAAGTAGGATTGAGCTTACTTGGATACATATTACTGATAACGAGTACGCGTTTCTTCATAAGAAACTCCTTTCTCCATGACCGGTCAGGCTTCTGATTTCTTTCCTCGTTTCCGGACGTTGTTGAGTAAGAATAAGAAAGCATTGATTTTCATGATAAAGCTTGCACCTGCAAAAACGACAGCACCGACAATCGCAACGATGATGATCTGAACGAGGTTCGGAAGCCCTCCGATTAGCTGCTGGATTCCAATAACCGCTCCGCTCATGATGATAACGGCGAAGCTGATTTTGCCATAATCAACGGCGAGGTATTTAAAATCAATCCCTCCGACCAATCGCACAAAAATGATCAGACAGGCACCGGTATAAAACAGGGCCATTAGAGAAGCGGCGAGCGGAATGCCTAAATAGCCAAGCCATGAAGCGAACAAAAAGTTGAATAAAACGTTAATCAGAATCGACCCGATACTGATGAATAAGATAAGGTGACCTTTATTCATCGTGTAGAATCCTTTATTAATGACGTTGTTCAAGCTGAAAAAGATGACAGAACCGAAGTACAGGTAGGCGACATTTGTCGTGGCCTGCGTCGCTTCATTGCTAAAAGCCCCGCGTTCGTAAAGGAGCTCGATGAGATTCGGCATTAATAGCATCATCCCGATCACAGAAGGGAGCAGGACGAGATACATCGTGGTGAGTCCTTTTTCAATCCCTTTCTTAAACTGCGGCGTATCATCTTTCGTAATGGCTTTTGACAGCATTGGAAAGATAATAGTCGCAATCGTTACTCCGAAAATGGCCTGAGGCATGTGCACGAGATTCTTCGCGTAGTTAATATACGTAACGGCCCCTTCTCCCTGTCCGGAGGCAAAGATCGCACCAACCATCAAGTTGACCTGGCCGACAGCCACAGTCAAACCGACAGGAAGAAAGATCCAGTAAAACTGCTTCACTTCCGGCCATTCAATTTTCTGCTTTACATCCATGACCTTCCGCGGAACCACAAGGTAAAGCTTGAAGATGAGCGACAGAATCGTTCCGGCCAGATAACCAAGCGCAAGGGAGTAGGCTCCGATCTGGTTGGCAAATAAAAAGGCAGCCAGGATAGAGCTCAAAATAACGATAATCTGGGAGACGATCGATAAGGAAAATTTGTTCTCCGCATCGAATAAAGCCTCAAGCACCGAGTTCATGCCTACAAAGGCAATACAGGAGAAAAAGATAATCGTCACCCATGTGGCAATCTGTGTTGCCTCGGGACTGAATTCCGGATACAGAAGCGGAATCAGGAACGGAGCGAGTGCCATGCCGATAATGGATAGAATGAATGCGAGCACAAGCGTTCCTTTAAAGACTTGTCCTAAGTATGTTTTGCCGCGATTTTTCTCAAGCGACTGAATATAGGTGGGTACTAGAGCATTTTTCATGCCATTGGTCATAAATAAAATCAGCATATTCGGGATAATGAATGCGGCGAGATACGCATCGGCAACATAGCTGTCCCCGAAGTAATAAGCGATCACCATATCTCGTATGAGTCCGGACACTTTGAGGAGCAGTGTAGCTCCAATGAAGAGTATACTTGCCAGTCCTAGTTTTGATTTCAATTGATATACCTCTTTCGACTAGACTTTGAATCTACGATGTTCGACGATTTCAACTATAAATCATATCTTTTTATTTTACCATAATTCTTTCGCATTCTTCATTTAGATGGGGGATAGAGAAAGAAACCCGCTATTCTATGTTTTAGTCAGGTAAAGCTTAATAGATTATTTTTAAAATATTTCACGAACGGGTTGGGTTGTTGGATACTCAGTTTCATTATATTGGATGGAGAAAGGGGCTCCAGGGAACAACTCGCTTTCCGCGACCCTGCACGATACAGGGTCGTTCGAACATCCCTTGTGGTGAGCTTCCTCGGGCTTAACATCCCTCCGGACCTTGCGATATATAGAGCTCGAAATCCTTTACGAACACGCCTGCTCCATGAAAAAGGAAACGTGAAATGCACCGTTAAGTTTCTAGTGTGTCCAGGTGTATGAGAACCTTGCTATAGAAGGTCTTAAGGCTGATGCCGGATGCTGGATGCTGACTTCTCCTATAGGAGGGGCTGTTCTTCTCTCATGGTTGGGGTGGCGAAGGAAATGACGAGACTCCCACGGGAGAAGGAGCTAGGCGAGACCCCACAGGGAGTGACAGCGACCGAGGAGGCTTGCCAGTTCCCCCGTAGGAAAGCGAGTTGTTTCCGTAGCCGCCCCCGGCTATATTTTGGCAACAGACCCGGGTTGCCTCGAAGTCGAGTCTTCAACACTTGGGCTCGACTGTATAACTGGACTCTTCTGAAAAATCAACAATAAACTTTAAAAGAGTTTATGATCTAAAAACCGGACATCCTTTGCTTAGTAGAGCAGGAGGATGTCCGGCGGGGTAAAGCTATTTGGATGAGGAGGCGAGTTTTTTCGCTTCCCGGTGATCATTTTGCATTTTTAACATATTGATGATGAGAAGAGACATAGACACAGCCAGATAAATGCTGACAGCCGGAGCATATAGCACATGGCCGGCGATAAAGGCGATGCCGGCACCAAACCCGATTGATAAGAGAATCAGCAGGTTTTCCGGATGCAGCAGCCTGCCTGGGACCTGGAACAACAGCTTAATAAACAGACCGATAATAAATAGGAATGGCAGAAGGATTAAGGTAAAACCTAAGATTCCATAAGAGAAGAATAAATCAAAGAAATCCATCTCGATTAACTTCCTGTCTTCCATGGCTGTATAGTTCCCGGCATACCCCATGCCAAATGTTTTCTGGACGATGTCCGCGTTCGTATAATCTTGATAGAGTTCGGCGAAATATAAATTACGGGCGCTTAAAAGGATGACGAGAATCGGCGAATCCATTAGCTTTGCTTTCTCTTCTTCTTCCTGTTTAGCTTGATCACTCTCTGAAGAGCCTTCACTTTCTTTATCTCCCGGATCCTGATCCCCGGTATCCGATGGTTTATCCTTTTCTTGTTCCGCTGTTTTTTCCTCAATGGCTCCAATATCTCCAGCTACGTTAGAGAACGCGGGAGAAAAAGGGGAAACAGCTACAAACAGAAGCAGGAAACAGAAAGAAAGCACAAGGCGCAGCGTGAGTAAGGAATCATTTTGTTTCTTTTTCCATTGAATAAGCCAATAAATAAGGTAGCTAAAGAACACAATCACCGCTGCCATAAGTACGGCAAAATAAGGGACTTTGGTTCCAATCAGAATCGAGACGATGGCAAGCAGCATAACAGGTATAAAAAGGTAAGAGTTCTTAAATCTTTCAATTTTATACAAAGCGTAAAGGTAAACAAGAGGGAAACTGATCGAGACGATCGAACCCAGTTCATTTCCGGCAAAGAACCAGCCTTTATAGCCAAACTTATTCCACTCGTAAGTTTCCGTTGAAGTTCCTGTTAAGATCGCCACTAGCAAAGAAATGGAAACGATCAGCATAGCCGCTGAAATCGCCCGGAGAATTCTAAGACGAACGGTGGAAACCTTCTCAATGGTTGTGAATAGCAGCAAATAAGAGCCTAGCATAATTGAGAAATAAGCGGTTTTAGCTACAAATTGCAGTTCTGTAAATGGATCAAAAATAGGTTTGGCGAAATAATTGTACACGAGTCCAAATCCAAAAGCAGCGGCGAGGGCAGCTAAATAAAGAATGATCGGTTTCTTATACCGGCTCGAATTGCCGAACAGAATAAACCATAAGGAAAGGACCATGAATAGCACACGCACTACAATACCGATGGTTAAACTGGAGTCTGTCCAGCGAATGGATAAGAACGTAAGAATGTCTAATGCAGGTTGAAAAATAATGAATAAGAGTAATAATTTCGTGTAAAAATCTTTATGTAAAATTTTAGGCAAAGGTGACCACCTCAATGTTTGGAATATTCTATGATATGACATATTGAAGTATAAACCATTACTAATCGACTGTCTATGCGTCATCTGGGATGGTTACAAGATTGATAAGAATGTAATAGAAGTTGAATGTACAGGTCGCAAAGCCGTATAATAAATTCATGTGAAGAAATGATCATAATAGCTTACCAAGCAGAAATAAGGTACAATAAGAAGTTGAGAAACTTGCTTTTAATCTAACGCTTGCATCAGGATATATCATGTTTAAAAATGCCCTGTAAAGGAAAAGCATTCCCCGAACGTCATAAATGTATGAACGAAACCGAACTATATAGAGTGTGCCCGCTTGCGGGGATTTTTTTATGACGATCCGAACGGCATACATAAATTAATTTAGCAGGCAGCCTGGATTTTAAATCAACCTTATTTCTTAAAAAGGAATAAGCAGATAAATGAAAAAAACACCCCATCAATATCGTCCGCATAAAAGACGATATTAATAGGAATGGTTCAGATAGAGAAAGGGAGTATGGTTATGAAGAAGTCACTCTGTGTCGTTGGGCTTGGTTATATCGGCCTGCCTACATCAGTTATGTTTGCGATTAACGGTCACCAGGTTCATGGTGTCGATGTAAATCGGAAAGCTGTAGAGATGGTGAATGCCAAACAGCTTCATATAGAAGAAAATGGTCTGCAGGAGCGGCTGGAAGAAGCAGTAGACAGCGGAAAATTCACGGCCTCTCTCGAACCGACGGAAGCGGATGTATTCGTCATCGCGGTTCCTTCTCCTATTCGTGAGGACAAAACGGCGAATCTTGATTACGTAAAGAAAGCTACTGAATCAATTGTACCGTTTGTAAAGGAAGGGAATCTTGTCATTTTAGAATCAACGGTTCCGCCAAGAACGGTAGAAGACGTTATGCTTCCTGTATTGGAAGAAACGGGACTTACTATAGGAGAAGAGTTATTCGTCTCTCATTCGCCTGAGCGTGTTATCCCAGGCAAAGTATTTCAGGAACTGGTGGATAATGACCGCATTGTCGGGGGCATCAATGAGAAGTCTTCCGAGATGACAAAGGACTTGTACCTGTCCTTTGTAAAAGGAAATATCCATTTAACCGATGCCACTACGGCAGAAATGGCCAAAGTAATTGAAAACACGTACCGCGATGTGAATATCGCTTTTGCGAATGAGCTGGCCTTAATCAGTGATCAAATCGGCGTGAATTCATGGGAAGCCATTAAACTGGCCAATTATCACCCGCGGGTAAATATTCATACGCCTGGCCCAGGAGTCGGCGGCCATTGTATCGCCGTGGATCCATGGTTCCTGGCCGAAATTCAGCCTGATCTTTCGAAGATCATACAGCTGTCCCGTAATACGAATGATCATATGCCGGTATATACAGCTGGAGAAATCGAATCATTCCTGAAAGAGCAGCACATTCAAGATCCAAAAGTGGCTCTGTTTGGACTTTCTTTCAAAGCGAATATCGATGACCAGCGTGAAAGCCCATCCTTGAAAGTAATTCTGGAACTTGTTGAGAGAGGCATCAGCTTCTCCTCCTACGATCCGCATATTAAAGAAAATGTCGCTTCCAACCAGACCCAGAGCATGGATGAAGCTCTAGAGGGAGCCGATATTGTCGTCATTCTCACAGACCACGATGAGTTTAAACAGCTTGACCCTGCACACATACAAGGTAAAATGAGAAGTAGACTTGTATTTGATACGAAAAATGCACTATCGTTAGACCAATGGAAAGACGCAGGATTTCTCACGAAACGACTGGGAGATTCAAAAAACGGATAGGGGTCCAGGTGAAATCATGAAGGAACAGTTCTTAGGAGTCGACGTAAGCAGTTATTCTTACGAGGAACTCAAGCAAAACATCATAGCTGATATTGAACAGAGAAGGCAGTCCTTTATTGTAGCCATTAACCCAGAGAAGATTCTGCAGGCTCAAGAGGATCCCAATTTAAAGAACCTTTTAAATAAGGCTACGTACCAGATTCCTGATGGGGTTGGGGTTCTGCTCGCTTCAAAGATGAACCGGGGGGATATCTCAAGCCGCGTGACCGGCATTGATATGCTTCTTGCCTTGTGCGAGCAGGCATCGGCCCATGATAAATCGGTGTTCCTTTATGGAGCAAAGCCAGGAGTAGCTGAAAAAGCGAAAGACGGTCTGCTGAAAAGGTATCCTAACCTTAAAGTGGCGGGGGTACTCGATGGTTATGAGAAGGATCAGGAGCATGTGATCCAGACGATTAACGAGGCGAAACCGGATGTTCTTTTTGTAGCGTTAGGAAGTCCGAAGCAGGAATATTGGATTGTGGATCACATGAAGGACCTGGATGTACGGATATTCCAGGGAGTCGGTGGTTCGTTTGACGTTATTTCCGGCCGGGTGAAGCGAGCGCCAAGATTCTTCCAGAAATTCGGCATTGAATGGCTGTACCGTTTAATTACAGAACCGTGGAGGCTGAAGCGTCAGATTAAACTCCCGACGTTTCTCTATAAGGTCTGGAAAGAGCGGAAGTAAAAAGCATAAACGTACGTTAGAGTGCTGGATCATTAGACGATCCAGCACTCTTTAGTTTGAGCCTCCTACAGAAAAGCTCCCGATTGTGCAATAGCTCTTTTATGAGATTCCATCACAGCATTTAATTGCATCATTATAAAAAAGCCGGGAACTTCTGATTCGCAGAAGTTCCCGGCTTTTAGTGTGCTTTCATTAGGAGCGTTTATTACCTGAGTGAGTAGAGTGGTGTCTCTCTGAAGTTCGAGTACGTTTTTCTGACTCTTGAGTCCTTACATTGGAAAATGGATCATCCGGGTTTCCGTGGTTCTTGGTTGAATCCGAATGGTCATCATGGCTATTGACTGCTGTGTCATGCTCATGGTTGTGTTTCGTGTGAGAATGCTCATCATGATTTCGATGAGAATCTGCAGAATCATGGTGATCATCATGATTGTGATTATTGTAAGGTTCAGGGTACATCGCTTTATTTTCTGTCTTATTGGTTAGGAAAGCGCGATAAACTTTGTCTTGAAGTCCTTGTGTGGCTTCAACAATGACAATGACTTTTCCTTCTTTCAGATGGTTCTCGTACATCTGGGCATCCTTTTCAGACATGCCTGCGCCAACTAGCGCACCAACGATCCCACCGCCGCCGGCACCTACTCCTGCACCGGTAAGGGCAGCAGCAATTGGACCTGCAGCAGCAATCTGACCGATTCCTGGGATGGCCAGCAGACCTAATCCAGCAATCAAACCGCCAATTCCACCCAGTATTCCACCGGATGCCGCACCTAAACCTGCGCCTTTACCAGTGTTTTTACCTCGCCCGCCTTTATTGGAGCGTACGGGTGTTTCCATCTCATCTTCTAACACGGCCACTTTACTTTTATCTTTTGCAAAAACAGATATGTCGTTGGATCCATATCCGTGATATTGAAGATCCGTAATCGCTTGTTCGGCATTTCCCACTTTACTAAATACGCCGCCTATAATTCTCTTATCCATAAATTGTGCCTCCTTTTGTTTCTTCCAATAATATTCCATACCCTAAATGAAGTGGTGTAAGCTTTCAAAAAAGAAAAATAAGCCGTTAGTAGGAAAGACGAATACGGCTTTGGTTGGGCTTTTTGGAGTACTGAATGGATAGGCTCATTCAGGAAGAACCCTCTGTTTCTCGCTCAGGAAAGCGGGAGACTGGCAGGGCAGCATTTTCCGAGAAATAAAAAAGATTGGCAGAATCGGAACCATACTGAAAAAACCCAGAAATTAGCTGAACCTGCCAATTCGTAAACCAAAAGAATTAGTGTGAATTTCTTATCATTTGAAAAATTTAGTAGTAACTCTTCATTGATGTATGAGAGAATCTTAAAAGAGCAAGGAGGTGCCCCATGAAAATACGACTTGGTTTCTTAGCATTGATGATCTTACTAGGTGCTGCCTCGATCGGGAAAGCGATCTACGATACCAATGTATTTAAAGTTAACCATGTAAACGTTGAAAGCAGCGAGCTTCCCGAGGGCGAGGAGCTTGAAATATTACAAATTACTGACTTACATAATAAGGTGTTCGGCGACGAAAATGAAAAACTGGTTCGTACAGCTGAAGAATTGAACCCTGATCTGATTGTCATTACCGGAGATTTGATCGACCATAGTACCGAGCAGTTACAACATGTTTTTAACCTGGCAGAGAAATTGAAAGCCATCCAGAAAGACATTTATTATGTATCGGGCAACCACGAATGGGAAAATGATCGGACAGAAGAATTGTTCCAGGGGCTTCGGGAAAGAAACATTACAATGCTGGACAATACCAATGTTACATTCCAGCGGGAGAACACTACGATTAACATCGCCGGAATCGCAGACAGTTCCACAGACCATGAAAATATGAAACAAGCCTTTGAGGGGATCGATAACAACGCTTATACGATTCTTCTGTCTCATTCTCCAAACGTTGTGACTAAGTACGACGGCATTCAGGCCGACTTGATTTTGAGCGGTCATACGCACGGCGGGCAGGTTCGATTCCCATTCATTGGCGCAGTAGTGGCTCCAGATCAAGGCTTATTTCCGGAACTAACGAAAGGAGTCTATCAAGTAGATTCCGGTTCAACGCTCTATATTGATAGCGGATTGGGAACGAGTATCGCTCCCGTACGGTTCTGGAATCAGAGCCAGATGAGCCTGCTTACCATTTCCGATTCTAATGAAGCAAACTAATCACCAAACGTCATTTCACTGTGGAATGACGTTCAGAAATTCAGATGGCGTTCAGGAGCTTAATGACGATTCGCGCGAAACCTTCCCCCAGCCACTTGAGGACTCGAACCGGTAAAAAGATCAGCTCGGGGATTAATGTGAATAATAGGTCTAAAATATCTCTCTTATGAGTTTTGTTTTTCCGCTGCTTACTCACAGTACTCAGCTCCTTTTTCATTATTTCCAATTTATTTCTTGATAACAGGATTACGAATTTTTGAGGAAAAGCGTTTCATCTTCCCGTTTTTAAATCCGGGGCAGGGCTTTCTGCTTCCTTCATAGGTCACCGTCCTAAAGCCTTTTTTCCCATATATTTAAAGGAGACTCGTTTCCGTTAATATTTGGTGTATAATAGGAAACAATCTATGTTAAGATACGGTGCAAGGGTAAGACACTCGTCTTTAGGATGGGTGTCTTTTTGTTAGGCTTATGATCGAGACTGTTACGATGGTTCCTGTGCTAAAAGGAGAAAGGTGCACAGAAACTGCACAAACTTTTCATTAAATAAGACTATGGAAAAGTTGAAGTTAAATGTTGCACGGCGCAACTAGGTTTGAGTACGGCTCAATTGAGGAAGAGCACGGCTCAATTGAGGTGTAGGACGGCCCAATCGAGTCAGAGGACGGCGCAATTGAGGTAGAGCACGGCCCAATCGAGGTAGAGCACGGCCCAATTGAGGTGTAGGACGGCCCAATCGAGTCAGAGCACGGCCCAATCGAGGAAGAGGACGGCCCAATTGAGTCAGAGGACGGCCCAATCGAAGCAGAGGACGGCTCAATCGAGGTGGAGCACGGCCCAATTGAGGCAGAGGACGGCTCAATTGAGGTGTAGGACGGCCCAATTGAGACAGCTTACCGCCCAATCAGGCCCAAGTCTTACATGAAAAATATGATTTTTATAAATAAAGGAGAGCCATCATGAAACTCCAGGAATTAGTCTATGAACTTGAATCAAAATCAGAAGTTATAAATAAGAATGTGGACGAAACCATGCAAATCAGCGGTTTAGCTGATAATACCAGTCAGATAGAGGAAGGGTATTTGTTTATAGCCATTAAGGGGTTTTTGAAAGATGGACATACCTATATAGATGAAGCCATTCAAAAAGGAGCAGCTGTCATCATAGGAGAAGCAGACCTCCAAAATCCAGGGGTCCCTTATGTACAAGTAAAGAATGCTAGGAAGGCTTTAGGAATCATAAGCAGTAAATATTATGATTATCCTTCGCGAAATAAAACACTGATCGGGATCACAGGAACCAATGGGAAAACGACGACAAGTTATCTGGTCAAGCATATATTAGCCTCTTTGGGCCATTCGTGCGCTTTATTTGGATCGATTCATAACATAATTAATGGGGTGGATTATCCATCTCAACATACGACTCCTAATTCCCTGGAAATTAACCGGATGTTATCGGAGAGTAATGATGACGTGGTGGTTATGGAGGTCACGTCTCATGCTTTAACGCAATATCGTGTCGAAGGGTTAGCTTATGATCTCGCTCTTTTCACGAACCTCTCCCATGATCATCTGGATTATCACGATTCTATGGAAGAGTACTTTGAAGCGAAGAAAATGTTATTTGATCTGCTGAAAAGTGATGGAAAAGCAGTGATTAATACGGATGACTCCTGGGGACAAAAACTGGCGGATATCTTAAAGGAAGATGGCACATCCACTTATCGTATAGGAGAAATGAGCGGAAGTGACTTCCGTATTGTGGAATCGAATTTTAACCCGCCGCGCGTAAAGGTTCAGGAAAAGAATGAAGTCACGTCAATTGATTCGAATATGTACGGGATTCACAATATGTACAATGTAACGATGGCTTATGCCGCAGCCAAAGTATTGGGAAGGAAGCCGGCAGAGATTCTGAGCTCCATTCAGAATTTTGAAGGGGTAAAAGGACGCTTCCAGATCATTACTCGCCACGATGTGAACTTTGTCATCGATTATGCTCATACCCCGGATGCCATCTTTCACTGCTTAAGCACTGCTAGACAAGGCGGGGCTGAGAAAGTTATTCACGTCTTT
This sequence comes from Halobacillus alkaliphilus, assembly GCF_900113125.1. Taxonomy (GTDB): domain Bacteria; phylum Bacillota; class Bacilli; order Bacillales; family Halobacillaceae; genus Halobacillus; species Halobacillus alkaliphilus. Next base: position 641 of record NZ_FOOG01000020.1, on the reverse strand, counting down.
GGCTTTAGAGGAGACCGGGACCGGACGAAACGACGCGAGATGATGGCGATCACCTCTGAATTAAGTGATCACTATATTCTCACGTTCGATGATTTAAATTCCGTTTCAAAAGAAGATATGGAAAAAGAGCTGCAGCATTTGCAAAATGAACATGGCAATGAAAAAGGGCGGATTGTAACGGATCGAACGAAAGCGATTAAGCAAGCTATGGAATTAGCGGAGGCAGGCGACTGGGTTTTGATCACGGGTAAAGGGAATGAAGCTTACCAGCAACGCTATGACCTGCCTGCGGAATCAGATGAAGATATGGTTAAAAGTTTATCTTACCAGCCTTAAAAAAGTACTTGTTAAAACGACCGGCTTCCCTCGATCCCATAAGGAAGAGACCGAGGAGGCGAACCATTGGTAAATTCTCTCCTGTTAAAAGCAGCTGCAATTAGCATCGGGGGTTTTTATGATGACTCTGTTCAATGATGCTTTGGGTCTTACAAAAGAGACATATTGCACAATAGGGCCGGGTAGTTGAAGACTCGAATTCAAGATATTGTGTGGAGAAGGGGCTCCAGGGAACGACTCGCTTTCCGCGGGCATGCGCTGAGTCTCCTCAGGCTGGCGCCTTCCGGGGCCTCACCTGTCATGTT
>NZ_FOOG01000031.1 GCF_900113125.1 Halobacillus alkaliphilus | reverse complement strand
CTGCTCCATTCGGAGAGGAAATGATTGAAGACAAAACGAGCGCAACCGATGGTCTTAACGATGAGCGATTCTTGGGTTTTATTTGGATAGATACGAAAGTTATACGCTTTATGCCTCAACCTTTCCACCTCCTAATCAGGAACGTATGTTCTTACTTTAGAATATCACGGAAGGGAAAATATTCAAAGGCATTCGCCTTACGGCAACGGCATTCATCTCCCCCTTACCACCGGTCTTCGACACGGCGCTTGAAGAGGGAGTCTTCTGCTGATGAATGATAAAAAAGCCTGTGCGGAAAACCCGCACAGGCAGTTCAACTTATAAGAAGATACCGGCAATTGTTGCAGAAAGCATAGAACCAAGAGTAGCACCGATTAGAAGTTTCAGACCGAAACCGGACACTCGTCCACCTTTTTCAGCGTCAATTCCTTGAACGGTACCTGCAATGATTCCGATACTTGAGAAGTTAGCGAAACTGGTCAGGAATACAGTTACGATTCCGACTGTTTTCTCAGAAACTCCTTCAAGCATGCCCTGGAATTCAAGCATCGCTACGAATTCATTCGTTACAATCTTCGTACCCATAATGGCACCAGCATCGACAACTTCCGCTGCTGGAATCCCCATCAACAAACCGATTGGAGCAATGATGTAACCGAGCAGTTGTTGCAATGTAAAGCCATTAAAGATAGCACCAAAGACGGCATTAACAAGCTCTAGAGAAGCAATGAACGCAATAAGCATAGAAGCAACAATTAAAGCAATTTTACCGCCATCAAGCGCTCCATTCCCCATCGCTTCGAAAAAGCTTTTCGCATTAGAAACGTCTTGAATATCTACTTCATCTTCTTCTTTAGGAACATTAACCGGCGCAATAATGGAAGAAACAATTAGTGCACTAAACATGTTTAACGGAAGAGCAACCAGGATATACTGATCTGGGAGTATTCCTAGATAAGCTCCCACAATCGAAGCAGACACTGACCCCATGGCTGATGCACTGACAATGTAAAGACGGTTATCATTTAAATTATGGAACTGTGATTTAATAGCAATGAGTGCTTCTGACTGACCAAAGAAAATACTATTCACAGCGTTGAAAGACTCTACTTTTGGAAGGCCTGTAATTTTTGATAAGCCCCAACCCAAATATTTAATAATAAAAGGCAAAATTTTCAAATATGTTAATACTGAAAGAATCGTTGCGAAGAATATAATAAGCAGCAGTACATTAAAGAAGAACACCCCGTTATCTCCTACTTGTACACCACCAAGAACGAAGTTAACCCCTTCTGTTCCGTAATCAATTAAACGGTTGAACACCCATGAGATCCCTTTAATAATTTGCTGCCCGATCGTAGTATTGAACATAAATGCGGTAAGAACTAGCTGAACGGCCAGCATGATTCCTACACCCTTATAATTGATGTTCTTACGGTCATTGGACATAAGAAACGCAATGCCTAAGATAACTGCAACAGCTGCAATCCCTAATAATACCCCTATAACATTATTCACTGTTGGTTCCTCCCCTAATATAATAAAAATAAAAACGAAAAATGAAAATGCTTTCATAAACATATTCTATCTTGGATTTTAACAGGTTGTCAGACGTCATGCAAGCTGTCACCCATATACGAAATTTTCACTTAATTCGCCTTTATTTTCTTCCCAAACCCTAGTGTACGTGACAGAACTTGTTTGAGAAAGTGAAAACCTCCGGTGCTTTTATCCACCAGAGGCTAAAACTGTTTTTTCTATTTAGTAATAAACATTTGTGTCCAGTAATGACCATAGCTTCCGCCTTTAGCATACCCTACACCGATCTGCTTTAGATTCGGATCGAGAATATTTTTTCTGTGACCCGGGCTGTTCATCCAGCCGTTTACCACTTGTTCTGGCGTACTCTGACCGGCAGCGATGTTTTCCGCTGCTCTTCGATACGATACATTAAAATCTCTCATCATATTAAACGGCGAGCCATAGGTAGGTGAATTGTGGGAGAAATAGCCTTTTTTCGCCATGTCTCTTGACTTATAGCGAGCCACACGGGAAAGCTGCCAATTTTCTTTCAAGGCTGGCAGTCCTTGTTGAGCACGCTCCTGATTTGTTAAGTCAATGACCTGCTGCTCCGTTGACTTCACTTGTCTTTTTAACGGAATCGTCACCCGGTCTCCAGGATAGATTAAATCCGGATTATTAAACTGAGAGTTCGCGTTTATAATCTCTGATAGACCAATTTGATAACGCTTGGATATTTTCCATAAGGTATCCCCACTCTTGACCACATAAGTGTCTGTAGCAGCCTGAGTAGGCTGAGGGCTTTGTATAAACATAACAGCTGATAATAAAAGGACACCTATCCATAACCATTTTTTCACGTATTTTCGCTCCTTTATGTTCTAGTCAGAAGTAGTTTGGCTCAAACCTTTGAAAATATGTGTAAGATGAAGAAACACCTGCCAACAATAAAGTCAGCAGGTGATTGGACATCATATTAAGGAGATAAAAATCATTTATGAATGTAACATGTAACCCCCATCAAGAGTCTCAAGAATACACAGGAATTGGATACTGTTTTTCTAAATTAGTCCACACTTCTTAACTGTTTGGGTGAACAACAACTTAATTAACCAATAAAGTTTGATTAAGTCGTCATTCTAAACGAAATTTCTTTAACTTATCACTCCATATTGAACAATGTCCACTTCTATCGTTGGCTTAATCGTGATATTAGGAAACTCTTCTTCCCAATTAACTTTCTTCCAATAATCAGGGTGGTAAGATTGCACGTTGCGGCCGACTTGGAAAACATCACTATTAGCTTCTTGAATGACTGCTATAATTTCCTCAGACTGCTCAGTCAGCAACTCCGATAATTTTTCATTCAAATCTATAATGGTTTTTTTAGAGGTCAAGTGGTTTCTCGGATATTCAACGACTCTCACTTTCATCTTCACATTAATATCAACCTTCACTTGATTGTTTTCTACCTTTACTTTCATATCCTGAATATTCCTCATAACCCGGAAGGTAAGATAGTTCCTTATCGCGTTTTCCTCTTCGTCGGTTACCTTTATTGTAAAGCTCGCTACCTTCCCTCTTATTCCCTCTAGTAACATCAGTAAAGTAGTTTGATGGTTGGGAATAAATTCACCTGAATAAGCATCATTATGAAACAAAGCCAGACCTTCAAAGTTCAACAGATTCTGTTCCTTATCCACCTTTAACAAAGGAACAGCGAAATCAATTCCCGGCTCGAGGAGTTCACCGTGCAGGACTTCAATATTCTCTCCAGTAGAATGAGTCGCATTGATCTGTCCCTCCAGGAGACCGCTGACATATTTACTTATACCCGGATCATTGGGAGGAGATATTCGAATCGCATCTTCTGCTTTCCCTTCAACTACAGCTATATAAGCATTCAAGTTATTGTTTGGATTACGATAGAACTGATCAAAGATTGGCTGGATGGAATTCTTAGCGAGTTCTTCCCCCATTAGTATCACTTTTGCTTTGGAAGGGTCGAACGTGTTAGCTATCATTTGATCGGTATGGTCACGCGCTTCCCGGGGAGTCTTCCCCTCCGTAGTAAGAACTTGTACCGTTTCGTTGGCCGGACCTTCTGTACTTCTTCGGACCGTTGGAATGGAAACGGTTTCCGTCACCCCGCCATCCTCATTCTGATCAAATCCTATGGCAAGCACGAGTTTTATATCTTTAAATTGTCTCGTATCCCAGCAGCCGGTTAGTAAAGTGAGGCATATTAAGATACCTAGCCATTTCCTCTTCATGAAGCTCCTCCTTTCTGTAAACTTCCCCTGATCAAACTGATAAAATAAATGATAAACAGGAAAGCTACGGAGAAGATATAGCCCATCCACACCACAAAATTATTAAATTGATCCACCCTTTCCATGTTGTATCCAATAAACAAAGGGGGAACCAAAATAATAAATGCAGCAATAATGTAAGACGGAGTTGTTTTTTTAGTACCGAATACATCTGTTAGTCCAAGACCAGTCATATAAACATACGTGGTTAAGGTAGTAGCTACATTCACGACCCATATCGATAAGAAGAAAAGATCAAGTCTTGCGACAATGGTAAAATCGAATGACTTCAGCATATATAGAAGAGGCTCTTGAATAAAACTCATTTCGACCGTACTAAAGAATGTAAAGCTAGTGATGACTGTAAATAGATAAAACAAAACAACGAACCAGTGGGCATAGAAAATGGTTCGCAGTCTCTGAGCAGGGCTTCCTTCTACCTTCGAATAAATAACAAGGCTGATGATAAACCCAAAAAAAGATAGTACAGCCTCATTTGCTCCTTTAATCACAGGAACCCATCCATCATTCAGAATCGGAAACAGAAACACAATCTGCGAATCTTTTAAGGAATAAACAACGAAACCTAAAAGAACGATTAGCAGAACCGATACGAACGTATAAAACCTGGCCATCACGTTGATGCCTCCGGATGCTAAATATAAACAGACCAGGATCATCAAGAGAGACAAAATCCAAAACGGTGTCTGCGGAAGCACCCAGAGACTAATCAGACGAACAAATAAAAGAAGAAGAACCATCGATACCATGGAAAAATACGCGATATACAATAAAGAGATCCCTTTTCCAATCCACTTTGAAAAAACGGCCTCATTGATCTGAAAAAAATCTTTATCCGGGTAACGTTTGGCGATCAGCCAGATAACCAGCAGTACGATTTGCAGCAGCACCCCACCGATTAAGAGAGAAATCCAGCCATCCTGCTTAGCTTGGGAATGGAGGTCATAGGGCAGGGACAGGATTCCAACGCCAATTTCCGTTTGAACGATTATAAAAAAATATTGACGACGGGACAATTTAGTTTTTATTGTTGTCTTGCTCATGCTGCACCCACTCCCTTGACTCCCCCATAGCTTTTTCTTGTAACGGATGGGCATCTTTCGGCCGCTTCTTCATCATAAACAGAGGAAGCCTGACAAAAGTGTCTTTCAAATCATTAATATTCAACGGAGCTACTGGAGCAAAGTAAGGAACTCCAAAAGATTCAAGTCTGGTTAAATGAACCGTTAGAAATAGGAAACCAAATACAATCCCTAAAAAACCAAACGTGCCGGCCAGTATAATTAATGGAAAAGTCATCAATCTCAGAGTTGTACTTAATTCATTGGAAGGTACAACAAATGAGGCGATCGCCGTCAGAGCAACTACGATAACCATCAGATTAGATACAAGTCCTGCTCGTACGACTGCATCGCCGATCACTAGACCTCCCACGATCCCGATCGTCTGTCCTACAGGCGAAGGAAGCCGAATCCCCGATTCTCGTATTAATTCAATAATGACGACCATAATTAAGGCCTCCAGTATCGGAGGATAAGCAATTTCATTAATGGAACTTTTTACAGGCAGCAGCAGCTCATCTGGAAGCACTTCATAGTGAAAGCTGATAACAGCAATATAAAAAGCAGGCATTCCAATGGCTATAATAAAACTAGCTAATCTTACTAATCGTACAAATGTACCTGTGTACCACCTGGCATTATAATCATCCGAGGCCTGGTAAAACATGAAGAATGTTGAAGGTGCGATTAATGCCGTTGGGCTGCCTTCAGCCATTAGAGCAATGCGGCCTTCCATAATGTTAGCTACAACCCGGTCGGGACGTTCCGTATTCAGCATTTGCGGAAAAGGAGAATACGGATTATCTTCAATGAATTCTTCTAAATACCCAGGACTCTGAATCATGTCTACACTAATTGATTTAATGCGTTTTTCTAACTTTTGAACAATCTCCGGGTCCGCTATCCCGTCCATATAAACGATAGCGATATTTGTATTCGTTTTCTTACCGACTTTAAAATATTTAACCACCAGATCACGATGTTCTATCTTCTTACGTATAAGGTTCAGATTAATCATGAGATTTTCAATAAATCCATCATGCGAGCCGCGGACGATTTTTTCATTTTGAGGTTCTTCCACGTTTCGGTTAAACACCGAAGTCACGTTAAAACGTGTGATGGTGGAAGAGCCGTCTTCCATATAAATCGCGTGGCCGCGCAGCAGTGTAGGAATCATCTCTTCCAGATTCTCAGAACTTCTGGCGTTTGGGATTTCTGATATATGTTCAACATGTCCCATTTCAAGCGGGTTGAAAATATTCTGCTGGATTTTCTCTTGATCCACAAGAGGCTCAAAGTACATAAGAACCGCCTGTCCATTATTCATTGCTCGTATTTTTAAATCATCAGTTCTCTTAAATTCATTTAGGAGATATTCCACATTTTCCGACAATTTTTTAGAGCTCGGCTGATTCGGTTGTTGACCTTGGTTTTTATTGCTCGTATCCTCAATTCTATCTCTATTTCCTAGTAATTTTCTTAGAAACCCCATTTAGCATCACCTGCAATTAGGCTTCCACATACAGGCATTCCTTATACAAATTTTCCATTAAACAAAAAACCAGATGGACGGATAACCGTCCACCTGGTTCTTGATTTTCATAAAATGCTTATTAAAGTATAGGGCCGTATAGTTGAAGACTCAATTTCGAGATATTGAGCATGAGGAAGGTCCTCCGGGGGACGATTTCGCTTTCCGGCCCTGCACGACGCAGGGTCGTTCGACCCTGCGTCGTGTAGGGCCATAGGAAAGTGTTCAAATGTGGAATCGCCCCGAAAGACACGACCAGCATAAGCCGAGCATCAAAAGGACGGTGGTCTTTCCGTCCGTTGATGAACGGCTTATGGCTCGAGTGTCTGGGTGATGGAACAAGACGAGTTATTTCCCCACCAGCCCTTATCCATCTAACGTAACGGACCCAATTTATCTCGAAACTGAGTCTTCAAGTAATGGGAGCTATACTAGAACATTTCTTTAATGCCCTGGGAAAAAGGCCATTTGCAGGATAAAGATCACCGCAAACACATAGAGAATCCAGTGTACTTGCTTTCCTTTCCCCATTACCAGTTTCAAAACAGGATACGTAATGAACCCAAGCGCAATCCCAGTAGCTATACTGGACGTAAGCGGCATCGTAAGGATGATAATGAAAGCAGGAAAGGCATCATCAAAGGAGGTCCAATTTACTTTAGCCAGACCTTCCATCATAAAACATCCAACAATAATCAGTACAGGCGCTGTAATAGCAGGCAGTCCTGAAACGGCTCCCACCAGAGGAGCAAAGAACATGGAAAGAAGGAATAAACCAGCAACCACCACGGTTGTCAGTCCAGTTCTTCCTCCTGCGGCCACTCCAGACGAAGATTCAATGTAAGCAGAAGATGGGCTAGTTCCGAACATGGACCCCACCGTAGTAGCGGAAGCGTCAGCCATCAGAGCTGCTCTCGCACGTGGCAGACTGCCATCCTTACGTATGAAACCCGCCTGCTCAGCTACACCAACCATCGTCCCGGTTGTATCAAAAATCGTTACGAGCAGGAACGCAAAAATAACTGTATATAAGCTATTTGTGAATACTCCAGCAATATCCATATCCCAGAACACAGGACTTGGCGGCACGGACATCACTCCACCAATCTCAAGTTGACCAGTATAATAGCCGATTACGGCTGTAATTACCATTCCGATAAACAAACCGCCTGTTACGTTACGCGAAATAAGGATTAACGTAATGAACAATCCACCAATAGTCAAAAGTGTACCTGGTGCAGTCAAATCTCCCAGCGTTACCAGCGTCTCTTCACTTGCTACGATGATCCCTGACATGCGCAGTCCCAAAAAAGCTATAAATAAACCAATTCCTGAGGTAATGCCATATTTTAAGGAAGCAGGTATAGCGGTAATTAAAGTTTCCCTAAGCTTCGTTAAACTTAAAATGACAAACAGAATACCGGCTAAAAATACCGTTCCAAAAATGACTGAGTAGCTGACATCCTGCTGAATAACCTCCGTTACAAAATAAGCGTTCATCCCCATGCCCGGTGCAATGGCAATCGGGTAATTGGCGGCAAAAGCCATGATTAATGTTCCAACCACAGCGGCTATAATGGTAGCCATGAATACTTGCTCGAATGGAACACCAGCCGCTTCAAGGATCCCTGGGTTCACTACTACGATATACACCATTGTAAGAAACGTAGTGACCCCGGCTAATAATTCAGTTTTTACATTCGTATGGTTTTCTTCTAATTTAAATAATTTCCTCATTTTTTAAATCCCCTGTCTCGCATGTAAAATCACAACGTTTCTAATCATAAGATGAAAGCGAACAAAAATCAATGGTTTTAACTTTAATGTTCGTGTTTTAATTAAAATTTCACATAAAAAAGGTCTGAACCTAGAGGTCAGACCTTTTTTCAACTGTGTCATTCGGACGATACCAATGCATCATCTGCCGGGTGTCTTGCTGATCTAAATAAAGACAGCGTGCGACAGCCCCACCGACACCCGATTTCAAAGTTACACGTATACTTTCCAGATCTACCCGCTTCTGAAGGATGGTCTGAGTAACTGCAGCTGACTGGATCCGTTTCCTTTTCATAATAAACGTCTGTTTATTAATGAACCGGCTCTTCAGCGTCAATTGCTGGTCGGACAGATTCCACCCTGCATCTTTATAGGCTAGGAAACCTATACCTGTAAATGCAATGGCTGCTAGGATCGCGAGCAGCCCATATGGAAATAGGAAAATACTTAGTGGAATGACGGCCACCCAGGCGAACCACGAATGACGCAGTATATAACGGCGCATTGACCGGGACGGCGGCCGATTCCACTCTACATCAAAGTCATAATCGCTGATCATCTGATGCAATACTTTTTCGATCTCTCTCTTTTTAATCAATGGAAGAAGCCGAAGCTGATGCTCGGCACCTTGCTGAATGGCTCCACCTGCACTAATCAGTGTGACCGAAGCATAGCCAAGTGGCTGCCGGATTAAATTTTCATCAATTCTGAGACCTTGAATCCGGTTTAACGGAATAGTCATTTGTTTTTTCTCAAGCCACCCGCGAGTAATCACCAGGTCATCCGCATCAAGAAAAACACTGAAGTTTGCATAGCGGAGTATGGTAAGCAGGATCGATATGCCATAGGCAATCAACAAGATAACAAATGCAGCGAATGCGACTACGAGAACCCCGATACGAAGCCAGGCAAGGAATTCACTGTAAATCGTGCCCAGTGGCAGAACTTCGGTAAGCTGGGAGGCAAACACTCCCACTCCTGATAACACGACTCCAACTCCTCCTGAAGTAATAGCCATTACAACAATGTCTTTCATTTTCATCTCATATACCTTTTCCCTGGAGGAAACTACACGGTCTTCTTCTATACCCTCTTCCTCTATCGTACGCTTGTTTTTTTCTCTTGAAATAATAGTTTCTAATTCATCAGCATCTTCTCGCTTGATCGCCGTAAGTTCTGCCTCCGCTTTCTGAAGATCACCTGAGCCCGCTGTTTCAATGGATACCTTCACTAAGTTAAAAGGACGGTGAAAGATTCCTTCAGAGAAATCCAGGCTTTGGATGCGGTGAAAAGGAATATATCGCTTTTTTCTCAGAATTAGCCCATGTTCAATCCTCAGTTCTCCCTGTTCCACTCTGTAACTGAAACGGAGCCAGCGGATCACCCCTCCGCCTAGTACTAATAACAGAAAACCGATCGTTATTAAAAGAGGGATCCACTCTACTTCCCCACTAAATATGTTACCGTTCAGGAAAATGAGCGCGATAATAGGAAGGGCAGAATCTTTTAACCCTTTAACAAAATTAATAACTGCAGATACTGGATGAAGACGCTTGGGTTCAAACATCATCCTCAGCCACCCTTGCTAAAGAAGATATCGAACGTCTAAGTTCCTCCGCCTCCTGTTCATCAAGAGCAGGAATTTTATGTACCGTTGCCGCTGTCGAAATGCTGATCGTTGACAGCCGATATTTTCTAAGTAAAGGGCCCTGCTCCGTATCCACATGCTGAACACGGACCATCGGCACGAGTGTTCTCTGAATGATAAAAATTCCGTGCTGAAGCTCAATATCCTGTTCAGTCACTTCATAACGCCATCGTTTCCACCTCAGGTCAGGTATTAACCAGACTGAGAGGATCAACTCCATTAAAATAATTCCAGCTGCAATTGCAAGCAGCCATTCAGGCCAGTCCCAGAAATAGACCGCACCTCCGACTGCTATACTGACAAGAAGTGTCACGCCTGCCTGGATAGCTCCGTAGACCCGCCATAAGGACAGGGCGCGCTCGGAAATCCGCTGTGCCGGTTCTCTCCACATAAACCATACCTCCTCGATCATCTATCTTAGGTACGAAAAAGTTAATCTAAAAGTTTCGTATCCTTAAAAAAAGCCAGACACGACAAGCATGTCATATCTGGCTTCTGAGAAGTCTATTCACCTTTTGATAATTCTTTCGACTTCTTCGTACAAGCTTCCATTGCCTGAATAATTGAACTGCGCATGCCGGAATGCTCAAGTTCTGTCACTCCTGCAATCGTTACGCCTCCAGGGGTGCACACCGCATCTTTCAACTCGCCAGGATGTCTGCCTGTTTCTTTAACCATCTTCGCCGCCCCTTGAACGGCCTGGGAGGCAATTTTATAGGCTTTATCTCTAGGAAAGCCTTGCTGAACAGCTGTATCAGCCATCGCTTCAATAAACATGTAAACAAAAGCTGGAGAAGAACCACTGATCGCAGGAACCGCATCCATTAGTTTTTCTTCAATAATTTCTGCTTCCCCAAAGCTTTCGAAAACTTCCATTACATCAGCTAATTCCTCTTCTGTAACGAAATCATTTGGGCATAACACGCTCATTCCAGCTCCGACAAGAGATGGCGTATTAGGCATCGAACGAATAACCTTAACATTGCGGCCGAATGCTTCTTTGATTGCATCCAGTGTAATTCCAGCTGCAATCGTAACAATAACGGTGTCCGGAGGAACTTCATCCTTTATTTCCTGAATAACTCCATGATAAATGTAAGGTTTAATAGCTAGAAATAATAAATCGCTTTCACGTGCAAGCTGCTTGTTGTCATTTGATATGTGAATTCCATATTCATCTGAGACAAAGTCGATGGTTTCATCCGAGAGAGCGGTTGCTGCTATATTTTCCGCTTTCATCAGTTTCGCATCAATCATTCCCTGGATCATAGCTTGTCCCATCTGTCCGCAGCCAATAAATCCTATTTTTTTATCCACCGGGCATTCCTCCTTATTCTCTCCATTGTATAGGATTATTTCTTACATAACAATTGTCGATCTGATTCGATTGAATTTATGTAAATAACTAGTAAATATTTCATGTTTTATGGGGAAAAGGTTTACAAATGCGGCCAAGTTACCTATAATTAGAATTGTATTCTTCATATCATAGCGAACGACCAAAAATATCATAGCTGCTACGAAAAAAGCCGAGCTGCCTTAAGCTCGGTTTTTTTCGTGGTTCACAGCGTCTTCTCCAGGCTTAACGGCTTGCAATAATCTCTTCACTTCCTTCTTACTGCTCCGTGACACCATGATATACAAAGTATCTCCTGCTTTTATTTCAGTTTGGCCGTATGGAGTGATCACATCGCCTTCCCTTATGATCGCATTAATTAAAGCACGATCTGGCAGTTCGATATGCTCAAGCGTCTGCCCTACTACCTGATTGTTTTCCATTACATCAAATTCCATCAATTCCACGTTCGCTTTCCCGATCGAAATCAATTCCAGAGAATGAATTGGATTGGTTAGCTTATCTGAAACCAGCTTAAAGCGCTCCGCTACCCATGTAATCGATGAACCCTGAAAGAGAGTAGAAGTAAGTACCGTGAAAAAGACAACATTAAAAATCAACTGACTATTCTCTACGCCAGCAAGCATCGGAAAAATCGCCAGTACAATGGGAACGGCCCCTCTCAGTCCTGCCCATGATAGAAACAATTTCTCCTTTATATTAAAGGAGAAGAAAGCCAGACTGATAAATGTGGCCAACGGACGGGCAATTAGAATCAGAGCCAGAGCAATAAGCAGCCCATCAATCATAACCGATAGCGTAAAGACTTCGGTCGGGAACACAAACAGCCCGAGAATAATAAACATCACAATTTGGGCCATCCACCCAAACCCTTCGTGGAAACGCAGAATTGAGTAACGATAGGCTAACTCTGCATTTCCTATAAATACAGCAGCTACATACACAGCTAACAACCCACTCGCCTGCGCGAGCGAACTCGCACTATACGCTAAAAAAGCAAATCCAAGTGCAAATAAAGGATAGAGTCCACTGGAATCCAGATTAATACGGTTTAAGCTGAAGCTTCCGGCATACCCAACGAGAGCACCAATGATAAGTCCTGCTCCCATCTGCCAGAAGAAGGATCCAATCAATGGAAGAATTTCCGCTTCTCCCGTGGTTAAGATTTGAATGAACGTAATGGTTAAAAACACAGCCATTGGATCATTAGTACCCGATTCGGCTTCGAGTGTAGCCTCCAGTCTGTCTCTTACATTTTTCCCTTTTAACACCGCAAATACAGCCGCCGCATCCGTGGAACCAATAATCGCACCAAGCAGCATAGCTTCTACCCAGTCTAAGCCTAATATGTACCTTGCCGCTACACCAACCAGTCCTGTGGTAAGCAGTACTCCAATAGTTGCAAGAGTAACCGACGGGCCAATCACTGGCTGTATATTTTTCCATTTTGTCTGCATACCGCCTTCAAATAAAATGATAATTAAGGCAAATACACCGACAAGCTGCGCCACTTCAGCACTGTCGAAATAAATTAACCCGAGCCCATCACTTCCTACAAGCATTCCTACGGCAATAAATAAGACAAGGGAAGGCACCCCGAGTCTTGTAGAGAACTTCGTTACGAGAATACTTGTAATTAATAGTAAAGCTACTAGCATAATAAACTTGTCCGACTGAAGCAGTTCCTGTATCATTGTTAATCTCCTTTATTCCATTACATCTATCGTTCATTATAGCAATACAACGGCTCCGTCCCCTACTAATTCACCTTATTAAAACAAACAGCCTCTGCAACGCAGAAGCTGTTGTTCATTTTCTCTCATACAAATCCTCAGATACCGATTGAAGCAATGGACTCATTACTCCTGTATAAAATAAATCCAATTCGTGCATGGCTCTTGTTGCTGCTGTATATAATAGTTTCCGTTCTTCCTCTTTATTATAAGTCGCACTGGACACTTCTGGTAACATCACGGCATCAAATTCAATTCCTTTAGCTAGATATCCAGGAAGAATGAGAATACCTTTTTCAAAGGATTGTGATTCTTTATAAATCAATCTGGCCGAGAATTTCTCGCCTATGCGCTCATGTAAATTTTTCGCCTCTTGTTTTGTTCGGGTCAGAAGTGCAATGGTTTCGTGACCTTCCTTCTGCCTGCTTAATATTGTCTCCTGCATAGTTTTGATCAGTTCATCCTCGTTGTCTTTCTTATGGACACGAGGCTTCTGTCCCTCACGATTAAACGCTTCAATCTTTTCCCCATCAGGAAGCAGGTGCTTCGTAAACTCAACAATCGGTTTAGTGGAACGGTAACTCCGCATTAAATACAAATGTTCCACCTTCAGATCTTCTTCTAATTCGTCCCCTTCTTCCAATAAACTCGGATCTTTAGTATAAAGATTATGGATCGCCTGGTTATAATCGCCGAGCAGGTTGAAGCGTGCATTCGGAAATAATTGCTTGATAAACTCAATTTGAAACGGTGAATAATCCTGTGCCTCATCAATAAATAGATGCCGAATAACTGTATTAACACTTCTGCCCTCAACTTGATCCTGTAAGTACAGAAAAGGTGTAACATCCTCAGCATATAAATATTTGTTGTTCAGCGCTTTTTTCGTTTCAAGTCCAATATCTTTCCAATCTTCTTCACTCAACTCTGCAGGAACGGATACAGTATCAAACATCTGTTCATACAGTCTTCTTAGCTTAATAAACTTTAACTGTTCGATCTTTTTCTTTAAAGGCCGCACTTTTCTTTCCACGATTCTTTTTACAAGCAGCTTCTGCTCCCTGTCAAAATCATCGAAAGTGTCTTCGTTAAATTCTTTATGCTCCTCAAGTTCATTAAACGCTTCAGCATATTCATGCTTCGCTAAAAAAGCAGCTTCTTCGACCGGCCAATCTTTATCCTGTTCTTTTAATTGGAAAGCATCCAGTTGATCAAGCAGCCACACTTTGACGCTTTCTATCCGGTTAGGAATACGGCCTGTGAGATTATAAAAGTATCGGTGAATCTCTTCAGCACTTACGATTGTTTGCCCTCGAAAGGTGATGTTCCTAAACTTCATCCCTTTCTCAGTTAATCCTTTTACGTAATCATCCAGCAGATTCTTATACTCCAATGCTGATTTGAAACGAATTGCTGCCACTCTTTTTTCAAGCCTCTGGCTGTCTCGATCAGACAACAAGTATTCCAGCTGTTCAAATGGACTTTCCAGCTTAAAATCCCGATCCAGACGTCCAGCCGCATATTCCTGGAATGTTATTTGCCGCATGTTATCCTCCCCAAGTTCAGGAAGGACCGAAGCCACATAACTGATAAACATGTGGTTGGGTGAAAATAATAAAATTTGATCTGCACTTATAGACGTCCGGTATCGATAGAGCAGGTACGCAATGCGCTGCATGGCTGCTGAGGTCTTTCCGCTCCCAGCTGCTCCCTGCACGATCAGCATTTTATTCTTATCATATCTTATAATTTGATTTTGTTCTTTTTGAATCGTAGCTACTATACTTTTCATATGGGAGGTGGCATTTCCGCCAAGTACGTGCTGGAGCAGTTCGTCTCCAATCGTCAATCCTGTATCAAACATTCCTTGAAGAGAGCCGCGCCGGATAATGAATTGTCTCTTCAGCTTCATCTCCCCGGTCACTTCACCCACAGGAGTTTCATATTGGACTGGTCCGGGAGCATAATCGTAATACATGCTCGATACAGGTGCCCGCCAATCATAAATCAGAAAGTCTTCTTTGTTCTTATCCATCAATGAACCAATGCCTATATATATAGACTCTATCTCTCCGTCTTCTTCCTGGAAATCGATTCTTCCGAAATAGGGGGAATCCTCCTGCCGCTCGTAAAGCTTCACTAGTTTATTAAACTGCCCGTAGCTTCTCTCCCGCTCTGACAATAGTTCAGCTTGCTGTTTAATACTCGCGTATGTTTCAATCGCTTCGTCCGGTTCATCCATATTGACGGTAACATCATCCCAAAACCCTTGACGCAGTTCCAGTATATCTCCCATCAATTCTTTGTTATTTTCCATTAATTCATTCTTTTTCTCTGATAATATTCGTTTAATATTCTCTATTCTTTTCTCTTCTTGCTGCCACTCGTAGTGGTTCTCATCCATCCTATCCGCTCCTCTCACGTGCACAAAACATACTATTATCAGCAGCCAGGAACCCCTGCTCTATTTTCTTATTCATAAATTCAGAATAGCTCCCATTACTTGAAGACTTGATTTCGAGATATTCGTTGAGCGGAAAGTCCTGCGGGGGACGATTTCGCTTTCCGGCCCTGCACGACGCAGGGTCGTTCGACGTTGCCACACGAGGTGGCGTTCTTAGTCGAACCTCTTCTGTGCTGAGCTTCCTCGGGCTTAACAGCCCTGCGGGATCTCACCGATCATGTTCATCCCGCAGGAGTCTACATCGTCCCCCTACGGACCTTGCCGAATCAGAAACTCGAAACCATTAAAGACTTCGAGGGGTTGATGAGAAAAAAGCATATAATCATGAGGCTATTTTCATGCTATAAGATGTGAAATAGCCTGTATAAAAGCATTTAGGACCAATTAAGAAGGAGAGCATTCTCTCTTATAAAAGCGTCCGTTATTCTCACTCGGCTGGGTTGGTGGGGAAATGACGAGACTCCCATGGGAGAAGGGACTAGGTGAGATCCCGCAGGGAGTGAAACGAGCGAGGAAGCTCACCGTTCCCCCATAGGAAAGTGTTCAAATGTGGAATCACCCCGAAAGACACGACCAGCATAAGCCGAGCATCAAAAGGAGGGTGGTTTTTCCGTCCGTTGATGAACGGCTTATGTCTCGAGTGTCTGGGTGATGGAACAAGACGAGTTATTTCCCCACCAGCCCTCTTCCACATTGAGTAACGGACCCAACTTATCTCGAAACTGAGTCTTAAAGTATACGGCCCTTTAGCGCAATAATCCTCTTATGTTAAAACACCATTGTGTGTTCATGTATCAGCTTCTTGTATGACTGAATCATCTGTTCAGTTATTAGTGCAGGACAGCTTATATATAAAAACAATTCTACTATGCCTCTCCCCCTAGTACAATCGAAATTTGTACAGAGGCACAATCAAAAGAGCCAGGTAAGGATTAGCCTTTACCTGGCTCTTTTTTTAATTCACGACTTCTTCTGGACTCGCTTCGCTAAAGAATTGTTTCATTGCATGAAATACATCGGCTTTTCTTCTCAAAATGTAATAACGGAACTTAGGATGGTCAATCGCTTTATACGCCTGCATCAAACTAGATGACCGATTGTACTGGTTTACTTCTCCATAGCCAAACATCTGAGAAACTTCCAGCAGCTCTTCAATTAAAGCTAAACAGCGTTTGTTGTCGGACGTTAGATTATCTCCATCTGAAAAGTGGAACGGGTAGATATTATAACGATCCGGTGAGTATTTAGTTTCAATTAACTCCAGAGCTTTCCGGTAGGCTGACGAACAAATTGTTCCTCCGCTTTCCCCTTTAGAAAAGAAGTCTTCTTCACTAACCACTTTAGCCTGCGTATGGTGAGCTACGAATTCCACATCCACCGTCTCATAATTTTTGCTTAAGAAACGGTTCATCCAGAAAAAGAAGCTTCTGGCCATGTACTTTTCCCATTGACCCATGGAACCACTTGTATCCATCA
The DNA here is from genome assembly GCF_900113125.1 of Halobacillus alkaliphilus. Lineage (GTDB taxonomy): Bacteria > Bacillota > Bacilli > Bacillales > Halobacillaceae > Halobacillus > Halobacillus alkaliphilus. The sequence continues at coordinate 31,559 of NZ_FOOG01000031.1, read as the reverse complement.
TCGCAATAACAACCGCTTTTGATTCAGGTTTCGTTTTATCATTCCAGGTTTTGTAGCGTATATCTTCCGGAAAGATGGGGTTAAACGAAGCTTCCCCTCCTAGAGCGTTCCGCTTATAGGCTTCTAACATCGTTCTTTTCTTATCAATATTACCTGTTAAACCTGTTTTACGGATATCACTAAATTCAATGTCTGTCTGAATAATGTTATCCTTTTCTTTTTCATCGAGGTTCGGCAGCGTCAGCTCTTTGAAAAATGCTTCCTCGAGCTCTGCCAGTGATATTTCAGCTTCATAGAAATCTTCGCCAGCTTGATCGCCGGCACCTTCTCCTTGACCAGGCTTTCCTTTGGATTGCGGCGCCTGAGCTACCACATCACCAATTTCACTATCCCCATCGCCTTGTCCTGCATGCTTGTTCTTCTCATGATTGTAACGAATTTTATATTCATCAAGCGAACGTATTGGTATCTTGACGACACGTCTTCCATTCGACATTACAATATTTTCTTCGGTAATCAAATCCGGCAATTGTTTATTCATCGCATCTTTAACTTTTTCCTGATGTCGCCTCTGATCGTCGTAGCCTTTCCGATGGAGGGACCAGTCGTCTTCGGCGATTACGAAACTCTTCTCTTCATCCATGTTTTTCTCCCTCCTAACCGAGTATTACTCTATCGTATGCAGGTCCACGTGAATGGATGAAACATAATAAAATATGTGTGAATTTTTTGGTTATTTAGCCTTGTTTTAGAGTAGTCTGCAAGAAAAAAAGCCCCGCACAGAAACTGTACAGGACTTTATTTGCCACCATCAGGTTGTATAAAGTTTTTTGGAAACCAGTGTTTGAATCACCAGAAAAGCTCCTCCTGCTGCCCAATAGAGAGGCAGAGCTGAGGGCGAGGAAATGGATATAAACAGAATCATGACGGGAGATAACAAGCCCATCCATTTCATCTGCTTTCGTTGTTCTTCCGGCATTCCAATAAGAGACACTCTATATTGAATGAAATAAAGAACACCCGCAATAACAGCCATAGTTAGATCAGTCTGCCCCAAATCAAACCACAAGAATGAGTGGGTTGCGATTTCTTCAGAGCTTCGAATCGCATAATAGATTCCAGCAAAGATCGGAATCTGTAAGACGATCGGCAGACATCCCATGTTTAGCGGGTTAATTTCATTGGTCCGGTACAATTCCATCATTTCGCTCTGAATCTTTTTCTTATCCTCCTGGCTGGACGCTTGCTTTAATCGGCTTTGAAGATCATTCAGCTCAGGTTTCACCGCATCCATTTTCCCACGCATGTCCTGACTATTTTTAAACGTTTTCAACATAAACGGCATAATAACCACTCTAAGCGCAAGGGTAATTAAAATAATCGCTATGCCATAATTTTCTCCAAATAACTCTGCAATGAAGGTGATCGCCTCAATGAAGGGCTCCACAAAGTATTGGCTGAAGAACCCTCCTCCGCTTTCCTTCGGTGCACATCCCGTTAAAGAAATTGTGCTGATCAAAAATAAACTTATCCATTTTTTCAATATTAGTCCTCCTCTTTATTCGTATCTTCAGGCACGAACAAAGAGGTAGTGATCATCGTCTCCATCGTCTTCTTTTCTGGCTACTGTCCGTTGTATCCAATGAATCAATCCATGAGTGATTGAAACAGATGTTTCTTGTAGCGAGAATGCTTTTGTATCCTTCCCCAGAAAAACGTGGCGCGATTGCAGCCATAAAGAACTTCCTGAGACCATATGAGTCCACATGGATTCAAAAGCTATACCGGCCAGCAATGTGATATATAAAGACAAGAATAGTAAATCGAATGATCCGTCAAATAATTCTATTATAATGGCCATGGTTCCAATCCTTTTTATTAATTATTACGTGAATATACGTTTATCCTAACGTAAATGTTTCACTTTGTCACAAAAAACCCGCCAGGAATTATTCCCGGCGGGTGATAAGTTTATCCTTCTAGTAATAAATCATAAGGATCTTCAATCATTTCTTTAATTCTCTTCAGGAACTGTACAGCTTCTTTACCGTCTACGATCCGGTGATCGTATGAAAGAGCAATGTACATCATAGGGCGGGCTTGAATAGTGTCGTCAGGCATAACCTTTGGACGCTTTTCAATATTGTGCAGACCCAGGATACCGACTTGCGGAGAATTTAGGATCGGCGTTGAAAGCATGGAACCGAAAATACCGCCGTTTGTAATCGTAAAGGAACCACCCTGCAGATCTTCTAACTGAAGTTCCTTATTGCGGGCTTTCGTTGCCACGTCAGCAATTCCTTTTTCAATTCCTGCGAAATCCAGACGATCCGCATCGCGGACAACTGGAACTACGAGACCTTCTTCCGTAGATACAGCCATACCAATATCATAGAATTTCTTCATCACAATTTCATTGCCCTGGATTTCCGCATTGATTAGAGGGAACTCTTTCAGTGCGCCTACCACAGCTTTCGTAAAGAAAGACATGAATCCTAATTTAATATCGTGTTTCTTCTGGAAGGATTCTTTGCGCTGGCTTCTAAGGTTCATCACATTCGTCATATCGACTTCATTGAAAGTGGTAAGCATCGCGGAAGTTTGTTGTACTTCTACGAGACGCTTCGCAATTGTTTGACGGCGACGGGACATTTTAACTCGTTCCACCGGCTTTTCAAACTCTGTTTTTTCACTATTCTGTTCTGATTTTTTCTCTTTTTTAGGTGCTTCTTTTTTCTGTTCCTGCTTAGGTTCCTGTTTCTGTTCCTGCTTGCCTCCGCCTTGAGCCGCTTCTTCTACATCTTCCGGACGGATGCGGCCAAGTGGATCTCTTGCAGAAATCTCACTCAGGTTGATTCCAAGCTCACGCGCTCGTTTACGAGCCGCTGGAGTAGCAATGACTTCTTTTTTGTCGTCATCATTTGAACCTTGATCCTGATCGGATTTAGATTCTTCTTTTTGTTTGGAATCCTCTGTTTCTTGCTGTTGTTCTTTATCTTCTTCGGCTTGCTTGTTCTCCTCAGAAGATTCTTTCTGTTCTTCTTCATTGGAAGATTCCTCTTCCGAGCTGCCTCCGGCTTCTCCGTTTTCATCAACTTTAGCGATAACGTCTCCTACTTCTACGTCATCTCCAGCTTCTTTTAGAAGTTCCGAAATAACACCGCTTGCATCTGCGTTTACTTCAACGTTTACTTTATCTGTCTCGAGTTCAAGTATAGGATCGCCTTTCTCAACCTGATCTCCTTTTTGGACCAGCCATTCGGCAATCGTACCTTCTGTAATGGATTCGGCTAATTCAGGAACTTTAATTTCCTTCATTTGATTTTCCTCCTTTAGACATCTGTAGCGCTTCATGGATTATACGGTTTTGCTCGGTTTTATGAATGTTTGGTTCGCCCACGGAAGGAGACGCACGATGCGGTCTTCCTACGTAGCGGTGAATCTGACTGCCTGTAAGCAGTTTGTGCAGGATACCTTCTACAAAGTACCAGCTTCCCATGTTTTGAGGTTCTTCTTGAACCCAAACGAGCTCCTCTAAATTCGGATACGTTTCAAGGATATCTTTTAATCTTTGTCTTGGGAATGGATAGATTTGTTCAATACGGACAGCATCGATCGTTTCAAACGAATGATCTTCTGCTTTTTCTACCGTATCTTCTATATCCACCATAATTTTCCCACTTCCAAGAAGCAAGGTTTTTACTTTTTCTCTCGCTTTATCGTCTTCCTTAGTCAAACCAGGTTGTCTCATGATCGGCTGGAATTTACCTTCACTGAAGGTGCTTCCTTCCACCGCCACTCTCTGATTACGAAGAAGACTTTTCGGTGTCATTAAAACAAGCGGTCTTGCTTCTTCTTCATTACTGATGGCAGCCTGACGACGCAGCAAATGAAAATACTGCGCAGAAGAGGTCACATTGCCTACCGTCCAGTTGTTCTCTGCAGCCAACTGAAGGAAGCGCTCGAGACGGGCACTGGAGTGTTCCGGTCCCTGTCCTTCATATCCGTGCGGCAGGAGGAATACCATATTGGATTTTTCTCCCCATTTAGCTCGGCCTGCCGCAATAAACTGGTCGAAAATAACCTGTCCCGCGTTAGCGAAGTCTCCGAACTGAGCTTCCCATAGGACTAAAGTTTCTGGAGCCTGGACACTGTAGCCGTATTCAAAACCAAGTACTCCGGCCTCGGAAAGCGGACTGTTGTGAATATCAAACGAAGCATTGGCCTGCTCTAAACCGTGAAGCGGACAATAGGTTTCTCCTGTATCCACATCATGCAGAACCATGTGACGGTGAGCAAAAGTTCCACGCTCTGTGTCCTGACCCGTGATACGGATCGGTCTTCCTTCTTCCAATATAGACGCGAAAGCCAGGGCTTCTGCAGTAGCCCAATCAACTTTTTGACCGTCTTCAAGCATTTTACTGCGGCGCTGAAGAATTTTTTCCAGTTTCTTAAATCCATTGAAACCTTCTGGACGTTTAAGCATTCCCTCATTTAAGGAGCGCAGCCGATCTATATCAACCGCAGTCTCAATTTCATCCAGCGTACGCTCAACACCGCTTGGACGTTCATGCACGTCCGGTGTAGTGGTTTCATGTTCGCTCATGTTGTTGTACACATCACGCAATTCACTTTCAATTTCATCTTTCATATCTTTAAGTGTGCCGTCTTCAACAACGGATTCCTTACGAAGCTGCTCTTCATAAATAGAAGCCACCGTCGGATGATCATCAATTTCACTATAAAGACGGGGCTGAGTGGCACGCGGTTCGTCCATTTCATTGTGTCCGAAGCGTCGATAACCAACTAAGTCGATTAAGATGTCTTTATGGAAGGTCTGACGATATTCATAAGCAAGCGCCATCGCTGACATACACGCGAGTGGATCATCAGCATTTACGTGTACAACAGGGATTTCAAATCCTTTAGCGAGATCACTCGCATAACGAGTAGAGCGTCCCTTTTCCCGGTTGGTTGTGAAACCTACAAGGTTGTTGGCAATAATATGAATCGTTCCACCTGTACGATATCCCGGCAGATCACTCATGTTTAGGGTCTCAGCTACGACACCTTCACCAATAAAAGCAGCATCTCCATGAATGAGAAGACCAAACGCTTCGTCTTCATCCATTTCTGCATATCCAGCTTTAGAGCGGTCGTCCTGGGCTGCTCTCGTGAAGCCTTCCACGACTGGATTTACGTATTCAAGGTGAGAAGGGTTATGGCTCAACGTGACCCGTGTCGCTGACTGTTCTCCGTTCCCGATTTCTCTCCGGGCACCAAAGTGATACTTCACATCTCCGGTCCAGCCATAATTAATGCCTGTAGACCCTTCAGAAGGGATCAGCTCTTTATCGGGGGAATGATGGAATTCAGAGAAAATTCGATCGTAAGGCTTTCCTAGCGTATGAGCGAGCACATTTAAGCGCCCTCTGTGTGCCATCCCCATCATAATATTCTTGATTTTATCGGTAGAAGCCGACTGAATCATATGATCAAGCATCGGGACCATGACGTCCAGACCCTCGATGGAAAAACGCTTCTGGGCAACGAAAGTCTTAGCCAGGAAGTTTTCGAAGCCTTCGACTTGCGCCAAACGCCGCAAAAGCTGTTTCTTTTCTTCATTGGAAAAGGAAACATGGAAGGAGCCAGTATCAACCTTCTCCACCAGCCATTTCCGCTCTTCTTCATTATTAACGTGACCAAATTCAAAAGAAGTGGTGCCTGCATATTTTTCTTTTAAAGTCCTGACGACCTGCAGGGCATTATCTAGCCGCAGCGGTGAGTCCGGCCATACCCAATTCGCCGGGATATTCTCTAAGTCCTTTTCAGTCAGGCCGTAGGTTTCAATATCCAGAAGATTGGTACTCGGCCGCTCATCACTTCCTACTGCGTAAATATTAGCTCGCAGATGCCCATGACGACGAATAGCCTCAACAAGTTTTAGTGCTGAGGTAACTTTTGCAATATCCACTTCTGCAGATGAAGATACACCGGTGCTCTGTGCAGACGGATCCTCTTTCATCCATTCAGGTGCCCCATGCTCATCGAATAATTCTTTTAATGAAGCATCGACAGCAGAAGGGTCTTGTTCGTATAGTTCGTACTGTTCTTCAACATAGCCCATGTTGGGGCCGTGGAATTTTTCCCAGAATCTTTCATTGGAGCCTTGATTAGACACGTGTAATACCCCCAAGTAGTTGTTGGATGTAATTTCTTCGAAAACGTTTCCAAGTCCAAATACCATTATAGAATTGAAACGCGTAAGTATTCAACAAAATTCGGTTATTTTTTTAATTAACAACATTTACATTATAACAAGAAAGACGCACCCTTTGGTACGCCTTTTTCACTTTTTACCAGTAAAGTGATATGAATTTGTCACTCTTCGTCTTCGAGAACGCGGTATGCCATGTCATAAAGTTTCATTTGACTGTTGATTCGTTCGGCACCTTTGGGAGCTTCAACATAACGGTATGTTCCATCGTTCTGCTGTTCCCTGGCCTTTACATTGTCACTTAGCATGACGGATAGAATCCTTTGCAAACGGCTTTTCACTCCAGGCTCGTGAATTGGGAATAAAAGCTCCACACGTTTTACCATGTTTCTCGTCATCATATCGGCGGAGGACAAAAACACTCGATCATCACCATTATGGTGGAAGTAATAAATGCGGCTGTGCTCTAAGAAACGTCCGACAATACTAATTACGCGGATGTTTTCGCTAATCCCTTTAATACCAGGACGCAGACAGCAGATTCCGCGCACGATTAAATCAATCTGAACGCCTGCCTGTGAGGCCTCATAGAGCTTCATTATTAAATTCTTATCCGTTAACGAATTCATCTTAGCAATAATCCGGCCGTTCCCGTGCTGTTTCTGGAAACGGATTTCATTATTAATATAACGGATAAAGTCATTGCGAATATCAAACGGAGCCATGGAAATATGATGATACTTCGGCTTTTCTGTAAAGCCGCTTAAATAGTTGAAGAAATCTGTAGCATCAATACCAAATTTACGTTTCGATGTAATAATCCCCATGTCCGTGTATAAGGATGCTGTCTGATCATTATAGTTCCCTGTTCCCAAATGAACGAAACGCTCTATTTTATCTTTCTTCTTTCTTACCACCAGAGTGATCTTGCTGTGCGTCTTCAAATAGGTCATGCCATAAATCACGTGGCACCCTGCTTTTTCAAGTTCCTTAGCCCATTGAACATTATTTTCCTCATCAAATCGGGCTTTCAATTCTACCAGCACAGTCACTTGCTTCCCTTGTTCTGCTGCCCGTTTCAAAGCGTCGATGATCGGGGAATCCCCACTGACCCGGTAAAGCGTTTGTTTAATTGCAAGTACGTAGGGGTCATCTGCAGCTTCTGAGACGAAATCAACCACTGGTTCAAACGATTCGTAGGGATGGTGCAGAAATAGATCACGGTGTGAAGCCGCTTCAAATATGTCTTCTTCCCCTTCTAAATCTCGAGGGGGTTGAGGCATTAAGGTTTCATACATTAAATGATCCTTAATCTCAGAGAATGTCTTATGAAATTTAAATAAGAATGTAAGATCAAGCGGACCATTTGTAATATACAGATCATCTTTGTGAATTTCAAGTACGCTTAACAAGAAACGAATGACCTTGTCATCATACTTTCCGCTTCTCACTTCAAGTCTGACGGCCGCTCCCCATTTTCTTTTTCTTAATTCTTTTTCGATTTCCTTCAGAAGGTCCCGTGCTCCTTCCTCGTGAATCGTCATATCCGCATTCCTCGTGATTCGGAACTCTGTAATCGATTTTACTTGATATCCTTTGAAAAGCTTGTTAATAAAATGGCTGATAATTTCTTCAAGCAGAATGTACTGATACTTTTTATCATGCTCCACCTGCACAAATCGATCCAATACGGCAGGTACTTGCACGATGGCCGTTTTGGTTTCATTATCGTGAGGATCAAGCGCATCCTGAATGACTACAGCCAGGTTAATAGACTTATTTAAAAGCATTGGAAAAGGACGATAGGCATCTACAGCCATAGGAGTTAATACAGGAAAAATTTCTTCATTGAAATACGTTTCCAGATTATTAATCTCCTCTTTCGTTAAATCTTCAATGGATAGAATGGATATATCTTCTTTCTCCAATTCCGGTTTCATAGCTTGATATGTCGCGTACTGTTTTTCAACGATGTCGTGATTAATATCCGCAATTTTAGCCAGCTGTTGTTTAGGTGTAAGACCTGCTTTATTCTCAGGCTTGTTAAACCCGGCTTTCACCTGGTCTTTCAAACCGGCTACCCTCACCATAAAAAACTCATCCAGGTTGGAAGAACATATCGCTAAAAACTTCAGCCGCTCCAGCAAAGGGTTATCGGTATCGATGGCTTCTTCTAACACGCGTTCGTTAAAAGCAAGCCAGCTTAGTTCTCTATTATTATAAAAAAGAGGGTTATCTAGCTCTATTATTTCGTTGCTCTTCGACATGTTCCACACCCTTTACATTGTATTCTCACGTCCACATTAGTACGTCATTTTATAGGGCACATTAATAACATGTTAAGTTTTCGTAAACAGAGGATTAATAACAAACATTCTATTCCATTTCGATATTATTTTTCCACAAATGAAAGATTAATACTCTTCTTCAGGCATTTTTCTAAATGTTTTTTCTGTTTTTCCGCCTGATACTCTTCCGGCATCCATTCCCCTTTACAGTAAAGGGTCATATTCAGGTCATCACCATCAACCGCTAATTCAAGATCTTCTACGGTCTGGCGTCTCGTACTGTCCAGGCAGTAACAGAACTTAAGAAGCGCTCCTAACATGCGGAGCTTTTTACGCTCGTCCTTAAGAAACCACTTTTTATAGGGATGAAGGAATTGTTTGAAGAGCGTCTTATTCTTGAAAGAAGCAAGTAGAGCAAGGCGTAGACGCTCCATATGCATGAGACCGTCAATCGTACGGTTGGCTAACAGGTAAAAGGTGTGCTGTGAGCTGGCTTCACTATCAATATAATCACCCAGATTAAAAACATAGCTCGCCCGCTTCACTTCCTGCCAGTCTTTCTTCCTCAAGCCGCCGATGCCTTTTTCGTGGAGCTGATGGAACAACTCATTCGAAAGGTGCTGCACATGATTAATTTGTTTCACACTTAAGTCATAATCAGTGACAAGCTCCTGGATGCTTTCTTCCAGTACGTTTGGAAAAAGATGCGTCCCCATACCTCTTGTTAACTGCTCATAGAAAACGCCATCCCTTAACCCCTTGCGGCTTAAAATAAATCCGCTTGATTGGGATACGTCATATAGAGAATGGAAAACCTCCGTTGCCGGCAGAATAATGTCGGCGCGGTCTTTCGACAGTCCTTCCACCTTTTGCAGTTTTTTCATTGGGAGTGTGAATAAATAGTTTTTAACAAACGATAGATCGCTGTCTTTCATTTTATATTGGTGCAGACCAGCGAGCGGGTACTCTTTAAGATTCTGATCAATCTGCACAAGGTTACGTGCGCCCCCGCCTATTCCAATCAAAGGAACTTTTCTTTTTTGAAGCCAGGGCAGCGTATTGAATTGTTCGATTAAGTACTGACGCAGATTCGACATTTCATCATCCGTAGGCAGCTCTTTCTTAAAAAAGTCCTGCTGCAGCGTGAGAGCTCCGAACGGAAAACTGTGGGATTCCACGAGCTCCCGATCTTTGAAGTATGTAACCTCCGTACTGCCTCCGCCGATATCTACTGTAATCCCCTCAGTCAGAGGCGTGGAGTTAACAACGGCTAAATATCCATAATAGGCTTCTTCATGTTCAGAAAGAATTCTCATATCAAACCCTGTGTGCTCAGATACTTTTTCGGTGATTTCTTCCTGGTTGGAAGCCTGACGAATCGTTGCCGTAGCTACACAGACCATTTCTTCCAGTTGATAGCTTTGAGCAACTTCTTTAAAGCTTGTCAGTGTGGTCAAGAGGGTTCGGATTCCTTCATCAGAAAGACGGTTGTCCTTTTTCAAATGATTACGCAGCCGGGCCACTGCCTTTACGTTTTCAATTTCACGAAGCCGCCCGCCTTTTTCTCTTAAATAAATAACCAGACGCATCGTATTGGAACCTACATCGATAATGGCGTAATAACTTTTTGACATCCTCTCACCTGCATTTCTTTTTGAAGCCATTATAACATAAGCAATCCACCCTCCTGAACGAAAAAGCGGAGGGTGGATTTTATAATTTTTACTATCGGTTTAATAGACTGCCCACGTATTTTAACAGCTCATTGGCTGAACTTGAATTATACCCATGTTCATCGACAAGCGTAGCGACAACTTCATTAATCTTCTTCAATTGGCGCTCATCCGGTGTTTTGGTTGATGTCGTAATCTTGACCACATCTTTAAGGTCAGCAAACAGTTTCTTCTGAATAGCTTCTCTCAAACGCTCATGAGACTGGTAATCAAACTTTTTGCCTTTACGGGCGTAAGCTGAAATACGGATAAGGATTTCTTCACGAAACGCTTTCTTAGCATTCTCGGACACTCCGATTTGCTCTTCAATGGAACGCATCAGGCGTTCATCCGGATTTAACTCTTCACCGGTGAGCGGATCCCTGAGCTTCGCTTTGTTACAGTACGCTTCTACATTATCAAGATAGTTATCCATGAGAGTGATGGCAGACTCTTCATAGGAATAGACGAATGCTTTCTGTACTTCTTTCTTCGCAATCTCATCGTACTCTTTTCTTGCCAGTGAGATGAAATCAAGGTAGCGGTCCTTATCGTCACTTGAAATCGATGCATGGCTGCTCAGTCCATCTTTCAAAGATCTCAGCACATCGAGCGCATTAATCGATGTTAGTTCTTTCTTAATAATCGTGGAAGAAATACGGTTGATGACATAACGCGGATCAATTCCGCTCATGCCTTCATCTGAAAACTCTTTTTTCAGTTCTTCTACATCTACATCACTGAAGCCTTCCAGAATTTCACCGTCATACAATCTCATTTTCTTCAATACATCAATAGAAGCTTTCTTAGAATCTTTCAATCTCGTTAAGATTGTAAACATGGCTGCTACACGGAGAGTATGAGGAGCAATATGCACATCCCGTATATCACTCTCGCGAATCATCTTTTCATAGATACGCTCTTCCTGACTGACTTTTAAATTATACGGAACAGGCATAACGATCATTCGGGAGTGCAGGGCTTCATTCTTTTTATTGGCGATAAAGGAACGATACTCTGCTTCGTTGGTATGGGCAATGATTAATTCATCGGCAGAAATTAAGGCAAAACGGCCAGCTTTAAAGTTTCCTTCCTGCGTTAAGCTGAGCAGGTGCCACAAGAATTTCTCATCACATTTCAGCATCTCCTGGAACTCCATAATCCCGCGGTTCGCTTTGTTCAGTTCCCCATCAAAACGGTAGGCACGAGGATCGGATTCAGAACCGTATTTTGCAATAGTGGAAAAGTCGATCGATCCAGTCAAATCCGCAATATCCTGAGATTTCGGATCGGATGGACTGAAGGTACCAATGCCTGTACGTTTATCCTCTGAGAAAAAGATCCTTTCTACCAGAACATCTTCAATCCGGCCGCTGTACTCCTTCTCTACTCTCATTGTGTTTAACGGTGATAAACTTCCTTCAATCCGGATGCCGTAGTGCTCATGGAATTCCTCTCTCATGTGGTTCGGAATTAAATGAAGCGGGTCTTCATGCATGGGACATCCTTTAATCGCAAAAACGGCTCCTCTGTCTGTATAAGAATACTTTTCAAGTCCCCGTTTTAACAAGTTGACCAACGTGGATTTCCCGCCGCTGACAGGACCCATTAATAAAAGGATACGTTTTCTAACGTCAAGACGTCTGGCTGCCGGGTGAAAGTATTCTTCAACGAGTTTCTCCATAGCTTCGTCCAACCCGTAAATGTCATCATCAAAGAATTTGAACTTCTTATGATCATGTTCTTCCACGACACCCGCATCTTTCACCATATTATAAACGCGGGAATGGGCGGATTGTGCTAAATACGGTTGTTCTTTTAATAGCTCTAAGTATTCTGCGAATGTACCTTCCCACTTTAACTCTTCAGCTTGTTCCCTGTGGTCTTGTATCTTCTTCAATATATCCACTTAGCGAGACCTCCTCCGTCATCATAGACGAAATTTAATACATCCTATGCTTAGATAAGAGAAAACATGTGTCTTAAAGACAAGCAGCACTACGCTCACAGTTCCTGCTTTCACTGATGAAAAGTACTTTCTCACAGGATTCCTTAAGAACTTTCTTCTCCTGCTGCAACCAATTCTGAAAGGACCTGTATGGTTATCTTTATTAGAATTCCACAAAAAAAAGAACCGATCTGAACGATCAGTCCTCTTCATAATCTCTCTCTTTAAGATATCTTTGGCGATGGGAGAGTCCTATTACTAAAAATAAAATAAATAATCCAATATTCAACCACCGGAATTCATCATAAAAAATGGCAAGCACCGCCCAAATAGCTGCACTTATTAAAAAGAGTATACTAGATAGCAAAGATTGACTCATGATGAACCCCTCCTGTTCCTATTGTAAAGCATATCCATACTTCACAGTGGATATTTTTGATTTTTTCATTAGGTTACTTGTTATTTTTGATTTTTTATAGGCACTCTTAAACCTCAGTGTTGATTTACTGATAAGCTTCCATTACTTGAAGACTTGATTTCGAGACATATTAAGTCCATTTCCAAAAAAAAGGGTGGGACGGTTACGGAAACAACTCGTCTCATTCCATCACCCAGACACTCGAGACATAAGCCGAATAAAAAAAACAACCACACTTAATAGAGCTTACTATATTGGGAGGAGAGTTGGAGACTAAGTTTCGAGGCCCCTTTCGGCCTTAATGAGTAGGAGAAAGTGTGGAAAGCGAGTTATTCCTTGATCAATACTTATTTACCATAGGGCCCAATTGTCTTGAAATACGCACCCGAGAAATTATAGGAAGAAAGGGATATTGTAATTTAATAGAATCTATTATATATTCAAAAAATTCATAGAAAAATAGTTTAGCAAATTTTGACACCATACACCACCCTTGTTAAAATGATTCATGAACATTTTACTCAAATAAAGTACTACATATAGAAAGAAGGACTGCAAAATGGAAACATGGTACTTTGTCGATTCTGGTCATTGTACACCAGCCATGAATATGGCTCTGGATGAAGCATTGATGAATTGGCATCGCCAAGGAGAAATCCCTCCAGTACTTCGCTTTTACGGATGGGCACCAGCAGGTCTTTCAGTGGGATACTTCCAAAAGGTCAAAGGTAAAATTGACCTGGAAGGTGTCGAACGTCATGGCTTTGAACTCGTTCGCCGTCAGACTGGTGGCCGTGCTGTCCTTCATGACAAGGAATTAACGTATAGTGTTATTGTTTCCGAAGATCATCCGGACATGCCAGCTTCCGTGAAAGATGCTTATCTTGTTCTTTCAAAAGGACTTCTGGAAGGTTTTCATAATCTCGGTATTGAAGCTGAATTCGCCGTTCCCGAGGGCAAGTTAGATACAACCGGTTCAGCCGTGTGTTTTGAAGAGCCCTCCTGGTATGAATTGATTGTGGAAGGCAGGAAAGCTGCCGGAAGTGCACAGACAAGGAAAAAGGGTGTAATACTTCAACATGGATCTATTCCAATTGATGTAGATGATGTGAAACTTTTTGATATGTTTATTTATAAGAATGAACGCGTAAAAGAACGGGCTCGCCGCGCATTTGGTGATAAAGCCGCAGCAATCAATCAACTGATCGACAGCCGTATAACATTTGATCAGACGAAAGAAGCTTTTAAAGAAGGATTCGAAACAGGGCTTGGTATCCATTTAGAACCTTTTGAACTTTCCGATGAGCAGTGGAAAGAAGTAGAAAGAATTGCAGAAGAACGCTATCGCACAGAGGAATGGAATTTTTCCAGATAAAAAGGAGTGGAATTCTTATGGCAAAGAATCAAGAACACGTAAGAAAGCCCGATTGGCTGAAAATCAAAATTAACACAAACAAATCCTATACAGGACTTAAGAAACTAATGCGCGATAAAAAATTAAACACCGTTTGTGAAGAGGCCCGCTGCCCGAATATCCACGAATGCTGGAGTGAGCGTAAAACAGCCACCTTCATGATCCTCGGTGATACGTGTACGCGCGGTTGCCGCTTCTGCGCCGTTAAAACCGGGCTTCCAAATGAACTGGACTGGGGTGAGCCGGAACGTGTGGCAGAATCTGTAGAAATCATGGGACTGAAGCATGTGGTAGTAACAGCCGTAGCCCGTGATGACCTAAATGACGGCGGTGCTGCTGTATTTGGTGAGACGGTTAAAGCAATCCGTCGCCGTGTTCCTGGCTGTACCGTTGAAATTCTTCCATCTGATATGAAAGGTGATTATGAGAGCTTACATACTCTGATGGGCGGAGAGCCTGACATCTTCAACCACAATATAGAGACCGTACGCCGGTTGACGAAAAAAGTTCGTGCCCGTGCTATGTATGACCGCTCCTTAGAGCTTTTACAGCGTGTAAAGGATATCCGTCCGGATACACCGACAAAGTCAAGCTTAATGGTCGGTCTGGGAGAAACCAAAGAAGAAATTGTAGAAGCTATGGATGACCTTCTCGCTCATAATGTGGACATTATGACCATCGGCCAGTATTTACAGCCGACGAAAAAACATTTGAACGTTGAGCGCTATTATCATCCAGATGAGTTTGAAGAGCTAAAACAGATCGCTCTTGAGAAAGGATTTAAGCACTGCGAAGCCGGTCCAATGGTACGTTCATCCTACCATGCTGATGAGCAGGTAAATAACACTTCCGCCCAGCGCCGCATTAAATATATGCAAGGCTATGAATCTCAAGGTGAAACTCTGGACACAACAAACTTTTAATTTAAAAGGGAGACCTCCTGATGTGGGAGGTCTCCCTTTTATTTGTATTTTACCAGAAGCCACCATAAGGCGGACGTCCGTAGTAACCTCCTCCATAATAGGGAGGTCGATAAGGACCTGGACCTGGTCCATATCCATAGCCGCCTCCAAAACCTCCGTATAATCCAGGCGCAATTGCTCCACCAAGAAATCCTCCCAACAGACCGCCCGCAAATGGCCCTAAGAAGAAAAATCTTTCATCCTCATCACGAAAATCATCTTGGACAGGATAGGGATACTGATACGGATATTGATTCATATTCATTCCTCCACTTCTATCCTTAGTTATTCACCTACTCTTCAACCTATGTAATTAACCCATAGCATGTATAGGCATCAGCCTTATATCAGGTAGAAATTTACTTCCTACAATTCACATCCTTTATTAAATAAGGTATAATACAGATTAGAATAGCTTGTCTCGACAGATTAAAGGAGGACTATACATGAAAATCACTTTAATTATTCTTGTTTGTATCACATATCTTACGTCCATCTTCGCTGCTGGATACGACGTTAAAGCTGGCAGACCTAAAAAATAAGCACCAAAAAATCGCATCCGTGAGCGGATGCGATTTTTCTTTGCCTATTTCAAATGTGGTGGCTCTATTTAAGCAGAAAGTTTTTACATCGTTCTAGCATGAAAATACACTCCTTATCCCATGCTTATTCTCACCAAGCAAACAGGGGATTTAGTGGTTTCGAGTTTCTGATTCGGCCAGGTCCGGAGGGGGACGATGTAGACTCCTGTGGGATGAACATGATCGGTAAGATCCCGCAGGGCTGTGAAGCCCGAGGAAGCTTACCACATGCCCACGGAAAGCGAAATCGTCCCCCGGAGGACCTTCCGCACACCAATATCTTGAAATCAAGTCTTCCAGTATCGGGAGCTTTTCTTAGAAACCAGCCCTAGAGATAAAACAACAGGTAACAAAAACGACGACGCATAGCGCCGTCGTTTTATTTAATCAAGTTGGGAAATCCCTGCT
Source organism: Halobacillus alkaliphilus (assembly GCF_900113125.1). Classification (GTDB taxonomy): domain Bacteria; phylum Bacillota; class Bacilli; order Bacillales; family Halobacillaceae; genus Halobacillus; species Halobacillus alkaliphilus. The sequence continues at coordinate 15,611 of NZ_FOOG01000031.1, read as the reverse complement.
GTCTAAGCGTTTCAAATAGAATGATGGACACCGTGTTAGCAAGGTTCAAAGAACGTACTTTCCCCGTCATTGGAACACGAAGACAGCGATCTTCCAAGCCTTCGAGAAGTTCATTCGGAATCCCATCACTTTCACGTCCAAAAACGAAAAACAGATCTTTTTCAGGGGACGCAAAATCGAAGTCTACATACGATTTAGTACCGAAATTTTCTATATAATAATAATCCCCTTCAGGATAAGCCTTATATAATTCTTCAATTGAATCATGATAATGAATCGTTACGTCATGCCAGTAATCCAGCCCTGCCCGCTTCAGCATCCGGTCCTCTGTAGAAAACCCTAGCGGACGGATCAAATGAAGTACGGAATTCGTAGCCAGACATGTACGAGCGATGTTTCCTGTGTTTGCAGGAATTTCAGGTTGAAACAAAACAATATGGTTCGGCATTTCCATTCACCTCAGTCTAATCTTAGTCAACTAGACTATTATACCATATCCATCAGTCACCAATCCGAAAGAATTTATACTGGATAGAAGGGGTATAAGCGGTAGAATCTTCATAAGCCCAGTAGCGATGCCGGCTGTTTGAGGTATGGGCATTAACAAGCGGCATACCATCCTTGTTTTTTTTCACAACAATTGTATTATGGTCAAAACGACCGTTCCCTTCGAAATCATAGCAGATCACATCTCCAGGTGACAGTTCATGAGCGGACGATACTTCTGTAGCGGTCAGACCCTGTCTTGCGCCGCTTAAATACCATCTTAACGCGTGGGCGACTGCCCAGCTATAACTCCAATTGCTTCCGCTATACCACCAGCCTCTGCTGCGATTCGGGGTTCCCCATACCGGGGCTCCTCCAGCCCTTAGGCATTGCGAAATGTAGTTCGTACAGTCCACATCAAAATGACGGTAAGCAGGGTTGTATGAATCCCACCACCTTTCTGCATAGCGAACCGCATCCCTGCGATTGTATGTAAAAGGGGCGCGCTGTCTCGCTTCTTTATCGCCAAACTCAGGTAAACAGGGATTTGTCTCAGAAGAAATCGTTTCAGTTTGTATTATATGATGTTTGATCTTATCACCCTCAAACCGCACCCTCCCCTCATAAATACCTTCTTCTAAATAAAAATGCCGGTGATCTTTTAGGAGAAGGGAAAGGCTGAGCATATAACACAGGGTGCTCTGCCTCTCATAGGCACATCTGTGGTAAGGCTTTATCCTGAAAGTTGCCCGCTCAATCCGAATGCCCTGACTCTCTAAATTCTTCACCTTTTTATGAAGCCACATTTCATCTTCCTGCTCCAATAACCGGCTCATGATTTTTTCCCAATAATTCTGTATCTGGTTGGTTTCCTGCATAACCCTTCCCCCTTCCTTTCATCCTATGAAAAAAAGGGACGCTCCATACAAAAAAAGCCGCCTCCCGCAGGAGACGACTAGTTCGTAAACGGTACGACCGTGTGTTGTTTTTCAAAATCCAGTAAGTGACGCTTCTTCTCGAGACCGCCTGCGTATCCTACTAGCTTGCCGTTACTTCCGATCACCCGGTGACAGGGTACAACGATAGCAAATGGGTTTTGGTTCACAGCCCCTCCGACCGCTCGAATGGCCTTTGGAGAAAGCATCGTGGAAGCAATTTCTTTATAGGAGCGTGTTTCGCCATAAGGTATTTGATTAATCAGTGTTCTCCAAACACCTCGTTGAAAATCTGTTCCATAACAAATTAAAGGAATCGAAAATCGTGTTCTTTTTCCATCAAAGTATTCGTTTAACTCTTCTTTTGCCTGACTGACATACTTCTGCTCAGGATCATAAACGAATTCTCCTCTGAGTAGGTGCTTCTTTTTCCAGGATTGAAAGGCGGAATGACGTTCTTCAAATTCGCCGAAATCAATACGACAAACTCCCTCATCATTCGCTAAAACCGTAATAGGTCCGAGAGGAGTCATAAAAGAATCATAATATAAAAAAGACCTATGGTTCATAGTATTAATCCCTTCTTTTACAGTTTTTTCTATTATACAAAAACCTTATTCATAAGAAAAGTAGATTTGATTATATTTTTTCGAATTGAAGTCCTTTTTCCATCTCGTAAATGACTTGTTCATCTTTCTCATTTATCATAGCATCCTTAATGGCCGTAAAACAATCCACTGTTCCGATTTTCCCAAGTCCCCAGGCCGCAGTTCCTCTAATGACGGGCCTTGGGTCTTCATTCATTAATCGAATTAACTCACTAATAGAAGTCTCATCCCGGTAATGAGCCAGGGCCAATATCGCATTTCGCTGAATTGGTTTCTTGCCCCGCCAGGATCCGGAAATAAATCCGAATTTCTCTTTAAACTGGCGGTTTGAAATGGACAACAGCGGTGTCAGTTTCGGTTTGACCACCTCAGGATCTGGTTCAAATTCCTCATGATGATGAAAATCTTTCTTTCTATTAATCGGACAGACCGTCTGACATGTATCACAGCCGTATAGGCGGTTACCGATTTTACTTCGGAACTCATCTGGCAAAAAGTCTTTCGTCTGTGTCAGAAAAGCGATACAGCGCTGGGCATTTAATTGACCGCCCTGGACTAAAGCACCCGTCGGACAAGCATCCACGCATATATTACAATCCCCGCAGCCTTCCTGGACAGGCTCATCAGGGGCAAATGGAATATTCGTTACAAGTTCCGCTAAATATACATATGATCCGAACTCAGGAGTAATGATAGCGCAATTCTTACCACTGAAACCGATTCCTGCCCGTTCTGCTACAGCACGGTCGGAAAGTTCACCAGTATCCACCATCGATTTAAGTTCCACGTCCGGAAACAGTTCCTGAAGATAAGCTCCCAGCTTGTTAAGACGGTCACGCAGAACGGTATGGTAGTCTTCGCCCCAGGAGGCCCTGCAGAACAACCCTCGCCGGTCTCCTTTTCTGCTTTTAGGAGCGTCGTGCATTTTGGAAGGGTAAGCCATCGCGATGGAAATGATCGACTGAGCCCCTGGAAGCAAGCGTCCGGGATCCGTCCGTTCATCTACATCGCCTTTTTCAAATCCGGACTGATAGCCAAGTGCCTCCTGGCGCTTCAACCTGGCTTTTAGCTCGCCAAACACATCGGCTGATGCGAACCCAATCTTATCAATTCCAATTTCCTTACTATAGGCAATCACCTGTTCCTTGAGCTCATGATAATCCATCGCGGCTCCTCCTTCCTATCTGATATCTTTTACTTTCGCGGTTCTTATTCTATTTAACGTTGCCGCTATTTCAAATCGGCGCGGGCGGGCAATTTCGCCAGGATGCTGATCTTTAAATGGAGCAAACGAAGCCAGTCCCTTCTCATCAAATTGCTTTTCAATCTGATCAAGCAGGTCATTTAGCGATTGCTCTGTTTTCAAACTTCCTTTTTTATCTAAATGCAAAATAACATCCGCAATCATACGTGTCTGTGATGGATCGACGAGCTGCTCCACTCCGTCCAGATCAATTTCTGTCTGTCCCATAAGAATAGTCGTTTTTCCTTTGGCTTGTACCTTCTCTTTCTTCCCTTTTCTCGTCTGAAGACTGGAAGCTGAAAAAGCACGTGCCGGAACCTCTCCGAACTTATCATCCTCGGTGGTCGCTCGGCTGCTTGGGTACTTGCCGGCAATATCTTTCGCTTTACCGGTAACATTATAGGGCACATATTGATCCATCATTAGAACATCATCGGCAACCTGGAAATAGTCGCCGGATCCGCCCATAACGAGAATCGTAGAAACATCCAGATCATCACGCATCTGCTTAATTTTATCTATAAACGGTGTAATTGGTTCTTTTTCTTTCACAACCAGCTCCTGCATCCGCTCATCACGGATCATGAAGTTCGTCGCACTTGTATCTTCATCGATTAACAGCGTTTTAGCCCCGGCTTCCAGTGCTTCAATGACATTAGCCGCCTGAGAAGTACTTCCGCTGGCATTTTCCGTTGAAAACTGGGTCGTATCTGTGCCATGTGGAAGATTTTTGATAAATGGCGAAATGTCCACGCTTGTTACTTGCCTGCCGTCTTCTGCTCTTACTTTTACGGCAGCAGGATCAGTCATCACGTATTCTCTGCCGTCCCCTTTGATATGAGGATACACGCCACGTTCCATGGCATTCAACAGGGTACTTTTACCATGATAACCGCCGCCTACGATCAATACAATCCCTTTCTTCACCGCCATACCTGTCAGCGGCTCCTCTCTATGAGGGATAGAAAAAGAAACCCGGTTTTCTTCTGGACTTTGAAATGGCACGGCTTCTTTCATTGGACGCTCACTGATTCCGCTCTCACGAGGAAGGACAGCTCCATCAGCTACAAATGAAATCCAATTGTTTTTCTTCATCTCTGCCTGAATCGCTTCATGCTGATCGGCCAATTGACAGGCCGCTTCAATTTCCTCATCTTTAATGGAAAAGACAGAATGCTGAATAATCTCAGGAATAACTTTGAAGAAGAGCTTGTCCGCTTCCTTTCCATTAATTCGGCGCCCATTAGCCGGGAGACCAATCGTGAGACAGACCGTCATATCTTCTGGATTCAGATTAACTGCGGCCCGGTCCAGAATCTCCTGCCCCGGACGATCCACCGCAACCATTCCGCTTTTCCCGGTTCCTTTAACATCTGTATGGTTTTTGGAAATGGCTTTCGCTACTGCGCGTGCCATACGATCTTCTGCATAAATCTTGCGGCTTTTACTCTCTTTCCATTCTTTTTTAATGGGACGCTTTTCATTTGGAATTCGAATTCTTATTTTAGAAGGTGCCGCAAAGGGATCACCTTGTACATAATCCATAAATACATCGTAATTCTGAAACGCGTGCTTTCCTTGAATATCTTTATATCCTTTATAACTTTTTCCGTCTATTTGTTTCAATTTCTGCTGTAATTGTTTCATTGTCATGGATCCTCCTATTATGGTTGAGTCTACTATAGGGTGTATCCTTTTTTCCTCAATAAAAAACGCAATGCTTCGTTACCTCAATTAACGAAACACTGCGTTGGTTCACATAGTATAAAATAAAAGCATGTTCACTTTCAAAAAAAGTGATTGGAGCGGGTGAAGGGAATCGAACCCTCATCATCAGCTTGGAAGGCTGAGGTTTTACCACTAAACTACACCCGCATGAAATTAGATTCATTAGCTTCGTCAGGCTGTAGGCAAACATGCCTCTTTCTCTGCTCGAAGACTCGAAGAAGTTGGATCCGTCGAGACAACTCGCAGTGCACTCAGTGAAGCAGAGGCTCGTGGCTGAGGTTTTACCACTAAACTACATCCGCATTGAATGGGATTTCTTCGCCTCATCAAGAGTACGTTTTTCATTATAACAATCACATTTTAACGATGCAACACGATTTTTACGAATTTTTGTCGAAAAATTTATCTTCTGTTTACATTAAGATGTTAGGCAGGTCGTGCTCGCTGTTGGTTTTTAACATTATATACTGATTCCCAGATTAATAAACTAGTCCATCCTAACTATTTTAATAATTCCGATAATTGAAACTTTTATATTCTGAATTCGTACACTATGTAAAGGAGGGAATCTAATGATAAATCTCTTTCTCGGTATCGGAATGCTGTTTTTAACCGGACTCATCTTATGGAGTTATAAATTCGATCCAAATAATGCTCTCGTTGTAAGTGCCTCAAAGAAACAATTTATCCTCCTTATCACTGTTCTGATCCTGATTACGTTGTATTTACTTTCAACGGGAGTTTACCAATCATTCTTTTAGAAATCTCATATCAATCAACCACGTTTATTAGAGCCCCAAAGTAAATAAAATGACCACCAGTTATCACTAGTGGTCCATTAGGATATGATTATTCTCTATGGCTGTTTCGATTTAAATACAAATATCGTCGAAAACAAGAGAAAGGCCAGAAAGTTTAGTACGTCCACGGATAGTCTAAGAAGTTCAAATAGCACATTTGTATCCAAATCACTCTCACCTCCTACCTGGACAGACGGTGAGCATGCGTGCAATAGACCCTGGGCCGATGAAGGGAAAGATCATTAGGAGAGAAAGTAGGAGTTTAAGCTGTCTTATTTCTTAAAATCTCCCATTATCTCATTTTTATACGGAAAAATTATAAAACCTCCATTCTCCAAAAAAAAAAGGAGCCCCGTTAAGGACTCCTCTTGCTTTATAGAATCAAGGTGTTTTTCAATCCAGCTATGAAGTTCTCAAAATCCTCAGCTACTTCCCCGGCTATTTCCGGATCTTTGTAGCTCTCATCATGAAGCTTAGATAATCCAGGTTCCACCTCTACCGTACGCCCGTCCAACAGGACAAGCTCAAGTTTCCAAGGAGGCGTGTTTTGATTTAAGCTATACTCACTGAACAGCTCTTTCATTGAAATAATCTTGTCCGTAAACAACGTTTCTTTCGTAACTTCCATTTCTTCAGTCATTGTCAAAATGGTCATTGTCCGCTCACGAATGTTCACAATAAACAAACTATGCAGGTCTTCCGTAAGCACTTCTGCTGAGCGGTAATTATCTGATTCAAAAACTTCATCCGTAAATTCAAGAGATGCAACCGTACGCAAATTTTCCATGGAAGATGTTAATCTTTCCCTAAGAGCAGTAGACATAAAATTACCTCCTTATTTTTTATGGTTCACTCCTCTTCATTGCCTGATATAGAGCGCTCAAAACCAATTTTACCAACAATAAACAATTGTAACTAAAGTGGGCAAATCATGGCTTTCGAAAGAAGGATTTTCTCGACACATCTTGTGATCTTTTTCTAGGATCGGTCAAATTTTTTTCTCTTTATTAATCTGATGTAAAGAATTTAAGGAAGTTCGGCCTACGTAAACACTTATCTTAACCTATATATAACCAAGTTTTTTTCTAGTTTTATAAAGATTTTTCATAATTTACAGGTTTTCTATTCTTTCTGTTCCCTGATCTTGTGGTTAAAATTACTCCTGCGATTACTAGAAGGGCTCCTGCTATTTCCGGTAGTTTGATTGTTTCCCCAAGCCAGAGATAGGCGCCGATCATTGTGACGACCGGTAAGAAATTTAAAAATACAGATGCAAGGGAAGCTCCCAGCCTTTCCACCGCCCGGTTATAAAACACCAGTGCAATAACGGAGGGAAACACACCTAAATATAAGAATCCCATCCAATACTCAGCCTTGCCGAGGGAAGGTACACTGCCAAGCGTCCATTCAACGGCAACGAAAGGCAGAAGGATCAGCACGGACACCCCAGTCATTACCAGGAGAACCCCATACGCCGGAAATAAGTGCATGTACTGCTTCACCACAACTGAGTAGACTGCCCAGCAGGTGATGGCTCCTATCATAATGACGTCCCCGACGTTCCATGAAGACGAGAACAGTTCAAATAGTCGGCCATCCATGACGACCCATACCGCTCCAAGAAAAGAAAGGATCACTCCGAGCCACTTGATCAGCGGCAGCTTTTCTTTTACAATCAGAGCACTTAATACGACTGTGACGACAGGAATGACCGTTTCAAGTACGGACACATTGGAAGCTGTGGTGAATTGAAGCGCCCCATAAATAAACGTATTAAAAAAAGTAACTCCTGTAAGCGTCATGATTATAAAAGGGCCCTTGTATTCCTGAAATGTCTTTCTCGCTCTCCACGCACTTCTAAATCCAATCGGAAGTAAAAAGATAAAGGCAACGACGAGCCGGAAAAAAGCGATGGTAAACGGCGGCAGGTCATTCATTGCTTTCCCCGTAAGAATATTACCCGCATAGAATAGCACAACAAATATCATTAATATGTATGGATACATGGAACCTCCTCCCTTCTTCGTTAGATTCTGCTTCCATCTTATAATCACCGGCCGATTTATTAAAGAGTTACATAAAAAGCGAAGCTTCCCTTGTCGAAACTTCGCCGGGTAATCCTATTAAGTTTACGTATAAGCTACAATTGAAATCAGTATGGCAGCTGTAAAATAAATGAACGTTCCAATCGATACTGGATTAACTTTGAATTGAAAGATCGACACACGGTAGATATCTTTACCGTCTCCAAAAACCTGGTTGTCCACATTCGCATACTGATTCCCCATAAACTCATTCAACTGCATGAACCATACCATAATAAACAGCAAAAAACCGATCGTAAAATGAGATTCAATGAATGATAATCCTGTTCGGGTTGAGACCAGGAAAGTCAGTGATAATTCAAGCAGTAGTGTAAGCGTAGTAATAGAAGAAACGAGCCATTTCTTCGGAACTTTCATTAAGTACTTCTTTTCCAAATGATCCATAACACGGGCACCGGCGATAGGAATTAGAAATATGAGGGACATGACCACTGTACTTGAAATCCAGACATTATTGAATGGTTCAACCTCCTCTTGAAGGTACACTTTTATTCAAAACAATCCAATTAATGGAATTATTCCCAGAATTATATCAAGAGTGTACCACCATAGGAATATAATGTACACTTTTTCCTATAAAAAAAATGCGTAACCTATGAGAAAGGTCACGCATTTCCTTTATAGATTTTCAAAAAACAGTCGAAGAACGTCAGCCCCGCCTATAAATGTGCCTAGAGAGCTGCCCACATTTGCTAGCAGGACCACAAGCAGGATACGAGTGACACGGTTACGCCAGAATCCCTTCAGACTCGAGACATCTTCAGATAAGGTTTCAAATTCGGCTACCGTTGGTCTACGAAAATATGCCTGGACTATGCCGGCAAACCATCCGGCCGCAATCAGCGGGTTCAACGATGTAATTGGAGCAGCTACGAAGGCGGCTAACACGGCAATTGGATGAGCCAGCGCAGCAGCTGTGCCGATCGCAGAAAATGTACCATTCCATAATACCCAGCTAATCGTCTGCTGAGTACCAGCCTCCGGATTCGCCATAAACGTATAAACAATGATGGATATAATTAAAATGGGAATGCTCCAGCCTATAATTTTCGGCCACGGAGACTTAGCAGGACGCTTATTCAATTGAGTTAAATCATGCTCTTTGTAAATCGCTTCTTTAATACCCGGTACGTGAGCAGCTCCGAGTACCGCTACCACTTTCTGACCGGGTGCATCTTTAATTTTCTGAGCTAAATACTGGTCACGCTCATCAATCAGCGGCTTTTTTAATTTAGGAAAGTTCTCGGTCAAATCCTTCAGCATGCCATCAAGCATATCCTGCGTCTTCATCTTTTCAAGCTCCGCTTCGGAGATGGTGTCATTACTAAAAATGCTGTAGACGATCGACATTAACAGTTTGGCCTTGCCCCCAAACCCGATATTTCCCCAGATTCTTGCAAAGGTTACCTGAATATTCCGGTCAGCTAACACAAGCTCGGCATCATGCTCTTTCGCCGATTCAATCCCTTGGATCATTTCCTGACCCGCCTGAATACCAAATTGCTTAGCCATCCGCTTTTGAAAGGATGAAATAGCCAGGTTCATTAACAATAAGGAGGCCTTTTTCTGCTTAATCACAGCAAAAATATCCGTATCTTTCCAGGCATCACCATTTACAATCGATTGGTAGCGCTGTTCATCTAGTTCCACACATACAGAATCAGGCTGTTCGTCATCTATAACCTGCTTGACTTGATCCGCGCTTTGTTTAGATACATGCGCAGTACCAACCAGTATGTATTCTGTATCATTTATATGAAGTCTCGTGATGTTATCTTCCGTCATCGCCATACATACCTTCCTTTACCAGTGGACTATATTGTTTCATCTCTACTAATACTAAACCAGAATGTATAAAATGAGAATGGGTTTCACCTGTTTTTACGCGAGCAAGTTTGAACTCCTGACCTTCACGTTGACAAAGTGACCCCTGCCCTATAGAATCTCTATTAATTATTATCTCATGAAACGAATTCACATGCCCATATAAATTTGGTTATTTTATTCAACGTATCTGCTTACCGCGCGGTGGAGATAAACTGTGGATACCGCATTACATCCTTAAATGTATCAGGAATTACACGGAAGGAGAAATCATATATGAACTCAGCTAAAGAACAGTTAACGAAAGATCTGAACATCGCAAGCAAGAAAATCCCAGCAGATATGATCATTAAAAATGGTAAGCTCCTTGATGTCTTCAATCTTGAATGGATCGAGGCAGACGTGGCTATATCTGATGGGAAGTTTGTCGGGATCGGACACTATAATGAAGCAGCCCAGATCATAGACGCCAACAACCGGTATGTCTGCCCCTCCTTTATTGATGGACATGTCCATATTGAATCCTCCATGGTCACCCCGGGTGAATACGCTAAAGTTGTGGTACCTCACGGAGTTACCACGGTGGTCACAGACCCTCACGAAATAGCCAACGTCAGTGGAGAAGAAGGTCTGCAATTCATGCTCGAGAATGCTGAGGACCTTCCTTTAGAGGTTTTCTTTATGCTTCCCTCTTGTGTCCCTGCTACTCCGTTCGAACATTCAGGCGCTCACCTGACAGCCGCTGACCTTGAAAAATACGTAACCCACCCGAGCGTACTTGGTTTAGCGGAAGTCATGGACTACCCCTCTCTCCTGCATACAAAAGATAATCTTCTCGATAAAATCACGATGATTCATCAGCACGGCGGGAAGCTGGACGGCCACCTGGCCGGACTGGAGAACAATGCCGTTAATCTCTTTCGCACGGCCGGAATAACCACCGATCACGAATGTACGAAAGAAGAAGAAGCGCTGGAACGCCTGAGACGAGGTATGTATCTAATGATCCGTGAAGGCTCTGCCGCGAAAGATTTAAACGCATTAATTCCGGTAGTCACCGCCCATAATGCACGGCGCTGTCTATTCTGCACTGACGATAAACACCTGGACGAACTGATCGAGGAAGGAAGCATCGACCATAATGTCCGGCTTTCCATTCAACACGGAGTATCACCTCAAATTGCCTTACAAATGGCTTCTTTAAACGCAGCCGAATGCTATGGTCTGAGAAGTAAAGGGGCCATCGCTCCCGGTTATGATGCCGATTTCTTACTCCTCGAGGACCTTGAAAAAGTGAAAATTAGTGACGTATACAAACAGGGCCGGCACATCAGCCATAATGGGACCTACACGCCTCATGACGCTCACAAAAAGAAACAAGCGGCTCCTATTACCGAGACGGTTCATTTTTCAAACCTTACAGAAGAACAGCTTAAACTACCTATAAGCAAAGCACAGCAAGCCCATATTATTAAAATCAATCCAAACCAGCTTCTTACTAATAAATTAGTGGAGGAAGTGGAGACAGAAAACGGCTTCTTCGTTCCCTCGCCAGATAAAGATCAATTGAAATTAACGGTAGTGGAGCGCCATAAAAAAACCGGACATCTTGGCGTAGGTATCGTGAAAGGCTTCGGGTTAAAAGATGGAGCGATCGCCACGACCATTGCTCACGACTCCCACAACATTGTGGCCCTGGGCGCCAATGATCCAGACCTATTGAAAGCCATTACTACGTTAAAAGAAATCAATGGCGGTCTTGTAATTGTTAAGAATGGAGCGGTCTTATCGTCCCTTCCCCTCCCGATTGCCGGATTGATGTCTGATCAGTCGTTTCCATTTGTCAAGGAGCGCCTCGAACATATCGGAGAAACTCTGCCTTCTTTAGGGTTTACGAAGGATTTCAATCCATTCCTTACCTTATCCTTCTTAACGCTGCCGGTGATCCCTTCCTTGAAATTAACGGACATGGGATTGTTTGATGTAGAAACGTTTCAGCACATAGAGGTATCCTTATAGAAAAGCAGGAAACCAGACGCTTGGTCTGGTTTCCTGCTTTTTTATTAATCCATATAAACTACACGAGGCTCAATGTAATAGTTCACGTTCAATTGAATGCGATCTTCCTCACTGTTTTTAAATCCATTAACGGTCATTCGTATGGCGTCTATAGGAAGCTGTTCTTCCATCACTGGTCTTATACCAGAAGTGGTTACCATAAACGTGTTCTCTGTACTTCCAGACAAAGAGCGAACCGCTCCTTCTGCAAAAAGCGAATAATAATGGCTATCCTTATTTTGTGTGAATGCCTCTAGTCCCGTTTCATTAATCACCTTAAAAAATTCTTCAGGAGAAATCCTCCCGTGCATGTCCTGACCCATGTGATGAACTTGACGGTTCTGCTTCTTATAACGATTTCGTCTAATTTCATACTCTTTTTTACTGAGGTCCAGCTCCACAGCATAATTGGTTTCTCTGTTTCCTTGAGCAACTGTCTTGAAATTATAGAATAGAGACTCCACAGCTCCCTCATCCGTGAATTCCATTTCCAGTCTCTGCAGTCGCGGATTATGAATATCACCAAATGTATGAGTGATCATATTCCAGTGCTCGTTAAAATCAAAACCTTCAGATGCAGACAGGCTTTGAGAGACATCTACGTGACGGGGCCATTCGTAAACATAATTTTGAACAGGCGAAATGATTAAAGATGTAAGGTAGAGGAACAGACCTAAGTATGCTGCATATCGTTTCGCTAACCGATTCCACGCAGGCTCCCGAAAAAACATTAGAAAAATGATAAACCCTAACGGAAGAGACCACTGGTTAGTCGTGAAGGAAAAACTTCCCATAACCGAGTAGCCAAGAAGCTTAAGTAATAAGTATGGCTCATCTCTCCCCCATTTGCGGTATATGTACAAAATGATTCCAAACTGGACTATGTATAAAATGAGATAGAGCAATGGACACCCTCCTTTATCACCATAAATTCTATCATGAATTCCAGAGCATCCGAATACCATACTGATTTTTTACAGGAAACTCTAAGTAGTGAATGATCCTGCTCTTCACATTATTCATTCTGACCGAATCATTTCTTCATTTAACAAAAAAACCAATGTCTTATTAACATTGGTTAAAAAAATATGTGCTTATTCAGTTTAGATAGATGATTATCTAAAAGGTTAGCTAAGTAAAGCTCAGTGCCCCATCCTTTTCTATGACAACTGGCGTTCGTACACTACTTCATTTGTTTCAGGATCTAAAGCATCTACCTTCATATCTACAACACGGCCATCTGCATTACTTTTAAAACCCCATAAGCGAATATAATTATTCATGTTAAAGTCACGAAAAGTAAGATGGACCTTTCTCAATTCTTCATTTTCGCCTGGCTCTTCTTTAATCACACACTCCTGAAATTTCATCGTTTCAGCAGGCTGACTCAATATATAGTCATACATTATCTTTTCAAGTTCAGGAAAAGCCATTCCATCATTGTCTAAGCAAGTATTTTTAAATTCATTGTAGTCTGTAATGTGATGGATTACTTTAGATTCGTTTGCCATATTAATTGCCTCCTAGATTAAACAGTTACCTGTCTCTTTCCCTATAATATGAATGAGAAAACCCTCTAGACAAGACTATAGACAACACTATGACACTGTTCGGAAGATGCTTACTTAGTGAAACGAAAAACGGCGTTATCCTTCTTGAGGATAACGCCGTCATTACATTAATATTTAATACCGGTGGCCGGGGTCGAACCGGCACTCCGTAAGGAACACGATTTTGAGTCGTGCGCGTCTGCCAATTCCGCCACACCGGCATAATCTCATTGGAGGCGGCAACCGGAATCGAACCGGTGATAAAGGAGTTGCAGTCCTCTGCCTTACCGCTTGGCTATGCCGCCATTACAAGATCAGTAGTATTTTAGTTTATTCTAACATGTACTCAATTATGATTGAAATAGTATGGAGCGGGAGACGGGATTCGAACCCGCGACCCCCACCTTGGCAAGGTGGTGTTCTACCACTGAACTACTCCCGCAGTGGAAAATGGCTGGGCCAGCTGGATTCGAACCAGCGCATGACGGTACCAAAAACCGTTGCCTTACCGCTTGGCTATGGCCCAAAGTGAAAATAAATGGGGCGGCTGATGGGAATCGAACCCACGAATGCCGGAACCACAATCCGGTGCGTTAACCACTTCGCCACAACCGCCATAGAAAAAAGCAGGGGTAGTAGGAATCGAACCCACATTGACGGTTTTGGAGACCGTAGTTTTACCATTAAACTATACCCCTATTTGAATGATTAAATTAAAATGGTGGAGGGAGTAGGACTCGAACCTACGAACCCGATGGGAGCGGATTTACAGTCCGCCGCGTTTGGCCAACTTCGCTATCCCTCCATGTTATATGCCTATAAGCATCAAATGGTGCCGGCCAGAGGACTTGAACCCCCAACCTACTGATTACAAATCAGTTGCTCTGCCAGTTGAGCTAGGCCGGCTAAAAAAATGGTGGCTCGGGACGGAATCGAACCGCCGACACACGGATTTTCAGTCCGTTGCTCTACCGACTGAGCTACCGAGCCGAATCTTATGTATAGCCTAAGTATGAAAATGGCGGTCCGGACGGGACTCGAACCCGCGACCTCCTGCGTGACAGGCAGGCATTCTAACCAACTGAACTACCGGACCATTATTTAAATTAGTTGCACTTTTCAGCACTACCGATTTCCAACTAGCAAAGATATAATTCAAAGTAGTTAGTTGAAATAATTTGGTTGCACTCTACCATTATTAATGAACGAAGAAATGAATTCGACGTAGTTCATTAATTTAAATTGGTTGCGGGGGCAGGATTTGAACCTGCGACCTCCGGGTTATGAGCCCGACGAGCTACCGAACTGCTCTACCCCGCGATAATGTGGGATTTATAATTCCCATAAAGTATTGAGTTACCTTGCGGTAATGGTGGAGGATGCAGGGTTCGAACCTGCGACCCCTTGCTTGTAAGGCAAGTGCTCTCCCAGCTGAGCTAATCCTCCATATGAAGTGGTGACCCGTACGGGATTCGAACCCGTGTTACCGCCGTGAAAGGGCGGTGTCTTAACCACTTGACCAACGGGCCATTGTGGAAAAATGAACTTATGGCGGAGAGCGAGGGATTCGAACCCTCGAAACCGTGGTAACGGTTTACACGAATTCCAATCGTGCTCCTTCGGCCAGCTCGGACAGCTCTCCAAAATATGGCTCCAACGGTAGGATTCGAACCTACGACCGATCGGTTAACAGCCGATTGCTCTACCACTGAGCTACGTTGGAATAATGTAAAACCTGGCGGCGTCCTACTCTCACGGGGATCGACCCGACTACCATCGGCGCTGAAGAGCTTAACTTCTGTGTTCGGCATGGGAACAGGTGTGACCTCTTCGCCTTCACCACCAGATCTTATTTCCTTTTTTTCAAGGACAAGATATATTGTATTGTTTTTCGAGCAAAAAATCAAGGGTAAATTACAAGTTTTTTTGTAAACCCTCAAAACTGGATAAGGCAATCATTCAACCATCGGACAAGCGAACGTCTCTTCCGACTTCTTTTTTAAAGGATAGATAAGTCATCGATCCATTAGTATCCGTCAGCTCCACGTGTCACCACGCTTCCACCTCGGACCTATCAACCTCATCGTCTCTGAGGGATCTTACTTACTTGGCGTAAGGGGAAATCTCATCTCAAGGGGGGCTTCATGCTTAGATGCTTTCAGCACTTATCCCGACCACACGTAGCTACCCAGCGATGCTCCTGGCGGAACAACTGGTACACCAGCGGTGTGTCCATCCCGGTCCTCTCGTACTAAGGACAGCTCCTTTCAAATT